>CAZEFK010000421.1:0-1554 GCA_964511405.1 uncultured Comamonadaceae bacterium | reverse complement strand
CTCGCCGAGTTCGGAGGCGTCCTCGATCAGGTCCTCGTCCTCCTCGTCCTCGGCGACCACGTCCTCCACGACGTCCTCGGCCTCCTCGTCGGCTTCCGCGGCGACGTCGGCCTCGTCGGCGTCGTGCACGGGGGCCACGACCTCCTTGTCTTCCGGCGACGGCGCGCGGCTGCGCCGCGACTTCAGAATCGCTTCGGGATCATAGGCGGCGCCGCATTTCGGGCACACAATCGGCGTGCGCCGGAGATCATAGAACGCAGCGCCGCAGCTATGGCAAATTCGCTTAGAGCCCCACTCCGGCTTGACCATACCCTACTCCTGGCAGCGGCGAGCCGGTGGCATGCCACGCGACCGCTGGCCTGTCAAAGCCAAAACCGCCGCCGCCAGAGCCGGCGATCACGGGTTGGCGATCACGGCCCGGCGATCACAGGTTGGCCCGGCCGCCGGCCCCATGCTACAGCGGCCAGCGGCCGACCCGCCGCTCGGCCCCTTCGTCGACCGCCGCCGCCCGGAGCCCGTCCTGCCTGCCCGCGCCCGTCATCCCGCCGCCGGTTCCAGCCTGGTCGCGCGCCGCGCCGACCGGATCAGCGGCATCGCGCCGCTGCCCGGGGACCGCGGCGCCGCCTTGGGCGCCCTGGCGCTCGGTGCCTTGACCGTCGGCGCCACACGCCTGACCCGGATGCCCCGGTCGCCGGCCCTGGACAGCCTGGCCGAAGCGCTGCCGGCGCTGGGCGTCGAGATTGCCCACGAGGGCGACGCGGCAGACATCCATGGCCGCGGCATCGGCGGCCTGGCCGAGCCGGACCGGCCGCTGACGCCCACGGCGCCGGCGGCGTTGCACCTGCTGATGGGCATGCTCGCCGGACACCCGTTCACGACGATCCTGGGCGGCACTGGGGTCACTGTCGACTGCCCGCTCGAGCCCCTGCTGGCGCCGCTGCGCCGGTTCGGCGCGCGGATCAGCCTCCGCGCCTGCGCCGGCCTGCCCGCCGTGGTCATCGGCACGGCCCACCCGCTGCCGATCGAGTGGCGGCTGGATTCGCCATCGCCATCGATCGCCGCCGCCCTCCTGCTGGCCGGCCTGCATGCCCCCGGCGTCACGACCGTGACCGTCTCCGGTCCCGCCACCGGTTTGGCGGCCTGGCTCCTGCGGCGGTTCGGGGCCGATGCCGCGTGCGCCGCCACGCCGCAGGGCCTGGCCACCACCGTCACCGGCCAGCCCGAGCTGGCGCCGACGACGATGGCGCTGCCGGGCGATCCGGCGCTCGCGGCGATGCTGCTGGCCGCTGCCGCGATCCGGCCGGGCTCGGCCGTCACCCTGCCCGGCGTCGCGGTCGATCCCGGCCTCGACGCCATCCTTGCCACCCTGGCCGAGATGGGGGCCACCCTGACCCGAACCGACGACGCGGCCGCATCAGTGGCCGACCTGACCCTGGCGGCGGCACCGCTGCGCGGCGTCGCGGTCCCACCCGGCCGCCTGGCGGCGGCCGGCTACCTGCCGGCCCTGGCCGTGGCGGCCGCCTGCGCCGACGGCACCACGCGGCTGCCGATCGC
>CAZEFK010000420.1:0-1576 GCA_964511405.1 uncultured Comamonadaceae bacterium | reverse complement strand
TCTTCCAGCACGGCGCGGCGCGACACCACGATGTTGCCGCGGCGGCGGTCCATCTTGAGGATCTGGAAGGGCTGGGGCGAGCCCAGCAGCGGGGCGATGTCGCGCACCGGCCGGATGTCGACCTGGCTGCCCGGCAGGAACGCCACCGCACCCGACAGGTCGACGGTGAAGCCGCCCTTGACGCGGCCGAAGATCACGCCGGTGACGCGCTGCTGGTCCTGGAATGCCTTCTCGAGCTGGTTCCAGGCCTCCTCGCGGCGGGCCTTCTCGCGGCTGAGCTGCGCTTCGCCGTGCTTGTCCTCCATGCGCTCCAGGAACACCTCGACGGTGTCGCCGACCTTGATTTCGGGCGGCTGGCCGGCGGCCGAGAACTCGCGGAGCGCCACGCGGCCTTCCGATTTCAGGCCGACGTCGATGAGGGCGGTGTCGTTCTCGATGGCGACGACCGTGCCCTTGACGACGGTGCCTTCCAGGCTGTCGCCGGTGCCCAGGCTCTCGTCGAGCAGGGCGGCGAAGCTCTCGCTCTTCGGCATCTCGAGGACGGCGGCGTTGGCTGCTTTGGCCATTTACACTCCTGGTCCCGGCCGGGCGGCTGTCCCTGGGCCGAGGGGTTGGGGTTGACGAACGGGCGGGCCGCCGGCTGGCGGCACCGTCTCCTGGTGCTTCAAGTTCTACGGGCGCCTGGACCCCAGACGGGCTTCGACGAGGGCCAGCGCCGCAGCGAAGGCCGCATCGGCATCGAGATCGGACGTATCCAGCAAAAGCGCATCGGCGGCGCACCTCATAGGGGCGGCCGCTCGCTGGCTATCGCGCGCATCCCGGTCGATCAGGTCCTGCAGAACGGTTGCATATATAGCCTCTCGGCCGTGGCCAAGCAACTCGTTCAGGCGACGGCGGGCGCGCACCGCGACATCGGCGGTCACGTACAGCTTGGCCTCGGCCCCCGGGCAGACCGCGGTCCCGATGTCGCGGCCGTCGAGGACGGCGCCCGGCGCCCGCGCCGCGAAGGCGCGTTGGAAGGCCAGGAGATGGGCCCGCACCTCGGGGATCGCGCCGACCACGGAAGCCAGCCGGCTGGCGGTCTCGGAGCGCAGCGCGGGGTCGGTCAGCCAGGCGGGATCGAAGGCAGTGGCCGCGGCGACCGCGGGCGCTGGGGCGCCGTCGCCCGAGCGCAGCCCGACCGCCCGGTAGAGCAGGCCGGTGTCGAGATGGTGGAAGCCGAAATGCTCGGCCAGGCGGCGCGCCAGGGTGCCCTTGCCCGAGGCCGCGGGACCGTCGACGGCGATGGTCGGCATGTCAGGCCGCCCCGCCGAGCTGGGCGCCCAGCCCGTTGAGCAGGCCGACGAAATCAGGCGCCCGCCGGTCCACCGCGTCCACGCCCAGGACCCGGACCGGCGCCGCGGTTGCCGAGCCCAGGGCCAGGAAGGCGAGCGCCAGCAGCGGCTGGCCGCGGGCATCGACCTCGGCGCCGCCGTCCGGCGGCCGGCCGGTGCCGTGGATCGCCAGGCCGTCGGCGTCGGCCTCGACGCGCACGCCGCAGCCGGCCAGTGCCGCGGCCAGCGGCGCGGCGGCGGCG
>CAZEFK010000419.1:0-1600 GCA_964511405.1 uncultured Comamonadaceae bacterium | reverse complement strand
GTTTCCAGCTTGGCGCGGTAGTCGGTGTTGACCTCGTAGCGGTGCCGGTGGCGCTCGTGGATCATCTCGCTGCCGTAGATGCCGCGGACCTGCGACTCCGGGGCCAGATAGCAGGGATAGGCCCCCAGGCGCATGGTCCCGCCCAGGTCGGTGCCGGCGGTGCGGCGCTCGACCTCGTTGCCGCGGGCCCACTCGGTCATCAGCCCGACTACGGGATCGTCGACCGTGCCGAACTCGGTCGATCCGGCCGAGGCCAGGCCCGCCAGGTTGCGCGCCCCTTCGATCACTGCCATCTGCATGCCGAAGCAGATGCCGAAATAGGGCAGCCGCCGGACCCGCGCGAAGCGCACGGCGTTGATCATGCCCTCGGTGCCGCGCAGGCCGAAGCCGCCCGGCACCAGCACGCCGTTGACGTTCTCCAGCCGCTCGATCGGGTCGTGGCGCTCGAACAGCTCCGAATCGATCCAATCGAGCCTGACCCGGACATTGTTGGCGATCCCGGCGTGGGTCAGCGCCTCGGCCAGGCTTTTGTAGGCGTCCACCGATTCGGTGTACTTGCCGACGACGGCGATCGTGACCTCGCCCTCGGGGCTGCGGATCCGGCGCACCACCTGGCGCCAGCGCGCCAGGTCGGGTGCCGCCGTGTGGTCGAGGCCGAAATGGCGGCAGACCTCGCGGTCGAAACCCTCCTCGTGATAGGCGATCGGCACCTGGTAAATGGTGTCGACATCGATCGCCGGGATCACCCGCTCGACCTGCAGGTTGCAGAACAGCGCGATCTTGCGCCGCGCCTCGATCGGGATCGGCCGCTCGCAGCGGCACAGCAGGATGTCGGGCTGGATGCCAACCGACAGCAGCTCCTTGACCGAATGCTGGGTCGGCTTGGTCTTGAGCTCGCCGGCCGAGGCGATGTGCGGGACCAGGGTCAGGTGCACGAACAGGCAGCGTTCGCGGCCGAGCTCGTTCTGCAGCTGGCGGATCGCCTCCAGGAACGGCAGCCCCTCGATGTCGCCGACGGTCCCGCCGATCTCGCACAGCGCGAAATCGCAGCCGTCCAGGTCGCTGCGCACGAACTCCTTGATGGCGTCCGTCACGTGCGGAATGACCTGGATGGTGGCGCCCAGATAGTCGCCGCGGCGCTCGCGCGCGATCACTTCCGAATAGAGCCGGCCGGTCGTGACATTGTCGCTCTTGCGCGCCGACACGCCGGTGAAGCGCTCGTAATGGCCGAGATCGAGGTCGGTCTCGGCGCCGTCGTCGGTCACGAACACCTCGCCGTGCTGATACGGCGACATGGTGCCCGGGTCGACATTGAGATAGGGGTCGAGCTTGCGCAGGCGGACCGTGTAGCCGCGGGCCTGCAGCAACGCGCCGAGAGCGGCCGAGGCGAGCCCCTTGCCCAGGGACGACACCACGCCGCCGGTGATGAAGATGAACCGGGTCACGGGTGGGGTGGCTCTCTTGAGGGGAGCCGCGGGGCGGCTCCGGCCGTCGGGGATTGGTGGGTGGCCGGGCCCATCACCGCCGGGTCAGCGCGCCAGCGGCACGGCAGGCGCAGCGGGCTGCGCCGGGGGTGCCGCGGGCTGCGCGGGCGTTTGGC
>CAZEFK010000418.1:0-1613 GCA_964511405.1 uncultured Comamonadaceae bacterium | reverse complement strand
GCCTGGGCCAGCGCCGCCCGGGCCGCGGCCGCGCGCGTCAGGCGCATCGCGATCCCGGCCACCACCAGGGCATGGCCGGCGCGCAGGGCCGGCGGCAAGGGGGCCGGGTCCAGCCCGGCCAGGCGCTGCTCGGCCTCGTCCAGGCGGCCGATCAGCAATAGGCGCCGGATTTCCAGGTACTGGGCGTGGGCGGCGTTCAGCCGGTCGCCATGCTGCTCCAGGACCGCCCGCGCCGCCTGCAGCGCCGTGGGTGGCCACGTCAGGTCGCGGGCGGCCAGCGCGATCTCGGCCTCCGCCACGACGCAGCGGGCGCGGGCCATCGCCTCGCGCGGCCCGAAGGCGCGCGCCGCCCGGCGCAGCAGCACCCGGGCGCGCTCCAGGTCGCCCAGCTGGGCCATGGCGATGCCGCGCAGCGCCAGCGCCGGCGGGTCGTCGCGCAGGGCGACCCGGTTCAAGGCGCCCAGCGGATCGCCCCTGGCCAACGCCCGCGCCGCCGCCGTGATCAGTGAGTCCATCGGAATCCCGACACACTTGTCACTCCCGGCCATCGCCGGCCGGCCGTCATCGTCGCCCCACACCAACGGAGATCCAAGCGATGACGACAATCCCTGGCCGCCCGATCCACCACATCACCGTCTGGGGCTTCAGCCGGGTCCCGGACTTTGCCCAGGGCCTGGTGCGCGACCTGCGCGTGCGCTGGGCGCTGGAGGAGGCGGGTATCCCCTACGACGTCCGGCTGGTCGAATCAGCCGACCGCCATTCGGAGGCGTTCCGGCGCATCTCGCCCTTCGGCAAGGTGCCCGCCATCGAAGCCGACGGGAGCAGCCTGTTCGAATCGGGCGCCATCCTCTGCCGCATCGCGGAGGCCACGGACGACCTGATCCCTGGCGACGCCGCGGCGCGCGCCGAGACCTTGGCCTGGATGTTCGCCGCGCTCAACACGGTCGAGCCGCCGGTCGACGCGCTTTTGGCCATGGACCTGCAGCATGGCGGCGAGGACTGGGTCCGGCAGCGCCGCCCCGCGGTGGTCGAGCAGGTCCGCGGCCAGCTCCGGCCGCTGGCGTCCCGGCTGGACGGCCGCGACTACCTGGCCGGCGCCTTCAGCGCCGCCGACATCCTGATGACCACGGTGCTGCGGCTGATCCGGCACACCGACCTGGTGGCCGAGCTGCCGATGGTCGACCGCTACCTCAAGCGCTGCGAAGCGCGGCCGGCGTTCCAGGCGGCGTTGAGCCGGCAGCTGGCGGACTACGCCCGCCCTGCACCGGTTGCCGCCTGAGGCAGCCCTCATACCAAGGGAGATCTGACCGATGACGACACATGCGACGGTTTCGCGGGACGAGTGGCTGGCGGCGCGGCTGAAACTGCTGCAGGCCGAGAAGGAATTGACCCGACAGAGCGACGCCCTGGCGGAGCAGCGCCAGGCGCTGCCCTGGGTCAAGGTCGACAAGACCTACCGCTTCGAGACCGACGACGGGCCGGCGACCTTGCCCCAGCTGTTCCAGGGGCGCTCGCAGCTCATGGTCTATCACTTCATGTTCGGGCCCGACTACAAGGCCGGCTGCCCGTCCTGCTCGATGATCGCCGACGGCTTCAACGGCTTCGCCGTGCAT
>CAZEFK010000417.1:0-1642 GCA_964511405.1 uncultured Comamonadaceae bacterium | reverse complement strand
CCGCATGGGCCTGGTCTTCCGGCCGAGCCCGCGCCAATCCGACGTGATGATCGTCGCCGGCACCCTGACCAACAAGATGGCGCCCGCCCTGCGCAAGGTCTATGACCAGATGGCCGAGCCGCGCTGGGTGCTGTCCATGGGCTCCTGCGCCAACGGCGGCGGCTACTACCACTACAGCTACTCGGTGGTGCGCGGCTGCGACCGCATCGTGCCGGTCGACGTCTACGTGCCGGGCTGCCCGCCGACCGCCGAGGCGCTGCTGTACGGCATCATGCAACTGCAGAAGAAGATCCGGCGCACCAGCCGGTTCGCCCGCTGACGGCGACGGAACCCAAGATCATGGCCGATGTGACGGAAGACGGTTTGGACGGGCTGGGCGCTTACATCGCCGCCGCCCTGCCCGACGCGATCGACTCGGTGAGCCTGCCGCATGGGGAGCTGACCCTGGTGGCCAGGGGCGACGCCATCCTCGCGGTGATGCAGGTTCTGCGCGATGATCCGCGCTGCCGGTTCAGCCAGCTGATCGACATCTGCGGCGTCGATTATCCCGACCGGCCGCAGCGCTTCGACGTGGTCTACCACCTGCTGTCGCCGGCGCTGAACCAGCGGGTGCGGGTCAAGGTCGGCACCGACGAGGCGACGCCGGTGCCCTCGGTGGTGTCGCTGTTCCCGGCCGCCGGCTGGTTCGAGCGCGAGACCTGGGACATGTACGGGGTGTTCTTCACCGACCACCCCGACCTCCGGCGGATCTTGACCGACTATGGCTTCGAGGGGCATCCGCTGCGCAAGGACTTCCCGCTGACCGGCTATGTCGAGGTCCGCTACGACGACGAACAGAATCGCGTGGTCTATGAGCCGGTGAAGCTGGTCCAGGAATTCCGGACCTTCGACTTCCTGTCGCCGTGGGAAGGCATGACCTCGGAAATGGTGCTGCCGGGCGACGAGAAGGCCCCGGTCGGCACGCGCGGACGCTCGTAAGCGCTCCGGGCCCGACCGTCGAAAGAAGGAGCGCGCCATGGCCGCCGCCCAGATCAAAACCTATACGATGAACTTCGGGCCGCAGCATCCGGCCGCCCATGGCGTGCTGCGCCTGGTGCTGGAGATGGACGGCGAGGTGGTCGAGCGCGCCGATCCCCATATCGGGCTGCTCCATCGCGGCACCGAGAAGCTGATCGAGTACAAGACCTACATCCAGGCGGTGCCCTATTTCGACCGGCTGGACTATGTCTCGCCCATGTGCCAGGAGCACTCGTTCGCGCTGGCGACCGAGAAACTTCTGGGCATCACCGTGCCCGAGCGCGGCCAGTACATCCGGGTGCTGTTCAGCGAGCTGACCCGGATCCTCAACCACCTGCTCAACATCACCACGATGGCGATCGACGTCGGCGCCATCACGCCGCTGCTGTGGGGCTTCGAGGAGCGCGAGAAGCTGATGGGCTTCTACGAGCGCGCCTCCGGGGCCCGCATGCACGCCAACTATTTCCGGCCCGGCGGCGTGCACCAGGACCTGCCGCCCGGCCTGGCCGAGGACATCGCCGCCTGGAACAAGGGCTTCACCCAGGTCGTCAAGGATCTCGACAATCTGCTGACCGAGAACCGCATCTTCAAGCAGCGCACGGTCGACATCGGCATCGTGTCCGAG
>CAZEFK010000416.1:0-1658 GCA_964511405.1 uncultured Comamonadaceae bacterium | reverse complement strand
GCTCACGGTCGAGGCCGGGCGGGCCAGCCTGCTGCTGGGGCCGTCCGGATCGGGCAAGACGACGCTGCTGCTGGCCATCGCCGGGCTGGCGGACGTGTTCGAGGGGCGGGTCGCGGTCGACGACGTCGATGTGGCGGCGCTCGAGCCGGCGGCGCGGGACCGCTTCCGCGGCCGGGCGATCGGCCTGGTGTTCCAGGATCTGCACCTGATCGCCGGGCTCAGCACGCTGGACAACGTCCTGCTCGCCCCCTTCGCGACGGGGGCGCGGCAGGATCGCGCCCGCGCCCTGGCCGTCCTGGACGAGCTCGGCCTGGCGGACCGGGCCCATCGCCCCGCCGAGACCCTCAGCCGCGGCCAGGCCCAGCGCGCCGCCATCGCGCGCGCCATGCTGCTTCAGCCCAAGCTGATCCTCGCCGACGAGCCGACCGCGAGCCTCGACGACCAGGCCTGCGCCCGCGTGGCGGACCTGTTGCTCCGGGCGGCGTCGGAGACCGGCGCGGCCCTGGTGATCGCCACCCACGACCTGCGGCTGCGCGACCGCATCGGGACGACCGTGGCGGCGGAGCCGCTGACGTGACGGAGGCCGCGGCATGAACGTCTTCAAGCTCACAGGCGCCTTCATCGCGCGAAAGCCGCTCACCTGGGCCTTCCATGCGCTGACGCTCGCGCTCGGCATCGCGGTGCTGACCGCGGTGCTGGCGCTGAATGCGGGGCTGTCGGGGCGGTTCGATCGGGACCTCGCCGACATCGACCTGGTCGTCGGCGCCAAGGGCAGCCCACTGCAGCTGATCCTGTCCTCGGTGTTCGAGCTCGACCAGCCGACCGGCAACATCCCGCTCGCCGTCGCCCAGAGCCTGGCGCAGAACCACATGGTCCGCCGCGCCGTGCCCGTGTCGCTGGGCGACAACGTCTCGGGTTTCCGCATCGTCGGCACCACCGCCCAGTATGGCGGGATCTACCACGCCCGCCTGGCGCAGGGCCGCTGGTGGTCGCAGCCGATGGAGGCGGTGATCGGCGCCGAGGCCGAGCGCAAGCTCGGGCTGAAGGTCGGCCAGGTGTTCATCGGCGACCATGGCCTGGCGCCCGGCGGCGAGGCGCACAAGGACACTCCGTACCGCGTGGTCGGCGTGCTCGAACCGACCGGCGCGGTGATCGACCGGCTGGTGCTGACCGACACCGCCAGCGTCTGGAAGGTGCACGAGCACGAGAACCAGGAGCACGCCCAGGCCCTCGCCGCCGGCCGGCCGATCGAT
This sequence comes from uncultured Comamonadaceae bacterium, assembly GCA_964511405.1. Lineage (GTDB taxonomy): Bacteria > Pseudomonadota > Alphaproteobacteria > Elsterales > Elsteraceae > CAZEFK01. The sequence goes on along the minus strand of CAZEFK010000416.1, from coordinate 405 downwards.
CCCCACGACGTCGACAAAAGCCCGGGCGGGCGGGAGGTCACCGCGCTCCTGATCAGCTACCGCTCCGCCATGGGGGCGCTGATGCTGCCGCGGTACGTGGCCGCCATGCCGAACCTGCAGGCGGCCAGCCCCGCGGTCGAGACCGCGCACCTGGACACGCTGCTCGGCACGGGCGCGGACGTGCTGCGCGCCTTCGGCCTGGGCCTGCTCGGGCTGTCGGCGGTCGGCTTCTTCGTGGCGCTCTATGCGGCGGTGAGCCAGCGGCGGCGCGAGCTGGCCCTGCTGCGCGCCCTGGGCGCCCGGCCCCGGCTGCTGTTCGGCCTCGTCGCGCTCGAAGGGGTGGCGCTCGGCCTGACCGGCGGCCTGGCCGGCCTGGCGCTCGGCGGCGGCGCCGCCGCCTTCGCC
>CAZEFK010000415.1:0-1685 GCA_964511405.1 uncultured Comamonadaceae bacterium | reverse complement strand
GCATCAACACCGGCTTCGGGAAGCTGGCCTCGGTCCGCATCGCCGCCGCCGACCTGGAGCGGCTGCAGCGCAATCTGGTGCTGTCGCATGCCGCCGGCGTCGGGGCGGCGCTGCCCGCGCCGGGGGGGCGGCTGGTGCTGGCGCTGAAGCTGGCCAGCCTGGCGCAGGGCTTCTCGGGCGTGCGGCCGGAGACCGTCGCGATGCTGGCGGCGGCGCTGGACAAGGGACTGCTGCCGGTGGTGCCGGGCCAAGGCTCGGTCGGCGCCTCCGGTGACTTGGCGCCACTGGCGCATCTGACGGCGGCGCTGATGGGCCAGGGCGAGATCCTGGTCGACGGCACCGTCCGCCCGGCCGCCCAGGCCCTGGCCGAGGCCGGCCTGCAACCGCTGGCGCTCGGGCCCAAGGAAGGGCTCGCCCTGCTCAACGGCACCCAGGTATCGACGGCGCTGGCGCTGGCCGGGCTGTTCGAGGCCGAGCGCCTGGCCCAGGCCGCCCTGGTTACCGGCGCCCTGTCGACCGACGCCGCGCGCGGCTCCGACGCGCCCTTCGACCCGCGCATCCATGCCGTGCGCCGCCATCGCGGCCAGGCCGAGGCCGCCGCGGCGCTGCGGGCGCTGCTGGCCGGCAGCGCCATCCGCGCCTCGCACCTGGTGGGCGACGACCGCATCCAGGATCCCTATTGCCTGCGCTGCCAGCCCCAGGTCATGGGCGCGGTGCTCGACCTGCTGCGCCAGGCGGCGGACACGCTGGCCGCGGAGGCCAACGGCGTGTCCGACAACCCCCTGGTGTTCGACGGCGACGTCTTGTCGGGCGGCAACTTCCATGCCGAACCGGTGGCCTTTGCCGCCGACATGATCGCGCTGGCGCTGTGCGAGGTGGGCTCGCTGGCCGAGCGGCGCATCGCCATGCTGGTCGACCCGACGCTGTCCGGCCTGCCGGCGTTCCTGACGCCGAAGCCCGGCCTCAATTCCGGCTTCATGATCCCGCAGGTGACGGCAGCGGCGCTGGTTGCCGAGAACCGCCAGCGCGCCATGCCGGCCAGCGTCGATTCGATCCCGACCTCGGCCAATCAGGAAGACCATGTGTCGATGGCCACCCACGGCGCCCGGCGCCTGCTGGCCATGGCCGACAACCTGGCCGCGATCCTGGGCATCGAGCTGCTGGCCGCCGCCCAGGGCTGCGGGTTTCACGCCCCGCTCGTTTCGAGCCAACCCTTGGAGCAGGTGCGGGCGCGGCTGCGCGCCGAGGTGCCGGCGCTCGAGGATGACCGCCTGATGGCGCCCGACATCGCCGCCGCGACGGCGCTGCTGCGCAGCGGCGCGGTCGCAGCCGCCGCCGGCCCCGGCCTGCTGCCCGCCATCGCCGAAGGAGAGGACACGCCATGACCCGCCTCGACAACCAGCGCATCGTGCGCGCGCCCCGCGGCCCCGAGCTCAGCGCCCGCAGCTGGCTGACCGAGGCGCCGCTGCGCATGCTCATGAACAATCTCGACCCCGAGGTCGCCGAAAAGCCGGGCGAGCTGGTGGTCTATGGCGGCATCGGCCGCGCCGCCCGCGACTGGGAGAGCTTCGATCGCCTGGTCGCAACCCTGCGCCGGCTGGAATCCGATCAGACCTTGCTGGTGCAGTCGGGCAAGCCGGTCGGCGTGTTCCGCACTCATGCCGATGCGCCTCGCGTGCTGATCG
>CAZEFK010000414.1:0-1696 GCA_964511405.1 uncultured Comamonadaceae bacterium | reverse complement strand
GGCGGCTCGGCCGGCCTGACCAGACCGTCCTCGAGCTTGCGCAGGATGCCCAGAACCCGGGCGCGGCCACCGGGGGTGAACAGCGTGAAGCTGGCGGTGCCGCCACCGAAGCCCTTGCGGCGCAGCTCGAACCAGTCTTCGGCGTGGGCCCCGAGCGCGCGCTCGGCAACGGCGCAGATCTCGGTCAGGGGCGGCTCGTCGGCGCTGGCCGGCACCGGTCCGGCGTCGGCCTGCACCAAGTCGGCCGCCTGCGCGCCGCCGGCGGCGATGCGCTCGACCATCGCCCGGACCTTGAGCCGCCCGTCCGGCGTGAACAGGGCAGCCGCGGCGGTGTCGCCGCCGAGTTCGCGATTCGGCTGGTCGAGCCAGCGCCCGGCGTCGGCGCCGATGACCTCGGCGGCGCGCCGGACCACGACGTACCAGGTGGGAGGGGGCGCCGTCATGCCGGCAGACTAGCAGAGGTTGCCACGCGCAGGCGCAGACGGACCGCGTAGAGCGCGACGGCGGCGGCGTTGGAGACGTTGAGCGCCGGAAAGTCCGGCTGGGTGGGCAGGCGGGCCAGGTGGTCGCAGCGCTCGCGGGTCAGGCGCCTGAGCCCTTCGCCTTCGGCCCCCAGGACCAGCGCTGCGGCGCCGCCCAGCGGCAAGTCGGCGAGCGGCGCCGTCCCGGCGTCGTCCAGGCCGATGCGCGTGACCCCGGCGTCGCCAAGCTCGGCCAGCGCCCGGGCCAGGTTCACCACCCGGATCACCGGGATGCGCTCGACCGCGCCCGATGCGGCCTTGGCCAGGGTGCCGCCGAGCGGCGGACTGTGGCGTTCGGGCAGAATCAGGGCAGTGGCGCCGAAGGCTGCGGCCGAGCGCAGGATGGCGCCGACATTGTGCGGATCGGTTACCTGGTCCAGGATCACGAACAGGCTGTCGCCGGAGATGGCGCCGAGCAGGTCGTCCAGGGTCACGGTCGGCAGCGAGTCGGCCAGCAGCGCCAATCCCTGATGGACCGCGCCCGGGAGCAGGCGGTCGAGCTGCGCCCGCTCGGCCGGCTCGGCCGGCAGCCGGGTCGGGCCCAGCCGCTCGGCGGCTTCGGCGGTCGCCAGCAGCCGCCGGCACACGCGCTCTGGGTTGGCCAGCGCCGCGGTCACGGCATGGGTGCCGAACAGCCACTGCTGGCCGCCCGTTGCCTGGGGTGCGGGCGGGCTGCCGCGGACGGCCGGGCGGGGGCCAGGCCGGGCTTTGTGGGGACGTTGCGCCATGGTCGGGCCAGAGTGTCGGAGCAGGGCCGGCCCGGCAAGGGTCGGGCACGGGGGTCGGGCACGGGGGGCGGGCACGGCGATCGGCACGGGCCGGACCGGCAGAAGGACATCTTAGCCGTTGACAAAAGCCGGCCGGTTCCCATAGTTCGCACTCCGTCTTCTCGGCAACCCGGTTGATGCCGGGCTTTTGTCGTGCGGGTGGGTTCCCGGAGGGGTGGCCGAGCGGTCAATGGCAGCAGACTGTAAATCTGCCGACGTAGTCTACGTAGGTTCGAATCCTACCCCCTCCACCATAACCCGCCAGCGGAGGGCGGCGGCCGCGTCGCGGCGCCAGCCGCCGGGGCGGGGCGCGGGGAGCGCGGACGACGGGAAGCGGCGATCGGAGTGGCGGGCGGCGAACCTTCTGCGGGTGTAGCTCAATGGTAGAGCTCCAGCCTTCCAAGCTGG
>CAZEFK010000413.1:0-1711 GCA_964511405.1 uncultured Comamonadaceae bacterium | reverse complement strand
CGGTCGGCCGCCGCCTGGTCCGCCTGGCCGGCGGCGAGGCGGCTGAACTTCCGGTCTATGACCGCGACCGGCTGGAGCCCGGCATGACCCTGGCCGGCCCCGCGATCGTCGCCGAGGCCCAGACCACCACGGTCGTCTCGGCCCGGTTCGACGCCGCCATCGACGGCGCCGGCACCCTCGTCCTCACCGCCAAGCCCCGTTCGGAGGCATGACCATGCCGGGTCTCGCCGACATCCAGAACCAGATCATGTGGAACCGCCTGCTCGCGGTGGTCGAGGAGCAGGCCCAGACGCTGCTGCGCACGGCCTTCAGCCCGATCGTGCGCGAATGCGGCGACCTGTCGGCCGGGGTCTTCGACCTCGAGGGCCGGATGCTGGCCCAAGCGGTGACCGGCACGCCCGGACACGTCAACTCCATGGCCGAGTCGGTCAAGCATTTCCTAGCCGCCTTTCCGGTCGCCACCATGCAGGACGGCGACATCTACATCACCAACGATCCCTGGCGCGGCACCGGGCATCTCAACGACTTCGTGCTGACCACGCCGGCCTTCCGGCGCGGCCGGCTGGTCGGGCTGTTCAGCTGCACCGCCCATATCAACGACATCGGCGGCATCGGCTTCGGCCCCGACGGCACCGACCTGTTCATGGAGGGGCTGTCGATCCCGATGCTCAAGCTGGCCGAGCGCGGGACCATGAACGAGACCCTGCTGGCCATGATCCGCGCCAACAGCCGCAACCCGATCGAGACCGAGGGCGACGTCTACAGCCTGGCCGCCTGCAACGACATCGGCGTGCGCCGCCTGGTCGAGATGATGGACGAGTTCGCCCTCGACAGCCTGGACGGCCTGGCCCGCCACATCATCGAGGCCAGCGGGGCCGCGGTGCTGGTCGAGATTGCGCGGCTGCCCAAGGGCACTTTCCGGGGGGCCATGCGCATCGACGGCTATGACGCGCCGATCGACCTGGTGGCGGCGCTGACCATCACTGACACCGGCATCCATGTCGATTTCTCGGGCACCTCGCCCATGGTCAAGCGCGGCATCAACGTGCCGATCGCCTACACCACCGCCTATACCTGCTTCGGGCTGGGCTGCGTGGTGAGCCCGCGGGTGCCCAACAACGCCGGGTCGCTGGCGCCCTTCACGGTGTCGGCGCCCGTGGGCACGATCCTCAACGCGCCTTATCCGGCGGCGGTGTCGTCGCGCCATATCACCGGCCAGATGCTGCCCGACGTGGTGTTCAACTGCCTGCGCCAGGCGGTGCCGGAGCGGGTGCCGGCCGAGGGCACCAGCTGCTTGTGGAACATGACCTTCCGCGGCCCGACCGCCGACCGCGGCGCCGGCGACTACGGTTTTGCCATCACGGTGACGTCCAACGGCGGCACCGGGGCGCGGCCCGGACAGGACGGGCTGTCGGCGACGGCCTATCCCAGCGGTGTCCGCGGCACCCCGGTCGAGATCGTCGAGGCCGCGACACCGCTGGTGTTCTGGCGCAAGGAGCTGCGCCCGGATTCGGGCGGCGCCGGCATGACCCGCGGCGGCCACGGCCAAGTCATGGAGATCGGCCGGGTCGACGGCCAGGGTTTCGAGCTGCTGGCCGCCTTCGACCGCATCCAGCACCCACCGCGCGGCCGCGATGGCGGCCGGGACGGCGTCGCGGGCGAGCTGCGCCTGGCCTCGGGCGCGGCGCTGCGCGGCAAGGGCACCCAGGCG
>CAZEFK010000412.1:0-1728 GCA_964511405.1 uncultured Comamonadaceae bacterium | reverse complement strand
CGCGGGCCGGGGAGGCGGGCAAGGGGTTCGCCGTGGTGGCGTCGGAGGTGAAGTCGCTGGCCACCCAGACCGCCCGGGCGACCGGCGAGATCGAGACCCAGATCGCCGAGATGCAGGATCTGACGGCCCGGACGGTGGCGGCGATCGAGAGCATCGGCGGCACCATCTCGGGCATGTCCGAGATCGCGATGACGATCGCCGCGGCGATCGAGCAGCAGATCGCGGCCACGGGCGAAATCGCCCGCAGCGTCGCCGACGCCGCGAAGGGGACCGAGGACGTGTCCAGCAACATCGCCGGCGTGCATGAGGCGTCGACCGCCACCGGCGCCGGTGCCAGCCAGATCCTGGGGGCGGCCGCCGACCTGGCCAGCCGCGCCGACCACCTGAACGGCGAGGTCGGCCACTTCCTGGCCGAGATCGCCGCTTGACCGGGCGCAGCGCCGCCGCGACCGGGCGCGGCGACGCGCCGCTGCACCCGCCGTCGCGCGGCGGCTTGACGGCCGTCGCGGCCGGCTCGATCGATGGCCGCCATGACGCGCCTTTACAGGACCGTTGACGTGGCGGCCGCCGCCGACGGCGGCTGGGAGATCCGGCTCGACGGCAAGCCGGTGCGCTCGCCCGCCGGGCAGCCTTTGCTGCTGCCGACCGCGGCGCTGGCTCGGGCGATCGCCGAGGAATGGGCGGCCCAGGCGGAGCGGGCGGATCCCCGATCGATGCCGCTGATGCGCCTGGCCGCGACCGCCTGCGACCGGATCCCGGCGCACCGCGCCGGCGTGATCGACGAGCTCATGCGGTTCGCCGATTCGGATCTGGTGTGCTATCGCGCGACCGGCCCGGCGCCGCTGGTGCAGCGCCAGGTCCGGATCTGGCAGCCGCTGGTCGATTGGGTGGCGGTGACCTATGACGCGCCGCTGCACGTGACCGCAGGGCTGATGCCATGTGCCCAGCCGGACTCCGTGTTGGCGGCGCTGCGCCGTGCGCTCGAGGCGCTGGCGGCGGCCGAACTCGGGGGCCTCGGCGTTCTGACCGGCGTGCTGGGCTCTCTGGTGATCGCGCTCGCGCTCAAGGACGGCCGCATCGATGCCGGGCAGGCGTTCGAAGCCAGCCAGCTCGACGAGACCTTCCAGATCGAGCAATGGGGCGAAGACGCCGAGGCTGCGGCGCGGCGGGCCGCGCTCAAATCGGACATCGCCGACATCGCCCGCTTCCTGGCCCTGCTGCGCGAGACCTGACCAGTTCCGCCGCCTCGCCCCCGCATGCTATGTGGGATCCCGGCACCGGGATGAGCGACAGGCGACCATGCAGGACATCCTCAAACGTCTGGATGACAAGCGGGCCGCGGCCCGGCTGGGTGGCGGCGAGAAGCGGATCGCCGCCCAGCATGCCAAGGGCAAGCTGACCGCGCGCGAGCGCATCCTGTGCCTGCTCGACGAAGGCTCGTTCGAAGAGTGGGACATGTTTGTCGAGCACCGCTCGAGCGACTTCGGCATTGGCGAGCAGAAGATCCCGGGCGACGGCGTGGTGACCGGCTACGGCACCGTCCAGGGCCGGCTGGTGTTCGTGTTCAGCCAGGACTTCACGGTGTTCGGCGGCAGCCTGTCGGAAGCCCACGCCGAAAAGATCTGCAAGATCATGGACCAGGCCATGAAGGTCGGGGCGCCGGTCGTCGGGCTCAACGATTCCGGCGGCGCCCGTATCCAGGAGGGGGTCGCCAGCCTGGGCGGCTAT
>CAZEFK010000411.1:0-1735 GCA_964511405.1 uncultured Comamonadaceae bacterium | reverse complement strand
TGCCCGAGCATCCCTGGTTCATCGGCGTGCAGTTCCACCCCGAGCTCAAGTCGCGGCCGTTCGAGCCGCACCCGCTCTTCACCTCGTTCGTGGCGGCCGCGGTCGCGCGATCCAGGCTGGTCTGAGGAGGCCCTAGATGGACGGTGTCGTCGAGCGGGTGCGGCCCCGTCATGTCGCGGTCGGCCGGGTGACCCTGGGCAATGACCTGCCGCTGGTGCTGATCGCGGGGCCCTGCCAGCTCGAGAGCCGGGCCCATGCCCTGGAGATGAGCCAGGCTCTGGCCGAGATCACGGCCAAGCTCGGCCTGCCGTTCATCTACAAGACCTCGTTCGACAAGGCCAACCGCACGTCGATCCGCGGCAAGCGCGGCCTGGGGCTGAAGGACAGCCTGCCGATCTTCGCCGAGGTTCGCGAGACCGTCGGCTGCCCGGTGCTGACCGACGTGCACGCGGTCGACCAGTGCGCGCCCGTGGCCGAGGCCGTCGACGTGCTGCAGATCCCGGCCTTCCTGTCGCGCCAGACCGACCTGCTGCTGGCCGCCGCCGCCACCGGCCGCGCGGTCAACGTCAAGAAGGGCCAGTTCCTGGCGCCCTGGGACATGGTCAATGTGGTCGAGAAATTCGACCATGCCGGCAACGACCGGGTGCTCCTGTGCGAGCGCGGGGCGTCGTTCGGCTACAACACTCTGATCTCGGATTTTCGCGCGCTGCCGATCATGGCCCGCACCGGTTGCCCGGTGGTGTTCGACGCCACCCACTCGGTGCAGCAGCCGGGCGGGCAGGGCGGAAGCACCGGCGGCGAGCGCGAATTCGTGCCGACCCTGGCGCGCGCGGCCGTCGCGGTCGGGGTGGCGGCGCTGTTCATGGAGACCCACCAAGACCCCGCGCACGCGCCGAGCGATGGTCCGGTCCAGGTGCCGCTGAAGCGCCTGGCAGCCCTGCTGGAGACCCTGGTCGCCTTCGACCGCCTGGCCAAGGCGCGCCCGTTCGACGACGTATCCCCATAAGAACTGCTCCGGGAGACCTCCCATGACTGCGATCACCGACCTGCACGCCCGGCAGATCCTGGACAGCCGCGGCAATCCGACGATCGAGGTCGACGTCGCCCTGGAGAGCGGCGCGACCGGCCGGGCCGCGGTGCCCAGCGGCGCCTCGACCGGCGCCCATGAGGCGGTCGAGCGCCGCGACCAGGACGCCAAGCGCTATGGCGGCAAGGGCGTCCTGGGCGCGGTCGAGGCGGTCAACGGCGAGATCTTCGACGCCCTGGGTGGCATGGATGCCGTCGACCAGGTGGCGATGGACCAGGCGCTGATCGAGCTGGACGGCACGCCCAACAAGGGCCGGCTGGGCGCCAACGCGATCCTGGGCGTCAGCCTGGCCTGCGCCAAGGCGGCGGCCGAGGCCCACGGCCTGCCGCTCTACCGCTATGTCGGCGGCGCCTTCGCCCGCACGCTGCCGGTGCCGCTGATGAACGTCGTCAATGGCGGCGCCCATGCCGACAACGCCCTGGACTTCCAGGAGCTGATGATCGTGCCGCTGGGCGCGCCCAGCTTCGCCGAGGCGCTGCGCTGGGGGGCCGAGGTCTTCCACGCCCTCAAGGCGATCCTGAAGAAGAAGGGCATGTCGACCAATGTCGGCGACGAGGGCGGCTTCGCCCCCGACCTCGGCCGGGCCGACGAGGCCCTGGCCTTCATCGTCTCGGCCATCGAGGCGGCCGGCTACAAGCCCGGGCAGGA
>CAZEFK010000410.1:0-1755 GCA_964511405.1 uncultured Comamonadaceae bacterium | reverse complement strand
GCTCGGCGCTGATCGAGCCGCCCAGGTCGAGCGCGATATCATGGACGATGCGGTTCATCGCCTCCCAGCGCTCGAGGTAGGCCGCCTGGTCGGTGCCCCGCGGCTGAGTCAGGTTGAAATGGATGTTGCCGTCGCCGAGATGGCCGAACGGCACCGGCCGGATGCCCGGCAGCGCCGCCTCAACCGCCTCGGTCGCCCGGGCGATGAAATCGGCGATGCGGCTGACCGGCACCGAGATGTCGTGCTTGATCGAGCCGCCCTCGAAGCGCTGCGCCTCGACGATCGCTTCGCGGACGAACCACAGCGCGTTGCGCCGCGCCTGGCTGTCGGCGAGCGTGGCATCCGTGACGAGGCCGGCCTCCGCCGCTTCGGCCAGTCCGGTTTCCAGCGCCTCGCGCAGCTGGCTGCCTGCCGTGCCGGCCGCCGTCTCGGCCAGCACATACCAGGGCGCGGGTGCGGCGAGAGGGTCGACCGTGCCGGCGATGTGCTTGAGCGCGAATTCCAGCGCGATTCGCGGGATCAGCTCAAAGCCCGAGAGCGCGTCGCCGGTCGCGACGCGCAGCCGTGCCAGCAAGGCGATCGCGGACGCTGGATCGGGCACGGCGATGAAGGCAGTTTCGACTTGCCGCGGCCGTGGAAACAGCTTCAACACGGCCGCCGTGACGATGCCGAGCGTCCCCTCGCCGCCGATGAAGACGTGTTTCAGATCATAGCCGGTATTGTTCTTGTGCAGGCGGCGCAGCCCGTTCCATACGCGCCCGTCCGGCAGCACCGCCTCGATCCCCAGCACCAGCTCGCGCATGTTGCCGTAGCGGATCGTCATCGTGCCGCCGGCGTTGGTCGACAACAGCCCGCCGATCGTGCTGCTGCCTTCCGAACCGAGGCTCAGCGGAAACAACCGGTCCGCCGCCTCCGCCGCCTTCTGGATGTCGGCCAGCACGCAACCGGCCTCGACCGTGGCGGTATAATCGAGGATGTCGAGCTCACGGATTCGGTTCAGCCGCTTCAGCGACAGCACGATCGCCGGTTCGCCCGGATAGGACATCGAGCCGCCGACAAGGCCGGTGTTGCCACCCTGCGGCACGATCTGGACATCGGCCTGCTGTGCCGCGCGCACGACGGCGGCGACCTGGTCGGTCGTCGCCGGCCGGACGACTGCGAGCGCGCCGCCCTGGAACCGGCCGCGCCACTCGTGCAGATAGGGCGCCATCCCCTCCGCGTCGTCGATCCAGGCCGGCGCATCCACGGCATCGCGCAGCGGTCGCAGGCGGCGGTCCATCATGCGCCCCCATCGGCCGGCGTGGCGGCGCGCGCCAGGCGGTCGTTGATGGCAATGCCGAGGCCGGTTTTCGGGATCGGCATTACCGCGATCCCCGAATGGCCGCCGGCATCGAGCGCGCGGATCATCGCGAACAGGTTCGCGGCCGCCTCGGTAAGGTCGCCGGTTTCGGACAGGTTCAGGATCTTGGCCGCCGAGCGGATACCGAATGGCGGCGGCCCAAAAGCCAGCAGCGCCTCGCCCGGGGCAACCGCGATTGCGTTCAGCCTGAGCGGCGTCGCCGGCGCGTAGTGGCGGCGAAGCTGTCCCGGCGCATTCGGCCGATCGGGATCGCCGGTGCCGACGCGAATCGGGCCGATCGCTTCCTCGATGGCCTCGGCTGAGACGGCTCCGGGCCGGAGCAGCACCGGATCCTCGCCGGTCAGATCGAGGATTGTCGATTCCAGCCCGAGCTCGCTCCGGCCGGCCGCGAGGAT
>CAZEFK010000409.1:0-1762 GCA_964511405.1 uncultured Comamonadaceae bacterium | reverse complement strand
CTGGCGGGTCCGCCTGGAGCGCGGCCGCGGCATGGCCGAACGGGAATGGCTGATGGAGTGGGACCATGAGGCAGGTCGTTTCACTGTGGCTGCCGACCTTCTCGACCGACCGGCTGCAGCGCCGCCGGCCGTCCGCCGGGTCGCCTGAGGCGCCTCGGATGCCCGAGGCGACCCGGGCGCTTGTAGCGACCCGGGCGCCCGAGGCGCCGCTGGCGCTCTACACCCGGGTCGGCGCGCGGCTGCTGGTCGACGCCGCCAATGCCGCGGCGCGTGAGGCCGGCGTGATCCCCGGCCGGGTTCTGGCCGACGCCCGCGCCATCGAGCCGGGACTGCGGGTGCTGCCGGTCGATCCCGACGCCGACCGCCGTCGGCTCGACGATTTGGCCGACTGGTGCGGCCGCTTCACGCCCTGGGCCGCCCCCGAGGCCGAGATCATCCAGGGCGCCGCCGGCATCTGGCTGGATGTCACCGGCTGCGCTCACCTGTTCGGCGGCGAGACCGCGTTGCTGGCGGCGCTGCTGCGCCGGGTGCGCGGCCTCGGCTTCGCCGCCCGCGCCGCCTTGGCCGAGACGCCCGGCGCCGCCTGGGCGCTGGCCCGCCACGACGCGCGGTCGGCCGACGGGCTGGCCCTGGTCGGTGGCGCCCTGCGCCGCACCCTGCTGTCGCTGCCGGTGGCCGGCCTGCGGCTGGGGCCGGGGCCGGTCGCCGATCTGGCGCAGTTCGGCCTGACCCGGATCGGCCAGCTGACCGGCATGGCGCGGGCGCCGTTGGTCGCCCGCTTCGGCGAGCAGGTCGCGCGCCGCCTCGACCAGGCGCTGGGCCGGGTGCGCGAGCCGATCTCGCCGCGCCGCCCGGTGCCCGTGCATCGCACCACCCAGAGCTTCGCCGAGCCGATCGGCACCCTGGACGACGTCGCCGCCGCTCTGCGCCGGCTGCTGGTCCGCCTGTGCGACGGGCTGGAGCAGGCCGGGCAGGGCGCCCGCCGGGTCGAGCTGGCGCTGTACCGCCTGGACGGGACGGTGCGCCGGCTGCCGGTTGGAACGCACCGGGCGGTGCGCGACGTCGACCATCTGTACCGGCTGCTGGCCCAGCACCTGGACAAGCTGGACGTGTCGACCGGCATCGAGACGATCGCCCTGGCGGCGCCCGTGGCCGAGACGCTGGCGCCGGTCCAGGCCGCGCTGTCGCCGGCGCTGGCATCATCGGACCGGGTTGGGGACCGGGCCGGGGAGGCCCTGGCGGCGGCGCCGCTGATCGACCGGCTGGTCAACCGCTTGGGCCCCGCCTCGGTGACCCGGCCCGTGCCGCGGGCGAGCCATCTGCCCGAATGCGCCGAGCTCAAATTGCCGCTGGTCGGCTCGACCCCGCCGAAGCCGGCGGCGCCCCCGTCGGGCCGGGCGCCACGGCCGATCCGGCTCTTGCGCCGGCCCGAGCCGATCGACGCGGTGGCGCTGCTGCCCGACGACCCCCCGGGCCATTTCCAGTGGCGCGGCGTCCGGCATCAGGTGGCGCGCGCCGACGGGCCGGAGCGGCTGGCCCCGGAATGGTGGCGGGCCGACGCCCCGACCCGCGACTATTACCGGGTCGAGGACGAATCCGGCCGTCGCTTTTGGGTCTATCGCGACGGGCTGTACGGCGTGGACGCCGAGCCGCGCTGGTACCTGCACGGGGTCTTCGCGTGAGAGGGGATTGGCAAACCGCCTCCCCATCGTCATCCCCGCGAAGGCGGGGATCGTGCGCGCGCAAGCGCAATTGGTCAGGC
>CAZEFK010000408.1:0-1770 GCA_964511405.1 uncultured Comamonadaceae bacterium | reverse complement strand
CACCTCCACCGGGTGTGCGCGGCGCTGATTGTGGTGGTGGTGGTGCTGCTGGTGCTCAAGCACAAGGGCTACGCCCAGCCGCTGCTCCAGGCCGATAAGGGCTGGATTCGGTGGTGAATGGCCCTTTACGCGCCCTCCCCGCCCGGCTGTCTCACTTTTTCGCCTGCTGCGACGCCTTGGACATCTTGCGGCGCTTGTTCTCGTCCAGCTCCTTCTTTCGCAGCCGGATCGACTTGGGCGTCACCTCGCACAGCTCGTCGTCCTGGATGTAGCTGATCGCCTGCTCCAGGCTCATCAGGCGCGGCGGCGTCAGGCGCACCGCCTCGTCCTTGGCCGTGGTGCGGATGTTGGTCAGCTGCTTGCCCTTGAGCGGGTTGACCTCGAGGTCGTTGCCGCGGCTGTGCTCGCCGATGATCATGCCTTCGTAGACCTCGGTGCCGGGCTCGATGAACATCGGGCCGCGCTCTTCCAGGTTCCACAGGGCGTAGGCGACGGCGGTGCCGGAGCCGTTGGCGATCAGCACGCCATTGCGGCGCTCGGGGATCGGGCCCTTGTAGGGCGCGTATTCGTGGAACAGCCGGGCCATGACGCCGGTGCCGCGGGTGTCGGTCAGGAACTCGCCCTGGTAGCCGATCAGGCCGCGGCTCGGCACATAGAACACCAAGCGGGTCTTGCCGCCACCCGAGGGCCGCATCTCGGCCATCTCGCCGCGCCGCTGGCCCAGCTTCTCGACGACCACGCCGGCGAACTCCTCGTCGACGTCGATCACCACTTCCTCGATCGGCTCCAGGCGTTGGCCGTCCTCATGCTTGAACAGCACGCGCGGCCGGCTGATCGACAGCTCGTAGCCCTCGCGGCGCATGGTCTCGATCAGCACGCCCAGCTGCAGCTCGCCGCGCCCCGCCACCTCGAAGGCGTCGTTGTCGGCGCTCTGGGTGACGCGGATCGCGACATTGCCGTCGGCCTCGCGCAGCAGCCGGTCGCGGATCATCCGGCTGGTCACCTTGTCGCCCTCGCGGCCGGCCAGCGGGCTGTCGTTGACCGAAAAGGTCATGGCCAGGGTCGGCGGGTCGATCGGCTGGGCCGGCAGCGCGTCGGTCAGCTCCACGGCGCAGATGGTGTCGGCGACCGTCGACTTGGTCAGGCCCGCAACGGCGATGATGTCGCCGGCCTCGGCGCTCTCGACCGGCACCCGCTCCAGGCCGCGATAGGCCAGGAGCTTCGACAGCCGGCCCTGCTCCAGCACCGTGCCGTCGCGGCCCAGGGCCTTGACCGGCATGTTGAGCCGCGCCGTGCCCTGCTGGATCCGCCCGGTCAGCACCCGGCCGAGATAGGGATCGAGGTCGAGCGTGGTCGCCAGCATGGCGAAGGGCAGGCCCGGGTCGACCTTGGGCGGCGGCACATGGGCGACGATCAGGTCGAACAGCGGCGTCAGGTCCTCGCGCGGCGCCTCCAGGGACGTCGCCGCCCAGCCATGCTTGCCCGAGGCGAACAGGGTCGGGAAGTCCAGCTGCTCGTCATTGGCGTCCAGCGCCGCGAACAGGTCGAACACCAGGTCGTGGACCTCGTGCGGCCGAGCGTCGGGGCGGTCGACCTTGTTGATCAGCACGATCGGCTTCAGGCCCAGGCGCAGCGCCTTGCCGGTGACGAACTTGGTCTGGGGCATCGGCCCCTCGGCCGCGTCGACCAGCACCACGACGCCGTCGACCATCGACAGGATGCGCTCGACCTCGCCGCCGAAGTCGGCGTGGCCGGGCGTGTCGACGATGT
>CAZEFK010000407.1:0-1807 GCA_964511405.1 uncultured Comamonadaceae bacterium | reverse complement strand
GGTCCGACCCCGGGCGGGCTGCCGCCGGGCCATGACACGGCGCACGCGGGTCACCCGCCCGGTGGGGTGCCGGCCGGGTTCGATCCGGCCCATGGCGGCCCGACCCCGGGCGGGTTGCCGCCGGGCCACGACACGGCGCACAGCGGCTCGCCGCAGGGTGGCCCGCCCCCGGGCCACGGCCCCGCGCACGCGGGTTCGCCGCCGGCGTGAGGCCTCCGGGGATCGGCGACCAGGCCGATCCCCACGGTTCGTCGGGGCGCCCGCCGACATCCCGACGGGCTGACCGGCTCTCGGCCGCGGTGGACGTCAGCGGTGCGGGACGATCAGCGCACGCAGCCGGTAGAGCTCGTCGAGCGCGGCCCGGGGCGTCAGGCTGTCGGGGTCGAGCGCGGCCAGCGCCTGCTCGACCGCCGATGGTTCGGGCGCCGACGGTTCGGTCGGCGGCGGCGCCGGCTCCGGGCGGCGGGCGGCGGCGAACAGCGGCAGGTCGTCGGCCAGGCGCGCCACCGGGCCGCCGACCTCACCCTGCTCGAGCTGGCGCAGCACCTGCTCGGCGCGCTCGATGACCCGCTTGGGCAGGCCGGCCAGCCGGGCGACATGGATGCCGTAGGAGCGGTCGGCGCTGCCCGGCACCACCTCGTGCAGGAACACGACCTCGCCCTTCCACTCCTTGACCCGCATGGTGTGGCAGGCGAGCGCCGGCAGCCGGGCGGCTAGCGCGTTGAGCTCGTGATAGTGGGTGGCGAACAGCGCCCGGCAGCGGTTGACTTCATGCAGATGCTCGACCGCGGCCCAGGCGATCGACAGGCTGTCGAAGGTCGCGGTGCCGCGGCCGATCTCGTCCAGGATCACCAGGCTCTTGGGTCCCGCCTGGTTGAGGATCGCCGCCGCCTCGACCATCTCGACCATGAAGGTCGAGCGGCCGCGCGCCAGGTCGTCGGCGGCGCCGACCCGGCTGAACAGCCGGTCGACCACGCCGATCCGCGCCGCGTCGGCGGGCACGTAGGCGCCGATCTGGGCCAGGATCGCGATCAGCGCGTTCTGGCGCAGGAACGTCGACTTGCCGGCCATGTTGGGGCCGGTCAGCAGCCACAGCCGGCGCTCGGGCGCGAGGTCGCAGTCATTGGGCACGAAGGCGGCCGGGCCTTCGGGCAGCATCGCCTCGACCACCGGATGGCGGCCGCCCGCGATCGCGAACTCGGCGCCGTCGGTCACCACCGGCCGGCAGTAGCGGCGGTCCTCGGCCAGCTCGGCGAGGCCGGCGACGGCGTCGACCAGGCCCAGCGCCCGCGCGGCATCGCCCAGCGCCGGCGCGCGCGCCAGGACCTCGCCGACCAGCACTTCGAAATGGCTGAGCTCGACCTGCAGCGCCTTGTCGCCGGCGGTCGCCAGCTTCTGCTCGAGCTCGCCCAGCTCGACCGTGGTGAAGCGCGCGGCCCCGGCCAGGGTCTGGCGGTGGATGAAGCGGTCGCGGCGCATCAGCTTGTCGCCATGGGCCGCGCCCACTTCGATGAAATAGCCCAGCACGTTGTTGTGCCGGATCTTCAGGCTCGGCACCTCGGCGTCGGCGGCGTATCCGGCCTGCAGCTCGGCGATCAGGCGCCGGCTTTGGTCGCGCAAGGACCGCAGCTGGTCCAGCTCGGGGGCATAGCCCGCCCGGATGAAGTCGCCGTCGCGGGCCAGGAGCGGCAGGTCCGCCGCCAGCGCCCGGTCCAGCCGCTCGGCCAAGCCGGTGTCGGCGCCCAGCGCGGCCGCGGCGCCGGCCAGGCCGGGCGGCAGCGCGGTCCCGGCCTGGGCCAGGGCGTCG
>CAZEFK010000406.1:0-1837 GCA_964511405.1 uncultured Comamonadaceae bacterium | reverse complement strand
CGACGACGATGCCAACCAGACCGGCCAGATGCTGGCGGCCCTGCTGGGCTGGCCCCAGGGCACGTTCGCGTCGAAGCTGACCGTCGGGCCGGACGAGATCGAGGTCATCCGCGAGATCGACGGCGGTCTGGAAACCGTTGCGCTCAAGCTGCCGGCGGTGATCACGACCGACCTGCGCCTGAACGAGCCCCGCTACGCCAGCCTGCCGAACATCATGAAGGCCAAGAAGAAGCCGATCGACGGGCTGACGCCGGCCGAGCTGGGCGTCGACCCGGCGCCGCGTCTGGCCACCCTCAAGGTCGATGAGCCGCCCAAGCGGCAGGCCGGGGTGAAGGTCGCCTCGGTGGCCGAGCTGGTGCAGAAGCTGCGCACCGAAGCCAAGGTGATTTGAGACATGACCATCCTTGTCGTTGGCGAAGTCGATCAGGGCGGGCTGAAATCCGCGACGCTGCACGCGGTGGCCGCCGCCACGCGGCTGGGCGGCCCGGTGCATGTGCTGCTGGTCGGTCAAGGCCTATCGGCCGCCGCCACCGCCGCGGCCGCGGTGGCTGGTGTCGCCGAGGTGCTGACCGCCGATGGCGCCGCCTATGGCCATGGCCTGGCCGAGACCGTGGCGCCGCTGATCGCCAAGCTGGCGCCCGCCTATAGCCACGTGGTCGCCACGGCCACCAGCTTCGGCAAGAACGTCCTGCCGCGCGCCGCAGCCCTGCTGGACGTGCAGCCGATCTCCGAGGTCACCGAGATCGTCGACGCTGATACCTTCGTGCGGCCGATCTATGCCGGCAATGCGCTGGCGACGGTGAAATCGTCGGACCCGGTCAAGGTGTTCACGATCCGCGCCACCGGCTTCGACCCGGCCGCCGCCACCGGCGGCAGCGCGGCCGTCACGCCGGTCGAGGGGCCGGGCGACAGCGGTCTTAGCCGCTTTGTCGGCCAGGCGCTGTCGAAGTCCGAGCGGCCGGAGCTGACCGCCGCCCGCGTCGTCGTCTCGGGTGGCCGCGGCATGCAGAACGGCGCCAATTTCACGATGTTGGAGAAGGTCGCCGACAAGCTGGGCGGCGCCGTCGGCGCCAGCCGCGCCGCGGTCGACGCCGGCTTCGTGCCCAACGACTACCAGGTCGGCCAGACCGGCAAGATCGTCGCCCCCGATCTCTACATCGCCGTCGGCATCTCGGGTGCCATCCAGCACCTGGCCGGCATGAAGGACAGCAAGGTGATCGTGGCGATCAACAAGGACGAGGAGGCGCCGATCTTCTCGGTCGCCGACTATGGCCTGGTCGCGGATCTCTTCAAGGCGATTCCCGAACTGAAAGCGGAGCTCGATCGCACGGCCTGACCTCCCTGCGCGGCGTCTCCGTCATCGCAACGATGGCAGGACAAGCCGCGGCCAACCCGAAGGACCTCCGAATGATCAAAACCGTCGGCGTCATCGGCGCCGGTCAAATGGGCAGCGGCATCGCCCATGTCTGTGCGCTCTCCGGCTTCGACGTGAAGCTGTCGGATCTCAGCAACGACCGCCTCGCCAAGGCGATCGAGCAGATCGACAAGAACATCACCCGTCAGGTGTCGCGCGGCAAAGTCGCGGAGAAGGACCACGAGGCCGCACTCAAGCGCATCGAGACCGGCACCGACTACACCATGTTCAACCGCTGCGACATGGTGATCGAGGCCGCGACCGAGGACGAGACGGTCAAGCGCGAGATCTTCAAGAAGCTGGTGCCCTATCTGAACAAGGACGCGGTGATCGCGACCAACACCTCGTCGATCTCGATCACGCGGCTGGCCGCGACCACCGACCGGCCCGGCAAGTTCATGGGCATGCATTTCATGAATCCCG
>CAZEFK010000405.1:0-1878 GCA_964511405.1 uncultured Comamonadaceae bacterium | reverse complement strand
GAGGCGGCGGGCGAGGTCGTGCAGCAGCGCGTCGAGCTGTTCGTTGCGCTTGGCGCTGCCCAGGTCGGGCACATGGAGGATGACGGTCCGCTCGCGCGGCACCCCGCGCAGGCGCTCGGCGCGGCGCGGATGGGCCCGGCCATAGGCCTCGAGGAAGCGGGTGCGTTCGGCCGGCGAGAAATGGCAGACCTCGAAAATGGCGTTGAGGTGCTGGACCGGGATCGGCACCTGGTAGGCGGGGTTGGCGATCTGGCTGATGAAGCTGCGGTTCTTGCCCAGCACATGGGCGAGCTTGAGGCGCATTCCGGACGGCCGCGACTCCAGGATCGCCTTGAAGATCGCCTTGTATTCGGCGACCGCGTCGGCCTCGGCCGCGCGCGGGAGGGACTGCTCAGCCACCGGCCGCGCCCACGCTGCGGGCCGCGATCGCCTGCTTGACCCGCGCCAGCAGCGAGGCGGCCATCGACAGCTCGCGCAGGCCCAGCCGCAGCAGCGCCTCGGCGCAGGCGGGGTCGCCCGCCATGTCGCCGCAGACGCTGACGCTGGCGCCGGACCGCCGGCCATACTCGACCACCCGCCGGATCAGCTCCAGCACGCCTGGATTGAGCGGGTCGGCCAGGCTGGCCAGCGCGCCGTTGGCGCGGTCGCAGGCGGTGACGTACTGGGTCAGGTCGTTGGACCCGATCGAGAAGAAGGCCGCCGGAAAGGCCTCGACCGTCAGCGCCGCGGCCGGCACTTCGACCATGATCCCCAAGGCCGGCAGCGCCGCGGCGATGCCGGCGCCGCGCAGGTCGTCGACCACGGCACGGAACAGGCTGCAGGCCGCCTGGAACTCGGCGGGCACCGTGACCATCGGGAACATGACCTTGAGCTCGCCCAGCACCGCGGCGCGGGCCAGCGCCCGGAGCTGGACGGCGAACACCTCGGGCCGCTTCAGCGACAGGCGCAGGCCGCGCACGCCCAGGAACGGGTTGGCCTCGCCGTCCTCGGTGAAGCCCGGCACCGGCTTGTCGCCGCCGGCATCGACGGTGCGGATGGTGACCGGCCGGCCCGCCGCCCAGCGCAACACCGCCTCGTAGGCCCGGAATTGCGTGTCCTCGTCGGGTAGGCCGGCCCCGTCGTGGAACAGGAACTCGGTGCGCATCAGCCCGATGCCGTCGGCGAAGGCGGCATCGGGATGGGACAGGTCGGCCGCGCCCTGGATGTTGAGGTACAGCCCGACCCGCTCGCCGGCCCAGGCCGCCGGCGGTCCGGCCAGCAGGCTGCGGGCGGCGGCGCCGGCGCTGGCCTGGGCCGCGCGGCGGGCTTCGAAGGCGGCGACCCTGGTCTCGTCGGGATCGAGCTCCAGCGTCGCCTGCTCGCCGTCCAGCAGCGCCAGCCCCCCATCCGGCAGCGCGCCCAGCTGCACGACCATGGGCACGCCGCGGGCGCGCGCCAGCATGGCGACATGGCTGGTCGGGCTGCCCTGGCGCAGCGCCAGCCCGCCGCCCGCCGACCAGTCGATCTCCAGGAAGCGCGACGGCGGCAGGTCGTCGGCGCAGACCACCGCCCCCGGGGGGATCCGCTGCACGCCACCACCTTCCAGCGCCATCAGCACCCGGTCGCGCAGGTCGACGAGGTCGGCCGAGCGGGCGCGCATATAGGCGTCCGCGGTCGACCGGTACACCGCAATCTGCACATCAAGCGCGTCGGACCATGCCGCGGCCGCGGCCGCCGCGGCGCCGACGGCGGCAAACACCGGCCCGACCAGCTCGTCGTCGTCGAGCAGCGCCACCTGGAACTCCAGGATCTCGGCGGCATCGCCGCCGACCGCGGCGCCCAGCGCTGCGATCTGCTTGCGGGCCAGGGCGAGCGCGGCCTGCAGCGCCGCGGCTTCGG
>CAZEFK010000404.1:0-1899 GCA_964511405.1 uncultured Comamonadaceae bacterium | reverse complement strand
ACATCCCGACCAACGTCATCTCGATCACCGACGGCCAGATCTTCCTGGAGACCGAGCTGTTCTACCGGGGCATCCGGCCCGCCATCAATGTCGGCATCTCGGTCAGCCGCGTCGGCTCGGCCGCCCAGATCAAGGCGATGAAGCAGGTCGCCGGCCGCATCAAGCTGGAGCTGGCGCAGTACCGGGAGATGGCGGCCTTCGCCCAGTTCGCCTCCGACCTCGACCCCGCGACCCAGCGCCTGCTGGCGCGCGGCGCCCGCCTGACCGAACTCTTGAAGCAGCCGCAATACCGGCCGATGCCGGTCGAGGAGCAGGTGGTGTCGATCTTCGCCGGCGTCCGCGGCTACCTGGACAAGCTGGCGGTCACCGATGTCGGCCGCTTCGAGACGCAGTTCCATGCCGAGCTGAAGGCGCGCCATCCCGACGTGCTGGATGCGATCCGGACGGCCCGCGAGATCAGCGCCGATACCGAGGGCAAGCTCAAGGGCTTCCTCGACCAGTTCGTCAAAACCTTCGCCTAAAGGCGCCGGCGGATGCCCAGTCTCAAGGACCTGCGGACGCGCATCCGCAGCGTCAAGTCGACCCAGAAGATCACCTCGGCCATGAAGATGGTCGCGGCGGCCAAGCTCCGCCGTGCCCAGGAGCAGGCCGAGGCGTCGCGCCCCTACGCCGAGCGGCTGCAGCGCATGATCGCCTCGCTGGCCCAGCGCCTGTCGGGCGGCACGGCGCCGCCGCTGTTGCGCGGCTCGGGCTCGGACCGGGTGCAGCTCGTCATCGTGGCGACCGCCGATCGCGGCCTGTGCGGCGCCTTCAACACCTCGATCGTGCGCGAGGCCCGGGCGATGGCGCGGGCCCTGGAGGCCGAAGGCAAGCAGGTCAAGTTCCTGTGCGTCGGCCGCAAGGGCCGCGACGCCCTGCGCCGCGACCGCGCCAAGCAGATCGTCGACGCGGTCGAGCTGACCGGCCGCAAGCGCGTGAACTTCTCCGACGCCGACCAAATCGCCCAGGCGGTCATGAAGATGTTCGCAGCCGGCGAGATCGACGGCGCAACCATCATCTTCGCCCGCTTCCGCTCGGCGATCAGCCAGATCGTGACCCGGCAGCAACTGATCCCGGTGCCCGTGCCGGCCGCCGCGCCGGCCGAGACGACCGGCGGCGCCGTCAGCGCGCTCTACGAATACGAGCCGGACGAGGAAGTCATCCTGCGCGCGCTGCTGCCGCGCAACCTGTCGGTCCAGATCTTCGGCGCCCTGCTCGAGAACAACGCCTCGTTCAACGGCGCCCAGATGACCGCGATGGACAATGCGACGCGCAATGCCGGCGACATGATCAACCGGCTGACGATCAACTACAACCGCACCCGCCAGGCCTACATCACCAAGGAGCTGATCGAGATCATCTCCGGCGCCGAGGCGGTCTGACAGAGGACGGGAGCACATGGCGAAGAACAATGTCGGCAGCATCACCCAGGTGATCGGCGCCGTCGTCGACGTGAAGTTCGAGGGCGACCTGCCGAACATCCTCAACGCGCTGCATGTCGACCACAACGGCCGCACCCTGGTGCTGGAGGTGGCCCAGCACCTCGGCGAGAACAGCGTCCGCGCGATCGCCATGGACACCACCGACGGCCTGGTGCGCGGCACCCGCGCGGTCGACACCGGCGAACCGATCGCGGTGCCGGTGGGCCCCGAGACCCTGGGCCGCATCCTGAACGTCATCGGCGAGCCGATCGACGAACGCGGCCCGGTCGCGGCCACCACCAAGCTGCCGATCCACCGCAGCGCGCCCGAGTTCACCGACCAGTCGACCGAGGCCCAGATCCTGGTCACCGGCATCAAGGTCGTGGACCTGCTGGCCCCTTACGCCCGCGGCGGCAAGATCGGCCTGTTCGGCGGCGCC
>CAZEFK010000403.1:0-1960 GCA_964511405.1 uncultured Comamonadaceae bacterium | reverse complement strand
TCGCCTTGGTCAGCGGCGGCGCCTCGATGAACACCTCGAAGGCCGCGACCGGGCTCAGGAAGTCGCGCGGGTTGGCCAGGCCGTTGGCGCCGATCGGCCCCAGGTCGGGCAGCCGGAACAGGGCGCCGTAGTTCTCGCAGACATAGCCGCGCGCCGCGCCGTCCGGTAGGTCGACACGGAAGCGGACGCCGCGCGGGACAAGGGCGATCTCGCCCGGCTGGGCGTCGACGACGCCCAGCTCGGTGACCAGGCGCAGGGCCCCCTGCTGCGGCACGATCAGCAGCTCGCCGTCGGCGTCGTAGAAGACGCGGTCGCGCATCGGCCGGTTGGCGGCATAGAGATGGATGCCGACGCCGGTCTGGCCGGCCGGGTCGCCATTGCCGGCCATGGTGACCAGCCCGTCCAGCCAGTCCGTGGCCGTGCCGGGCAGCGGCAGCGGGTCCCAGCGCAGCCGGTTGGGCGGGGTTTCGGCCTCGTCGAACGGCCCGCTGCGCAGCCGGCCGGAGTCGATGCGCCGGAACGGCCGGTGCGACGCCGACGGCCGCACCCGGTAGAGCCAGGAGCGGCGGTTGCGGTCGCGCGGCGCCGTGAAGGCAGTGCCCGACAGCTGCTCGGCGACCAGCCCCAGGGGCGGCCGCTGCGGCGAGTTGCGGCCCTCGGGCAGGGCGCCGGGCACGGCCTCGGTGGCGAAGCTGTTGCCGAAGCCCGAGAGATAGCGAAGGTCGGTGTCGGTGGTCATGGCTCAACTCTCCAACGCCCGCCACATCTCCAGGTCGCGCGCGGCGGTCCAGATCCGGGGATCGGCGATGCCGCTGGCCTCATCATAGGCGCGCGACACATCGAACGGCAGGCAGTGGTCGAAGATCGGCCAGTGCCCGTATCGGGGCTGCAGCGCCCGATAGACGTCGCGGTAGACGGCGCCGAGCGCGCGGCCGGCGGCGACGCCGTCGCGGACCAGGTCCATGAGCGTGGTCAGGAAGCCGCGGGTCCCGGCGATCGCCTGGCCGGCCTGGTCGGCCGAGGTCAGCGCCTCGCCGCGACCGGGCACCAGCATCGCGGGCCCGAGGGCGGCCAGGCGCTCCAGGGTCTGCGGCCAATCGGCGAAAAAGGCGTCGCCGCAATAGGGCGTGGTCTCGGCCTCGACCAGGTCGCCCGCGAACACCAGCTTCTCGTCGGGCAGCCAAGCGATGGTGTCGCCCTTGGTGTGGCCGCGGCCGAGATGCGCGATGCGAACCTCGCGGCCGCCCAGGTCGACCGTCAGCTCCCGCTGGAAGACCACGGTCGGCCAGGTCAGGCCGGGCACGGTTTCGACGGCGCGGAACAGCCGCGGGAAGCGCTGGACCTCGGACTCGTAGTCCTGCTGGCCGCGCTCGCGGATCAGGTCGTGGGTGCCCTGGCTGGCGATGACGGTGTGGGCCCCGTAGGCCGAGGCGCCCAGCACGCGCACGGCGTGATAGTGGGTCAGCAGGATATGGGTGACCGGCCGGTCGGTGACGGCGCGCAGCCGGTCGATCAGGGCGCGCGCCATCACCGGGGTCGCGCGGGTGTCGATGACCATGGCGCCGGCGTCGCCGACGACGATCCCGGTGTTGGGATCGCCTTCGGCAGTCAGCGCGAAGGCATCAGGCGCCAGCTCGACGAAGGTCTCCTGCTTGTCGGCCAGGTCGGCCTGCGAGGCGAAGGCCTTAGCCATCGGCGTGCTCCCCCTGTGAATCGGACATCGGGTCTCGGGCCAGGGCGACCGCCTGCCGCAGCACGGCCAGGTCGCCGATATGGTTGGCGAGCAGCAGGATCAGCCGCGCCGACACCGCCTGGTGCCGGGCCGGATCCAGCCCCTCGTAGAGTGCCAGCAGCTCGGCATAGGCCTGGTCGGGATCGGCCAGCCGCAGGCTGAGGTCGAGGCCGGTCATGCCGCCGCCTCGCGGTCCGGCAGCCGGCCGCAGGCGGCGTCGACGGCGGC
>CAZEFK010000402.1:249-1961 GCA_964511405.1 uncultured Comamonadaceae bacterium | reverse complement strand
ATCCAGATCGAATACCAGGTGATGCGGCACGCCCAGAACCTGGAAACCGTCAACACCTATGAGGGCACCCACGACGTCCACGCCCTGATCCTGGGGCGGGCGCAGACCGGGCTGTCGGCGTTCGCGTAAGGGCTCTACCGCCAGTCGCCCTTGGTCAGCGCCTCGAACGGGTGTTCGCGCGGGTGCATCTTGAGCTGCCGGACGATGTCGGCGTGATCGGCGGCATCAGGCTCGGTTTCGATGTCGAGGTCGTAGGCGCGCTCGGGATCGCTGCGGGCGCCGACCAGGACGAACTCCGCCCCTTCGTAGTCCAGGAGATGGGCGTCCTCGGACGCGAAGCGCCTGCCGCGGAATTCCTGCTTGAGCGGCTTCGGGTAGTGCGCCTCCTCCCGCTCGGGAAGTCCCGCCCCGGGCGGTGAGGCGGCGTCCGGGTTCTTGATCGACAGGACATAGGCGGCCTGCCGCTCGATGTCGAGCTCGTCCTGCACCGCGCCCGGCCGCCGCGGCACCTCCAGCTCATAGGTCAGGTGCAGGGTCCGGCCGCTGCGGACCAGGGCATAGACGCCTTCGCCCGCCGGCCGTACCGCCGGCAGGGTCCGCTCGCCGCGCGTCTCGGTCCGGTAGTGCTGCTCGCGGAAGCCGGCCTCGACCGCGCTGCCCTGCTTGGCGACGCTGTCGATGAAGCCCCAGATGCGCTCATGGCCGTCGATCGCCGGCAAGCGCTTGCGCCCGAGCACGGCGACCCGGAACCGCGGCGGCTGGCCGTCGGGCTTCATGACCATGTAGAAGCGCTGCACGTCGCGCAGGCCGTCCGGTTCGTGCTCCTCGATCCGCGGCCGGTACGCGAAATAGATGTTGCCTTTCTCGACAATATCTTGCGGCGGCGCAGACCTTGATTGTTTCGGTCGAACCGACGCCATGTCGTGGATACTCCGGTCGGTTACGCCATGACCGCGGTCGTGAGCAGGACCAAGCCCACCAACCCCAGCGCGGCGCGCACGACGTGGCCCGCCTCCCACCGGTCGCGCAGGAGAGTCCAGCTCGACTCGCCAGGGCCGTCCGCCGGGGCGAACGAAAAGAAGCGGTGGCCGGCGCGGCTCAGCCGGACGTCCTTCAGCCAGAAGCGGTTGACCGGCTGGACCACCAGCCAGAAGACCAGATGCAGCGCGAGCAGGGCGA
The DNA here is from genome assembly GCA_964511405.1 of uncultured Comamonadaceae bacterium. Lineage (GTDB taxonomy): Bacteria > Pseudomonadota > Alphaproteobacteria > Elsterales > Elsteraceae > CAZEFK01. The sequence continues at coordinate 782 of CAZEFK010000402.1, read as the reverse complement.
ACAGTGCGCCGAGCGTCAGCAGGAAGGCGGTCGTCCCGGCCGGGGTCAGCACCACCAGAAGCACGAGGGCGACGATGCCGCCGGCTTCGCTGATGCCGCCGCCGATGGTGAAGCCCGGATAGTAGATCGCCTGGACCGCCCGGTAGGTGTCCGGCGGCAGCCGCAGCTTGCCCGGCAGCTCGAGGGCATGGGCGAGGGCGAGGCCGGCCGTTGCCGCCACGAGCAGGACGCACACCACGCGAAGCACCGTGAGCATCACGGCCATCCTCGAAGTCGGTGCAGCGCCGGCCGACAGCGGCCTGGCGCCTGCTGCGGGAACCGCAGCGGGCGCCGTCTGGTTCCGCGGCTGGCGGTTCGCCTCCCCGATCAGGCTTCCTGCAGCGCCGCCTCGACCGAGGGCGGGCGCTCCAGCGCCGCGCGCAGCCGGCCCGCGTCCAGCTCGCCCTCCCAGCGGCTCACCACCACGGTCGCGACGCCATTGCCGATCAGGTTGGTGAGCGCCCGGCATTCGCTAGCCGCCAAAGAAGCGGCAA
>CAZEFK010000402.1:0-239 GCA_964511405.1 uncultured Comamonadaceae bacterium | reverse complement strand
CATTCGCTCATGAACTTGTCGATGCCGAAGATGATCGCCATGCCGGCGATCGGGATGCTCGGCACCACCGCCAGGGTCGCGGCCAGGGTGATGAAGCCGGCGCCGGTGACGCCGCTGGCACCCTTGGAGGTCAGCATCGCCACGCCCAGGATGGTCAATTGCTGGCCCAGCGACAGCTCGACGCCCATGGCCTGGGCCACGAACAGCGTGGCCAGCGTCATGTAGATGTTGGTGCCGTC
>CAZEFK010000401.1:0-1964 GCA_964511405.1 uncultured Comamonadaceae bacterium | reverse complement strand
GGCCGCCGCGACCGGGGCGCAGCCCGCGGCGGCCAGGCGCGGCGTGGCGGCCAGGCCGGCGCCGGCCGGGCCCTCGACCAAAATCCAGTTCAGGCCGATCACCAGCCGCTTGACCGGACCGGGCGCCACCCCCAGGGCCAGGTCGCGATACAGGCGGTGCGGGCCCCACCAGCGCCACAGCGCGGGCAGGGTCGGGGGCAGCAGCACCAGGCCGGATGGCGCCGTGGCCAGCCGCCCGGCCAGGGCGGCGGGCGGAACGCTGGCGATCGGCGGCGGGTCGGCCCAGCCGCGGGCCGCCAGCTCGGCCGCAAAGGCCGGCACCGGGTCGGTCCAGCCGTCCGGCACCACCACCAGCGCCGGCGGCAGGGCCGGCAAAGGTAGGCCTAGGGGCAGGGCGGGCGGCAGGCGCGGGCTCATCCGCGGCCTCCCGGCACCGCCCAGGGCGGCGGCGCGGGCTCGGCCGGAACCAGGGTGACATGGCCGGCATCGATCAGCTGCTTGCCGCGGTGTTCGAAGTTCACCGTGATTCGGTGGCCGACCACCGACTGCACCTGACCGATGCCCCAGTCGGGATGTGACGGGTGGCACACATAGGTGCCGGGGACCAGGGGCTCGCTCATTCATCCAATCTAGCGGACAGGGGGCCGCCATGCGTACACTCCGGGCGTGATGGGGAACCCGAGAGGATGGCCGGATGGCGGTCGAGCGTGGTCTGGACGCCTCGCAATTGCTGATTAGTCATGTGATCCACGAGCTGGTTAGTCCGATTGGCGCGGTGAACAACGGTGTCGAATTGCTGGAAGAACTCGACGGCGACGGGCTGGAGCAGGACGCGCTCGGCCTGATCGCGCAAAGCGGCCGCATGGCCGCGCGCAAGCTGCAGTTCTATCGTGTGGCCTATGGCACGGCCGGCGTCTCCCAGGAGTTCCAGCCGGGCCAGGCGCGCCAGCTCGCCGCCGACCTGCTGGCCGGCGACGGCCGCATCAAGCTCGACTGGCCGGCCGGGCCGGCGGTGCCGCTCGCCGCCGGCGCGGCCCAACTGCTGATGAATCTGGTGCTGCTGGCCGGCAGCACCCTGCCGCGGGGCGGCACCGTCGCGGTCGCCTTCGGCACGCGGCGCGGCGCCGGCCTGGCACTGGCGCTCACCGCCACCGGGCAGGGCGCGCGCATCACCGAGGGCGTGCGGGCGGCCGCTCTCGGCACCGTCCGCAGCCTGGAGCACAGCACCATCCATGCCTGGTTCTGCGCGCAGCTCGCCGGGCGCCTGGGGGTCAGCCTGGCCATCCGGCCCGAGGCCGACTCCGTGCGCATCGACACCACCCTGCCGCTCGCGGCAGAGTGAGCGACGTGCGGGAGAGTCCTGATTTCGCGTGGGACGGGGCGATTTAATCAGGTTTTAAAGATCGGCGGCTAGGGTCCGGGATGTTTTGGCTCGACCGATGAGCCGGCGGTGGGGCGGTTGAAGGATTGAAGGGCCATGGATGATCTGCTGAGCGAATTCCTGACCGAGACGGCCGAAAATCTTTCGGTGCTCGATATCGAGCTCGTGAAGCTCGAGCAGAACCCCAACGATCCGGCGCTGCTCAGCAACATCTTCCGGCTGGTCCACACCATCAAGGGCACCTGCGGCTTCCTGGGGCTGCCCCGGCTGGAGAAGGTGGCCCACGCGTCCGAGAACGTGCTGGGCCGGATCCGCGACGGCGAGCTGCGGGCCACCCCGGGCATCGTCTCGGCGATCCTGCAGTCGCTGGACAGCATCAAGGGCATCCTGGCGGTGCTCGAGGCCACCGAGGCCGAGCCCGCCGGCGACGATTCGGCTCTGATCGCCCACCTGAACGCCATCGCCGAAGGCAAGACCGTGGCCGAGCCGGCGCCGCCCGCCGCCGCGGCCGAACCCGCCCCGGCCGCGCCCGAGCCGCCCAAGGCTCCCGCGCCGGCTCCGGCCGCTCCCGTGCCCGCCGCCG
>CAZEFK010000400.1:0-2075 GCA_964511405.1 uncultured Comamonadaceae bacterium | reverse complement strand
CCGGCCCTTCTGGTGCTCGCGATAGTGCCGCGTCACCGTGCCGTGGGCGGCCTCGGCCTCGACGCTGGCGCCGTCGGGGGTCAGCAGCACCGAGGTCATCAGGCCCAGGCTGCCGAAGCCCTGCGCCACCGAATCGGACTGGACGTCGCCGTCATAGTTCTTGCAGGCCCAGACGAAGCCGCCGCTCCACTTCAGCGCCGCGGCGACCATGTCGTCGATCAGCCGATGCTCGTAGGTGATGCCCTTGGCCTTGAACTTGTCCTGGAACTCGGCCTGGTAGACTTCGGCGAAGATGTCCTTGAAGCGGCCATCATAGGCTTTGATGATGGTGTTCTTGGTCGACAGGTACACCGGCCAGCCGCGCTGCAGGCCGTAGTTCATGCAGGCGCGGGCGAAGCCGCGGATGCTGTCGTCGACGTTGAACATGCCCATGGCCACGCCCGAGCCGTCGAAGTGAAAGACTTCGTGGGTGATCGGCTGGCCGCCGCCGTCGGGCTGAAAGGTCAGCGTCAGCCGGCCCGGGCCGGGGACGACGAAGTCGGTCGCTTTGTAGATATCGCCGAAGGCGTGGCGGCCGATCACGATGGGCTGGGTCCAGCCCGGCACCAGCCGCGGCACGTTGCGGCAGATGATCGGCTCGCGGAACACGGTGCCGTTCAGGATGTTGCGGATCGTGCCGTTGGGCGACTTCCACATCTTCTTGAGGTTGAACTCCTTCACCCGCGCCTCGTCGGGGGTGATGGTCGCGCACTTCACGCCCACGCCGTAGCGGCGGATCGCCTCGCCCGCCTCGACCGTCACCCGGTCGTCGGTGCGGTCGCGTTCCTCGATGCCCAGGTCGTAATACTTCAGGTCGACATCCAGGTAGGGGAGGATGAGACGCTCGCGGATCATCTTCCAGATGATCCGGGTCATCTCGTCGCCGTCCAACTCCACGATCGGGTTGACGACTTTGATCTTCTTCATGATGGCTCCGGGAGTTCAGCTAGGGCGTCGGTCACAAGGGCCCGAGGGGCGAAGATAGCACCGCCGGCCGCACCGGCAATGCAGGTCAGCGGCCGGTGGCCGGTTCCGGCACCGGCCGCACCGCTTCCGGCGCGGGGAGGCCAAGGACACCAAAGAACGCCGGAACGTCGGGCGCCAGGGTCAGCAGGCTGCGCGTCTCCGGCCGGGCGAAGCGCTCTTCGACGAGATGGTCGATGAGGGCGCGGAACGGCTGCCAGTAGCCGCCGATGTCGATCGCCACGATCGGTTTCTGGTGGAGGCCGAGCTGGCGCCAGGTCATCATCTCGAAGGTCTCGTCCAGGGTGCCGAAGCCGCCGGGCAGGACGGCGAAGGCATCCGAACGGTCGAACATCGCCTGCTTGCGCTCGTGCATGCTGTCGACCACGATCAGCTCGCTGACCGCGCCATGGCCGACCTCGAACCGGCGCAGGAAATCCGGAATGATGCCGACGACCCGGCCGCCGGCGCTGAGGCAGGCGTCGGCGACGATCCCCATGAGCCCGACCCGGCCGCCGCCATAGACCAGCTGCAGGCCGCGCTCGGCCAGGCCGCGCCCCAGGGCGGCTGCGGCCTCCGCGTGGGCCGGGCTGCGGCCGGCCTGTGAACCGCAGTACACACACACCGACGTGATCAATCCGTGTTCCTTCTTGCTCGGGACTGGCGACCTGCGACTATAGCCGGGCCGGATCGACGGGGGCGAGCGCAAACCGTGCGGGCGACGCCCGGGCCCGGGGGTAGGGCAATCCGGCAGATTGCGTATTCTTCCCGTCCCGTACTAAGTAGTCCTTTGATAGGAAGAGGTCTCGTGGTGCCGTGAAGCGGCCAGCCATCATCGGCGCCATCGGCGCCCTGCTCCTTGCGATCGCATTTGGGCTGAACGTTCTGCTGAACCGACCGGATGACCGGGCGCCGGCGGCGGGTGTTCCGCCCGTGGCGGCTGTGCCGCCCGTGGCGGCTGTGCCGCCCGTCGCGGCCCCGCCCTCGACCGCAGGACTGCCAGCAGCCTCGCCCGGCCCGGCGCCCGCCGCCCAAACCGCCGCGGCGCCGGCGCCCTCTGCCGTGCCACCGAC
>CAZEFK010000399.1:1822-2083 GCA_964511405.1 uncultured Comamonadaceae bacterium | reverse complement strand
CGGGGTCGACAGCCACTGCCATATCGAGCAGCGCTCAGCCATGGGCCTGAAGAGCGCCGACGATTTCTTCACCGGCACGCGCTCGGCGGCGTGCGGCGGCACCACCACGATCATTCCGTTCGCGGCCCAGCATCGCGGCCTGTCGCTGCGCCAAGTGGTGGCCGACTACCATGCGGCGGCCGAGCCCAAGGCCGCGGTCGACTATGCCTTCCATCTGATCGTGGCCGACCCGACCCCAGCGGTGCTGGGTCAGGAGCTGCC
>CAZEFK010000399.1:0-1812 GCA_964511405.1 uncultured Comamonadaceae bacterium | reverse complement strand
TCCGCGACGGCTACACCTCGTTCAAGATCTACCTGACCTACGACGCGCTCAAGCTCGACGACCGCCAGGTGCTTGATGTGCTGGCGCTGGCCCGGGCCGAGGGCGCCCTGGTCATGGTCCATGCCGAGAACCACGACATCATCGGCTGGCTGAGCGACCGACTGCTCGCCGCCGGCAACACCCAGCCCAAGTACCACGCTGTCGCCCATGCCCGGATCGCCGAGCGCGAGGCGACCCACCGGGCGATTTCCCTGGCCGAGCTGGTCGACGTGCCGATGCTGATCGTCCACGTGTCGGCCGCCGAGGCCATGGAGCAGATCCGTCAGGCCCAAGCTCGCGGTCTCAAGATCTATGGCGAGACCTGCCCGCAATATCTGTTCCTGACCGAGGGTGACCTCGATCGGCCGGGCTTCGAGGGCGCCAAGTTCATGTGCAGCCCGCCGCCGCGCGACCCCGCCAACCAGGACCGGATCTGGAACGGCCTCGCCACCGGCGTCTTCCAAGTGTTTTCGTCGGACCACGCCGGCTATCGCTACAACGACCCGGACGGCAAGATGAAGCACGGCCCCAACGCGCCGTTCAAGAAAGTGGCGAACGGCGTGCCCGGGCTGGAGGTGCGGCTGCCGCTGCTGTTTTCGGAAGGGGTCAACAAGGGCCGGCTGGATCTCTGCCAGTTCGTGGCACTGACCGCAACCAACGCCGCCAAGCTCTATGGCCTGTATCCGCGCAAGGGCACGATCGCGATCGGGGCGGACGCCGACCTCGCGATCTGGGATCCGGCGCGCGAGGTCACGATCCGGCACGAGATGCTGCACGATGCCATGGACTACACGCCCTATGAGGGCCGCACGGTCACCTGCTGGCCGGTCATGACCCTGCTGCGCGGCGCGGTCGTCGCCGAGGACGGCGAATTCCGCGGCGCCGCCGGCCAGGGCCGGTTCCTCAAATGCGACGCCTCGGCCCTGGCCCGGCCGGCGGCCCAGGCGGCCGCGCTGTGACCCGCATCCTGGTCGTCAACCCCAACAGCAGCGAGGCTGTGACCCGCGGCATCGACGCGGCCCTGGCGCCGCTGCGCCGGCCGGGCGGTCCGGCGATCGACTGCCGCACGCTCGCCGAGGGGCCGCCGGGCATCGAGACCCAGCACCATGTCGAGCAGGTGGTGCTGCCGCTCAGTCGATTGGTCGCGGCAGAGGCGCCTGTCACCGACGCCTTCGTCATCGCCTGCTTCTCCGATCCGGGGCTGGCAGCGGCGCGCGCGGCCTCGCCCAAGCCGGTGTTCGGCATCGCCGAGGCCGGCGTCACGGCGGCGCTCAACTTGGCCGATCAAGTCGGGATCATCGCCATCCTGCCGGCCTCGGTGCGCCGGCACGCCCGCTATTTCCGGTCGCTCGGCCTGGACGGCCGGATCGCCGGCGAGCGGCCGATCGGCCTCGGCATCGCCGAGCTGGCCGATGAGCCACGCACCCTGGAGCGCCTGATCGACACCGGCCGCGCCCTGCGCGACCAGGACGGCGCCCAGGTCCTGGTGCTGGGTTGCGCCGGCATGGCCCGCTATCGCCCGGCGCTGGAAACGGCGCTGGACCTGCCCGTGATCGATCCGACGCAAGCCGCCGTGGGACTGGCGCTGACCGCGGTGGCGCTCGGGTGGCGCCACGCCGGATGGGCCTGAAGCGGGATGTGCAAGAGATGGAATCGTCGTGATTCCCCCTCCACCCGACCTCCTCCCACACAAGGAGAGGCGAAGCTGCCGCGACAGAACTCCTCCTCCCCTTGTGGGCTAGCGTTCGCACACATCTTTTTCTACTCAGAGAT
>CAZEFK010000398.1:0-2124 GCA_964511405.1 uncultured Comamonadaceae bacterium | reverse complement strand
CCGGGACCGCAGGAGGCGGCGCGACCGCGGGCGGGGGCGCCGGAACCGCTGAGGCGGCCTCGGCGGCGGCCGGGGGCGGCACCGGGCCCGGAGCCGGCTCGCTCGACGCCGGCGCGGCCGGCTTGTCCTCCTTGGCCGGCTTCGCCGCCTCGCTGTCGGCCGGGACGGTGTAGTCGGGCACGATGCGGGCCTGGTTGCCGGCGATCACCAGCACCTTCTGGCCGATCGCCAGCGGCGCGGCGTCCTTCTGGGTGACCGAGACCAGCTCGCCGTTGGTCTTGCGCACGATGTACTCGTAGCCGCCGGTGTCCTCGGTGGTGTGCTCGGCGGCGGTACCGACCAGGCCGCCGACGACCGTGCCGCCCAGTGCGGTCAGCGCGCTGGTGACGCCCTGCCCGATCTGGGAGCCGACGATGCCGCCGGCGGCCGCGCCCGAGACCGTGCCGGTGTTCGACTGGGCGCTGATGTCGATCTTGCGGACGCCGACGATGACGCCCTGGTCGACCTTGTTGGCTTGCTGGACGGCATTGCTCGAATAGGTGTTCGGCGAATAGTTCGGCCCGCAGCCGGCGAGCAGGACGATCGCCGCGGCCGTGGCCGCCCGTAACACGCTGCGCACTCCCCACCCCCAAAGGTTAGGCACCAGGCGCCTTGGGTTATGCAAAATAATCGGCCGGGGCGGCAACCGGCTTGGACGTCTCACCCCCGTTCGAGTGCCGCGGCCAGGACTTCCGCCACGTGGTACGCCCGCCGGCCGGCGCCGTCGGCGATCTGGTGCCGGCAGCTGGTGCCGTCGGCGACCAGCAGCGCATCGGACGGGGCCTGGCGCACCGCCGGCAGCAGGGTGCGCTCGGCCATCCGCATCGACATCTCGTAGTGCGCGGCCTCGAACCCGAAGGCGCCGGCCATGCCGCAGCAGCTCGACTCGATCGGCCGGACCGTCAGGCCCGGCACCAGCGCCAGCACGGCAGCAATGTCGGGCATGAGGCCGAAGGCCTTCTGGTGGCAGTGCCCGTGCAGGTAGGCGGTGCGCGCCGGCGCCGCGGCGCCGAGCGGCAGGGCGAGCCGGCCGGCCCGGTGCTCCGCGGCCAGGAACTCTTCGAACAGCTGGGCGCCGTGGGCCAGGGCCCCGGTCTCGTCGCCGGTCAGCATCACGGTATATTCGTCGCGCAGGGTCAGCAGGCAGGACGGCTCCAACCCGACGATCGGTGCGCCGCGGGCGAGCAGCGGGCCGGCGACGGCGAGCAGCCGCCGCGCCTCGGCCCGGGCGCGGTCGACCAGGCCGGCGGCCAGGTAGGTGCGGCCGCAGCACAGCGGCCGGCCGCCGCCCTCGAGGTCGATCACCCGATAGCCGCCGGCATCCAGGACGCGGCGCGCCGCCCGCGCCACTTCGGGCTCGAACCAGCGGCTGAAGGTGTCGACGAACAGACCGACCTCGCGCCCGTGGCCGGCCGGCGGCAGGCCACGATAGGGATCGCGCCGCCAGCGCGGCAGGCTGCGCCGCGCGCTCAGGCCCAACAGCCGCTCGGTCAGCCGTGGCAGGCCGGGAACCCGGTCGCGCAGGTTCATGAGCGGTGCCAGGCGGCTGGCCCACGGCGCCCAGCGCGGCAGGGCCGCGATCAGCCGCTCGTGCGCGCCGAGGCCGTGGCGCCGCTGCCAGTGATGCTGGACTTCGATCTTCATGCGGGCCATGTCGACGCCGGTCGGGCATTCGCGCTTGCAGCCCTTGCAGCCGACGCACAGGTCCAGGGTCGCCTTCATGGCGTCGGAACTGAGGGCGTCGGGACCGAGCTGGCCGGTCAGCGCCAGGCGCAGGCTGTTGGCGCGGCCGCGCGTGACATGGGCCTCGTCGGCCGTCACCCGGTAGCTCGGACACATGACGCCGGGGTCGGCCTTCCGGCAGGTGCCGTTGTTGTTGCACATCTCGACCGCGCCCAGGAACCCGCCCCAATCGGACCAGTCGAGCGCGGTCTCGACCGGCAGGGCCCGGTAGCCGGGCGGATAGCGGAACAGGCTGCGGTCGTCCATGCGCGGCGGCCGCACGATCTTGCCGGGGTTGAACAGGCCGCCGGGATCGAAGTTGTCCTTGACCGCCTCGAACGCCCGGACCAGCTCCGGGCCGAA
>CAZEFK010000397.1:0-2148 GCA_964511405.1 uncultured Comamonadaceae bacterium | reverse complement strand
GGTCGACCGTCATGCCGCGGCCGTTGTGGCGGTCCGTGACCGAGCCGTCCTCGTTGAGGCTGAGCTCGATGCGTCTGGCATGGCCGGCGACCGCCTCGTCCATGGCATTGTCCAGGACTTCGGCCACCAGATGGTGCAGGGCGCGCTCGTCGGTGCCGCCGATATACATGCCCGGGCGCCGCCTTACCGGCTCCAGGCCTTCCAGCACCTCGATGTCCTTGGCCGAATAGTCGGCCGGCGTGTCGAAACGGGATTGGAAAAGGTCACTCATCGGGCGAGAGTATGCCGACCGGTTCGGCCGCCGCCAAGCAAGGGGCGGCCGGCGCCTTGCCGCTGCTCGTACGGACTGCCCCATGGACACCCAGCCACCGCCCGGCCCCCCCGCGACTCGCGTGGTGGCGATGCCCGCCGACACCAATCCCAACGGCGACATCTTCGGCGGCTGGCTGATGGCGCAGATGGATCTGGCCGGCGCCACGGTGGCGATCGTCGAGGCCGGCGAGCGCGTCGCCACCGTCGCGGTCGACGGCATGAGCTTCAACCGTCCGGTCCATGTCGGCGATGTCGTGAGCTTCTACGGCACCGTGCTGCATCGCGGCCGCACCTCGGTGCGCATCCGCGTCGAAGCCTGGGCGCGTCCGCGCGTCGGCACGGAGTCGAATCGGGTGACGGTCGGCGACTTCACCTATGTCGCGATCGACGAGGACCGGCGCCCGACGCCGCTGCGCGAGCCGCTGCGGACCTAGCCCGGGAAACCGGGGCTAAGCCTCAGCTCTTCTTCATCGCCGCTTCGAGCAGCGCGAAGGTCGCCTCGGGCAGGTTGGTGAAGCGCAGTGCCAGGCGCTCCGAATCGGGGATGCGGCGCACCACGGTGGCAACGAAGGTGCCGGCCTCGGTGCCGCGGGGCAGCCGGATCATGCCGTTAAACATCTGGCCCGACTCCACCTGGTCGCGATGGCGGTCGAGCAGCAGGCCGGTGAGGGACCAGTTCACCGTGTTGTGGGTGAACGCGATGCGCATCGACTTGGGCTGGCCGCCGTCGGGGCGCGGCTGCTGCTCGGCCTGGCTCAGCAGCTGCAGGCCGTCGGCGGAGATCGACAGGATATCCAGCAGAATCAGCTTTTCGTTGGGCAGGCGCTTGCGCACCCGGGCGTCGATCAGGCCGTAGCCCGGCAGGAACTCGAAGGTGAAGACGGCATTGCACTCGTGGCCCACGCCCAGCGAGCCGGTATAGCCGTTGATCAGAAGAGCAGTCTGCGACCAGAAATGGGTCTGGTGCACGTTTTCGAACAGATCGATCGACAGCACCGGAATCGTATACCGCTTGTCGCGGAACCGAGTCCGAGCTCCACCCCCGGCTGGGGCTCCCGGTCGCGAAAGGGCGGCCATCCTCTCTCCACCTTCACGGTCCGGCTTCCCTGCGCCAGACCAACCCTACCATAACCTTTATCCGCCAAGACGCAGCCGATGTTCCATTGTTATTTCGCGGCTCTCGAATCAGGCGGCCGCTGCCCCGTTCCCGGGACAGCGGCCGCCCAGCGTCACCCCACGTGGATACGCTTGGCTAGACCATATAATACATCTCGAACTCGACCGGGTGGGGCGTCGTTTCGAAGCGCTCCACCTCCTCCATGCGCAGGGCGATGTAGGCGTCGATCTGGTCGTCGGTGAAGACGTCGCCGCGCTTCAGGAACGCCCGGCCCTTGTCCAGGCTGTCGAGCGCCTCGCGCAGCGAGCCGCAGACGGTCGGCACCTGCGATAGTTCCTCGGGCGGCAAGTCGTACAGGTTCTTGTCCATCGCCGGGCCCGGATGGATCTTGTTGGCGATGCCGTCCAGGCCGGCCATCAGCATGGCCGCGAAGCCCAGATAGGGGTTGCAGGCGGGGTCGGGGAAGCGGACCTCGACGCGCTTGCCCTTGGGCCCGACCGCGAACGGGATGCGGCAGGAGGCCGAGCGGTTGCGCGACGAGTAGGCCAGCAGCACCGGCGCTTCGTAGCCCGGCACCAGCCGCTTGTAGCTGTTGGTGGTCGGGTTGGTGAAGGCGTTGATCGCCTTGGCATGCTTGATGATGCCGCCGATGTAATAGAGCGCCGTCTCGGAGAGATCGGCATAGCCCGACCCGGCGAAGAGCGGCTTGTCGGCCTTCC
>CAZEFK010000396.1:0-2182 GCA_964511405.1 uncultured Comamonadaceae bacterium | reverse complement strand
CAGCCCGGCCACCCCGAGGACCGCCGAGCCGGGCGGCACCAGCAGCGCCGGTGCGTCGGGACCGGCCGGCGCCACCGCCACGATGCGCAGCCGAGCGCCGCGGGCCGCGGCCAGCGCCGGCGCCGTGGCATCGACCGGCCCCAGCTCGACGGCGCCCGAGTCGATCGCCGCCAGGACCACGTCGCTGCTGCCGCACTCCACGAACTCAAGCCGGCCGTCGGCTGCCTGCCCGGATGCCCTCAGCAGCAGCCGGTCGCCGCCGGTGGCCGTGGCGACCTGCAGCGCCGGCCGGCTGGCCCGGGCCGATTGGTCGGCCCGAGCCAGCCGCCACCCCGTCACGGCAATCGCCGCGGCGACAGCACCGATTCGGAGCACGTCGCGGCGAGACCGGTCTTGGATCGCACTGGACATGACGAACCTCATTCCTGGGCAATGACCGCGGCATCATGCTTCGGCCAACGCATCAAATCGAATATTTCCACTTGAGATAAATCGGCCAGAGGCCGGCGATTGCTTGAGCACACCGGAGAGGTTCGTCAACTGAGATTTTCTCGGCTACCCGAGAACAAGATCCAATGTCACGGATACCTGAGCCAAGCGGCCCTTGGGAGCCGTCGCCGAACGGTAACAGCCCTATGTACGGCGCACGCCGGCTCGGCTAGGAAAGGTCGGACGAGCCGGAGGCGCAGCGGACGGGGAATGGACGAACGACGATTGCTGGACGTCCGCCGCCTGACGGTGGAGTTCGGAGACCCGCGCACCCCGACCCGGGCCGTCGACGGTCTGTCGTTCCACGTCGAGCGCGGCGAGACCGTCGCGATCGTCGGCGAATCGGGATCGGGCAAGTCGGTGACGGCGTTGAGCGTGCTGCGCCTGGTCGAGCAGGGCGGCGGCCGCCTGGTTTCGGGCGAGCTCCGGTTCCAGCGGGCCGGCGGCACGGTCGATCTGGCGGAGCTGCCGGAGGCGACCTTGCGCCAGATCCGCGGCGCCGAGATCTCGATGATCTTCCAGGAGCCGATGACCAGCCTCAACCCGGTGTTCCCGGTCGGCGACCAGATCGCCGAGGCGGTGGCGCTGCACCAGGGCAAGACCCGGCGCGAGGCGCGCCAGGTGGCGCTGGAGATGCTGCGGCTGGTGCGGATTCCCGAAGCGGCGCGGATGCTCGACCGCTACCCCCACCAGCTGTCGGGCGGCATGCGCCAGCGCGTGATGATCGCCATGGCGCTCTCCTGCCGGCCCAGCCTGCTGATCGCCGACGAACCGACGACCGCGCTCGACGTCACCATCCAGGCCCAGATCCTGAGCCTGATCCGGCTGCTGCAGCAGGATCTCGGCATGTCGGTGCTGTTCATCACCCACGACATGGGCGTCGTCGCCGAAGTCGCCGACCGGGTGGTCGTGATGTACCGCGGCAACCAGGTGGAATCGGGCCCGGTCGCCGAGATCTTCGCCAACCCGCAGCACGCCTACACCCGCGCGCTGCTCAGCGCCGTGCCGCGGCTTGGCAGCATGACCGGCAGCACCAGGCCGGCGAAGTTCCCGCTGCTGTCCGTCGAGGGCGGCGACCCCCACAAGGCCAACGGCCAGATCCACGACACCGCGCGCTACGACCGGCCGCCGCTGCTGCGCCTGGAGAAGCTGACCACCCGCTTCGACAATCCGCGCGGGCTGTTCGGGCGCGTGAAGACGCGGGTCCATGCGGTCGAGCAGGTGAGCTTCGACCTGTTCGAGGGCGAGACCCTGGCGCTGGTCGGCGAGTCGGGCTGCGGCAAGTCGACCACCGGCCGCTCGATCCTGCGCCTGGTCGAGCCGGTCTCGGGCCGCATCGAGTTCCAGGGCGCCGACATCGGCAAGCTCGACCGGCGCGCCATGCGCCCCTTGCGCCGGCACATCCAGTTCGTGTTCCAGGACCCGTTCGCCTCGCTCGATCCGCGCATGACGGTCGGGTACTCGATCGCCGAACCGCTGATCGTGCATGGCCTGGCGCGCGGTCGCGAGCTGGACGATCGGGTCGCCGACCTCTTGCGCAAGGTCGGCCTCACGCCCGACCATGCCAAGCGCTACCCGCACGAGTTCTCGGGCGGGCAGCGCCAGCGCATCGGCATCGCCCGGGCGCTGGCGCCGCTCCCCCGGCTGATCATCGCCGACGAGTCGGTGTCGGCGCTCGACGTCTCGATCCAGG
>CAZEFK010000395.1:0-2193 GCA_964511405.1 uncultured Comamonadaceae bacterium | reverse complement strand
TCCAGGCTTCGGGCGGCCTCAGCGACGCCGACATCGAGAAGATGGTCAAGGAAGCCGCCGCCAATGCCGCCGAGGACAAGAAGAAGCGCGAGCTGGTCGAAGTCCGGAATCATGCCGACAGCCTGATCCACTCGACCGAGAAGAACCTGGCCGAGTTCGGCGACAAGATCGGCGCTGCCGAAAAGAGCGCGATCGAGGCCGACCTGACGGCGCTCAAGTCGGTCAAGGACGGCACCGACGTGGCGACGATCAAGTCCAAGACCGAAGCGCTGGCCAAGTCGGCCATGAAGCTGGGCGAGGCGATGTACAAGGCGCAGGCGGGTGACGCCGCCGGCGCCACGGCCGAGGCCGGCAGTTCCGGGACCGGGCACACGGGCGGTGCCGAGACCAAGCCGCAGGACGGCACGGTGGTCGACGCCGATTTCGAGGAAATCGACGAGCGCAAGAAGAACCGCTCCGCCTGAGGTCTCCGTCTCGACGATGCCCCGGCCGCCGCCGGGGCATCGCTTGCCCCGCCCTAGGAACTGTCGATGGCCAAGCAGGATTATTACGAGTTGCTGGGCGTGGCCAAGACGGCCAGCGCTGACGATTTGAAGCGGGCTTATCGCAAGCTCGCCATGAGCTACCATCCGGACCGCAATCCGGGCGACGCCGCGGCCGAGCAGAAGTTCAAGGACATCAACGAAGCCTATGACGTCCTAAAGGACGAGCAGAAGCGCGCGGCCTACGACCGCTACGGCCACGCCGCCTTCGAGAATGGCGGCGGGGGCGGGGCGCGGGCCGGCGGCTTCGAAGGCTTCGGCGCCGGCTTCGCCGACATCTTCGACGAGATGTTCGGCGAATTCATGGGCGGCCGCCGCTCCGGGGCGGCCCAGGGCCGTGGCGCCGACCTGCGCTACAACCTGGAGATCACGCTCGAGGAGGCCTTCGCCGGCAAGACCGCGCGCATCAATGTCGCGGCCAACCAGGCCTGCGAGGCGTGCAGCGGCTCCGGGGCCGCCGGCGGCGCCAAGCCGGTCGACTGCCCGACCTGCCGCGGCCACGGCAAGATCCGCGCCCAGCAGGGCTTCTTCACGATCGAGCGCACCTGCCCGACCTGCCACGGCGTCGGCCGGGTCATCGACAAGCCCTGCCCGGTGTGCAGCGGCGGCGGCCGCACGCGCAAGGAGAAATCCCTGCAGGTCAACATCCCGGCCGGCGTCGAGGACGGCACGCGCATCCGCCTGGCCGGCGAGGGCGAGGCCGGCCTGCGCGGCGCGCCGCCCGGCGACCTGTACATCTTCCTGTCGCTGGCGCCGCACCGCTTCTTCCAGCGCGACGGCGCCAACATCTTCTGCCGCGTGCCGATCCCCATGACCACCGCGGCCCTGGGCGGCAGCATCGAAGTGCCGACGGTCGACGGCACCCGCGCCCGCATCACGGTGCCGGCGGGCACCCAGTCGGGCCACCAGTTCCGGCTGAAGGGCAAGGGCATGTCGGTGCTGCGCTCGCCCCAGCGCGGCGACATGTATGTCGAGGCCACGGTCGAGACGCCGGTCAATCTCACCCGCCGGCAGCAGGAGCTGCTGCGCGAGTTCGAGCACGAGACCGACCAGAAGCAGACCAGCCCGCAATCCGAGGGCTTCTTCGCGAAGGTGCGCGAGCTGTGGGACGATCTGAGCGACCGCCGGGCGTAACCCGCATCGGCATCTACGGCGCTGCCGGCCACATGGGCCGGGCGCTGATCGAGCAGGTGACGGGCACGCGGGAGGCGGCGCTCAGCGCCGCGGTGGTCCGGGCCGGCCATCCGGCGCTGGGTGCTGCGGCCGGCGGTATCGCGCTGTCGGACAACGTCGCCGCCCTGCTGGCCGACTCCGACGTCGTCATCGACTTCACCCTGCCGGCGCCGACCGCGGCGCTGGCGACGGCGGCCGCCGACATCGGCACCGCGCTGGTGATCGGCACGACCGGCCTCGACGCCGGGCAGCAGGCGGCGATCGACACCGCCGCGACCCGGATCCCGATCGTCCAGGCCGCCAACATGAGCCTGGGCGTGGTGCTGCTGCAGGCACTGGTCGAGCGCGTGGCCGGCGTTCTCGGCCCCGACTACGACATCGAAATCGCCGAGATGCACCACCGGCACAAGGTCGATGCCCCGTCGGGCACCGCGCTCGCCCTGGGCGAGGCCGCCGCCCGCGGCCGCGGCCGGCCGCT
>CAZEFK010000394.1:0-2209 GCA_964511405.1 uncultured Comamonadaceae bacterium | reverse complement strand
GCTGGCCCGCTACTCCACGGTCGCCGGCATCCCGCTGCCCGACCTGGTCAAGATGGGCTGGACCACCCAGGAGCGCCTGGACAAGATCATCCAGCGCACCCGCGACGGCGGGGCCGAGATCGTCGGCCTGCTGAAGACCGGCTCGGCGTTCTACGCGCCGGCCTCGTCGGCGATCCTGATGGCCGACGCCTACCTGAAGGACAAGAAGCGCGTGCTGCCTTGCGCCGCCTGGCTGGACGGCCAGTACGGCGTCAAGGGCATGTATGTCGGCGTGCCGGTGGTGCTGGGCGCCGGCGGCGTCGAGCGCGTGGTCGAGATCAGCCTCGATGCCGCCGAGCAGGCCGCCTTCGACAAGTCCTGCGCAGCGGTCAAGGGCCTGATCGACGCCGCCATCGAGATCGAGAAGAAGGGCGGCGCCGCGTAACGACGCCGCAGCCGGCAAGGGACACCCATGACTCGCCGACGCCCCGGCGTCGTTAGGGCCGGCTGGCGCCGGCGGGAGCTGCCATGAACATTCACGAGTACCAGGCCAAGGAGCTGCTGCGGAAATACGGCGTCGCCGTGCCGCGCGGCAAGGTCGCCTACACCGCCGACGAGGCCGCCGCCGCAGCGGCCGAACTGGGCGGCCCGGTCTATGTCGTCAAGGCCCAGATCCACGCCGGCGGCCGCGGCAAGGGCGGCGGCGTCAAGGTGGTCAAGTCGGTCGACGACGTGAAGGCGACCGCCGCCAAGATGCTGGGCATGACCCTGGTCACGCACCAGACCGGGCCCGAAGGCAAGGAAGTCAAGCGCGTCTATGTCGAGGAAGGCGCCGATATCAAGCGCGAGCTCTATCTGGGCCTGCTGATCGACCGCGCCACCAGCCGCATCACGGTCATGGCGTCGACCGAAGGCGGCATGGAGATCGAGGAGGTTGCGGCCACCCATCCCGAGAAGATCATCAAGGTCGCCATCGACCCGGTGACCGGGCTGCAGCCCTACCATGCCCGCCGGATCGCCTTCGGCCTGGGGCTGAGCGGTCCGCAGGTGTCGAGCGCGGTCAAGTTCCTGACCGCCATGTATGACGCCTTCATCGGGCTCGACGCCTCGATCGTCGAGATCAACCCGTTGGTCGTGACCGGATCGGGCTCGGTCGTGGCGCTCGACGCCAAGATGAACTTCGACGACAACGCCCTGTTCCGGCACAAGGACGTCGAGGCCCTGCGCGACGAGGACGAGGAGGACCCGGCCGAGCTCGAGGCCGGCAAGCACCAGCTCAACTACATCAAGCTGGACGGATCGATCGGCTGCATGGTCAACGGCGCCGGCCTGGCCATGGCGACCATGGACATCATCAAGCTCTATGGCGGCTCGCCGGCCAACTTCCTGGACGTCGGCGGCGGCGCCACCAAGGACCGGGTGACCACGGCCTTCAAAATCATCCTGGGCGACAGGAACGTGCAAGGAATCCTGGTCAATATCTTCGGCGGCATCATGCGCTGCGACGTCATCGCCGAGGGCGTGGTTGCCGCGGCGCGCGAGGTCCACCTGCACGTGCCGCTGGTGGTGCGCCTGGAAGGCACCAACGTGGAGCTGGGCAAGAAGATCCTGGCCGGGTCGGGGCTGCCGATCCTGTCCGCCGACAACCTGGCCGACGCCGCCGAAAAGGTGGTCAAGGCCGTCAAGGAGCGCGCATAGCATGGCGATTCTGGTCGATGACTCGACGAAGGTGATCTGCCAGGGCTTCACCGGCGACCAGGGCACCTTCCATTCCGAGCAGGCGATCGCCTACGGCACCAAGATGGTCGGCGGCGTCACCCCGGGCAAAGGCGGGACCCGCCATCTGGACCTGCCGGTGTTCAACACCGTCGGCGAAGCGGTGGCCCGGACCGGCGCCGACGCCACGGTGATCTATGTGCCGCCGCCGTTTGCCGCCGACGCCATCCTGGAGGCGATCGACGCCGAGATCCGCTTGGCGGTGTGCATCACCGAGGGCATTCCGGTGCTGGACATGGTGCGGGTCAAGCGCGCGCTGGCCGGCTCCAAGACCCGGCTGATCGGGCCCAACTGCCCCGGCGTGATCACGCCAGGCGCTTGCAAGATCGGCATCATGCCCGGCCACATCCATCGCCGCGGCAAGATCGGCATCGTCTCGCGTTCGGGCACGCTCACCTATGAAGCGGTGGCCCAGACCACCGCGGCCGGCCTCGGTCAGAGCTCGTGCGTCGGC
>CAZEFK010000393.1:0-2217 GCA_964511405.1 uncultured Comamonadaceae bacterium | reverse complement strand
GCTTCCCCCTTCCGGAGAAAACGACCACCCCAACCAGGGCTGTCAGGCATCGGAGGCGGAGATCATAAGCACCTGACCGAACCGGTCAAGCACTTTCTTTCTTCGCCGCCGCCACCGAACCGTTCGAACCGAACTGCCCGGCGGCGTGGGCGGGGTTATAGGCAGCCACCCCATAGGCTGTCAAACGGGTTTTTTGCGTCCCCGTGCATTTTTTGTGACCGGCCCGAGACGGAAGCCAGCATGAACGGATTCGCGCTCGCGCGTGCCAGACTTTCGCATCAATCGCAAGAGCTTGGGTTGACAGGACCGGACTCCAACTCCACCGTTTCTCCGGGATTCGCCAGGGATTCGGGAGAAAAACGTGCGGCTTGCCAAGATTGTCTTGACAACATCCGTCCTTTCCCTGGCTGGTGGATTCGCAATCCAGCCGGCTGCGGCCGATCCCTGGTGGCGCTGGCGTCCGGCCACGCTCACCTCCTACCGCCCGATCCGCGATCCCGCCTATCTCTACGCCAACGCCCATCCCGGCGAGGGCGACGGGCCCGAGACCATCGAGCTGGAAGAGCCGGTGCGCCGCGGCGACACCCTGATGACCGTCCTGTCGCGCACCGGCATCGAGGCCGACGTCGTGAGCCAAGTGGTCCAGACGCTCAAGGGGTCCGGCACCTTCAACCCGCGCGACCTCAAGCCCGGCCAGCGCATCGAGGTGCAGTTCCGCCAGGCCCAGGACGGCGAGCCGCATTTCCATGCGCTGCAGATCCGGGCCTCGGCGGCCCATGCCGTCAAGGTCGGGCGCGACAAGGCCGGTACCCTGGCGGCGACAGCCGTCGACCAGCCGGTGACGCCGTCGCTGGGCCGCGCCACCGGCCGCATCGACACCAGCCTGGCGCGCGCCGCCACCGCCGCAGGCCTGCCGTCCGAGGTCCTGTATGAGATGATCCGGGCGTTCAGCTACGACGTGGACTTCCAGCGCGACCTGCAGCCCGACGACAGCTTCGACGTGGTCTACGATGTCCAGCGCCTGCCCGATGGCCAGCTGGCCCGCGTCGGCCATGTCCAGTACGCCGCCCTCACCCTGTCGGGGCGCCAGCTCCGGCTCTACCGCTTCGGCGCCGGTGACGACGCCGATTTCTACAACGACAAGGGCGAAAGCGTGCGCAAGGCGCTGCTCAAGACCCCGATCGACGGCGCCAAGCTGACCTCGGGCTTCGGCATGCGCAACCACCCGCTCCTGGGCTTCAGCCGCTTCCACAAGGGCGTCGACTTCGGAGCGCCGATCGGCACCGCCATCGGCGCGTCCGGCGACGGCGTGGTCGAGAAGGCCGGGCCGTTCGGCGAATATGGCAACTACATCAAGATCCGCCACACTGCCGACTACGAGACCGCCTATGCCCACATGAACGGCTTCGCGGCCGGCATCCGGCCCGGCGTCCATGTCCGCCAGGGCCAGACCATCGGCTATGTCGGCATGACCGGCCTCGCCACCGGCCCGCACCTCCACTACGAGGTCATCGTCAAGGGCAGCCAGATCGACCCGCAGAGCGTCAAGATGCCGAGCGGCACCAAGCTGGACGGCCCGGCCCTGAAACGCTTCCGCGAGCTCGAGGCCGAGATGGAGCACACGTTGGAAACCGTGCACACGGCGCCCGAGGCCGTGGCGGCGCTGGGGGCGCCGTAGCGGCGGCCATCAGTCTGCGGCCATCGGGGGCCGGGCGCCGCCGATCGCCAGGCCGCCCGCTTCGGCCGTCACCGGCACCCGGTCGCCGTCGTGGATGCGGCCTTCCAGGATCAGGGTCGCCAGCGGGTTCTGCAGGGTCCGCTGGATCACCCGTTTCAGCGGCCGGGCCCCGTAGACCGGATCGTAGCCGGCGTCGGCCAGCCAGGCACGGGCGGCCGGGTCCAGCTCCAGCTTGATCTTGCGGTCGGCCAGCAGCGCGTCCAGGCGCTGGAGCTGGATGTCGACGACCCCGGCCATGTCGGCGCGGCTCAAGCGATGGAACAGCAGGATCTCGTCCAGCCGGTTCAGAAACTCCGGCCGGAAGGCCTGGCGCACGACCTCCATGACGGCGTCGCGCACGCGGCCGGTGATCGCACCCGGCGCCTCGTCGCTGCCGGCCAGGATCTCGGAGCCCAGGTTCGAGGTCAGCACGATGAGGGTGTTACGGAAGTCGACGGTGCGGCCCTGGCCGTCGGTCAGGCGGCCGTCGTCCAGCACCT
>CAZEFK010000392.1:0-2251 GCA_964511405.1 uncultured Comamonadaceae bacterium | reverse complement strand
AGGACCCCTTGGGGCCGGCCGCGGGGGCCCGTGGTGTAGATCAGGCTGGCGCCGTGGTCTCGGGCGACCCTGGCGACGCGCTCGGCCAGCGGCGCGGCCTGGCCGCGGCCGCGGGCGACCAGGTCGTCCCAGGCGATCACGGTCGCGCCGGCGGTGTCCGCAGGCGGCGCCATCGCCACCACCGGGACGCCCACGCGCTGCGCCGCGGGCAGCACCCGCTGGGCCAGCGCCGGGGTCGAGACGATGGCCAGGGCGGCACCACTGTTGGACAGCAGATAGGCGTGGTCGTCGACGGTGTGGGTGGTGTAGGCCGGCACCGTGATGCCGCCGGCGGCCATGATCGCGACGTCGGCCGCGACCCATTCCGGCCGGTTCTCGGCGACCAGGGCGACGCGGTCGCCGGGGGCCACGCCGTGGGCGATCAGCCCCTTGGCCAAGTCGCCCGCCAGGTCGGCGAACTGGCGCCACGTGGTCGGCTGCCACGCCTTGCCGACCCGGGCCCACAGGAACGGGCGGTCGCCGCCCGCCGCCGCCCGGTCGAACAGCATCGCGGGCAGGCTGGGGATGCCGGCATAGTCCATCGGCAAGGGCGTGGCTCCCGTCGCGGCGGCTTGGCGGGCCGCTGTTCGGTGCCATATATCCGCTGGCCCGGCGCCGAGAGGAAGCCCCCAAAGGAAGCGTCCGAAGGAAACCCTTTGATGATGAAGCCGATCGCCAACAGCCCCGACGGACCCGCCGCCGCGGGCGACCTGGGGCCGCTGCCCGAATGGGACCTGGCCGACCTCTATCCCGGACGCGACAGCCCGGCGATCGCGGCCGACCTGGCCGCCGCCGAGGCCGAGGCCAAGGCGTTCGCCGCCGCCTGGCGCGGCCGCCTGGCGGCGCTCGACGGGGCGGACCTGGGCCGGGCCATCGCCGCCTTCGAGCGGCTGGACGAGCGACTGGGCCGGCTGGGCAGCTACGCCCAGCTCGAGAAGGCGCGCAATCTGTCGGATCCGGCGATTGCGCAGTTCCACCAGACCATCGCCGAGCGCCTGACCGCGATCTCGTCGCACACCCTGTTCTTCCGGCTGGAGCTGAACCAGCTGGACGAGGCGGTGCTGGCCCGCCAGCTCGTCGACCCGGCCGCGGCGCGCTATGCGCCGTGGCTGCGCGACGTCCGCGCCTTCCGGCCGCACGAGCTGAGCCACGAGGCCGAAACCCTGCTGCATGAGCGTCATGTCGTCGGCACCGCGGCCTGGCAGCGGCTGTTCGACGAGACCATGGCCGAGCTGCGGGTGCCGATCGGCGACGAGCGGCTGACCGTGACGGAGACCCTGACCCGCCTGCAGGACCCCGATCCCGAACGGCGGCGCGACGCCGGCCAGGCCTTCGGCCGGGCGCTGGCGGCCCAGGTGCGGACCTTTGCGCTGGTCACCAACACCCTGGCCAAGGACAAGGAGATCGACGACCGCTGGCGCCACTATGCCCGGCCGATCTCGTTCCGCAACCTGGCCAACCGGGTCGAGGACGCGGTGGTCGACGCGCTGGTCGCGGCGGTGCGCGCGAGCTATGCCGACCTGTCGCACCGCTACTACCGGCTGAAGGCGCGCTGGCTCGGCGTCGACGCGCTCAATCACTGGGACCGCTATGCGCCGCTGCCCGGCGCGCCCGAGCGCCGGATCCCGTGGGCCGAGGCGCGCGACATCGTGCTGGATGCCTATGCCGCGTTCTCGCCCGAGCTGGCCGACATCGGCCGGCGCTTCTTCGACCGGCCGTGGATCGACGCGCCGGCGCGCCCGGGCAAGGCGCCGGGTGCCTTCGCCCATCCGACCGTGCCCTCGGCTCACCCCTATCTGCTGGTCAACTACCAGGGCAAGCTACGCGACGTGATGACCTTGGCCCATGAGCTGGGCCACGGCGTCCACCAAGTGCTGGCGGCGGGGCAGGGGCAGCTCCTGTCCGACACGCCACTGACCCTGGCCGAGACCGCTAGCGTGTTCGGCGAGATGCTGACCTTCCGGGCGCTGCTGGCGCGCGAGACCGACCCCAAGGCGCGCAAGGTGATGCTGGCCAGCAAGGTCGAGGACATGCTGGGCACGGTGGTGCGCCAGATCGCGCTGCATGCGTTCGAGGCGCGGGTGCACGCGGCCCGCCGCGACCAGGAGCTGACCGCCGAGCAGCTTGGCGCGATCTGGATGGAAACCCAGGCCGAGAGCCTGGGGCCGGCGGTGCGGCTGGACGAGGATTACCGACACTACTGGGCCTATAT
>CAZEFK010000391.1:0-2252 GCA_964511405.1 uncultured Comamonadaceae bacterium | reverse complement strand
TCGGCGGCCGCGCCGCGGCGCTGCTGATCCGGCCCGACCGGCGGCGCGGCCCGCCCGATCTGTGGTTCACCTACCACCTCTACCACAAGGCGCCCGACTGGCTGGGACCGGCCGTCGCCGACGCCTTCGGCCTGCCCTATGTGGTGGCCGAGGCCTCGGTCGCGGGCAAGCGGCGCGGCGGCCCCTGGCAGGCCGGCTGGCAGGCGGCCGCGGCGGCGCTGGCCCGCGCCGACCGGGTGATCGCGCTCAACCCCGCCGACGTCGACGGCGTGGCGGCCGTGCTGGCCGACCCCGGACGACAGCGGCGCCTGACGCCGTTCGTCGACCCGGCCGAGCTGCCGGTGGCCGAGCGGCCGCCGCGGCCGCCCCGTCTGTTGACGGTCGCCATGATGCGCGATGGCGACAAGCTGGCCTCCTACCGGCTGCTGGGCGTCGCCCTCGGCACCGTGCGCGATCGCGACTGGAGCCTGACCGTGGTCGGCGATGGCCCGGCCCGGCCCGCGGTCGAGGCGGCGCTGGCACCGCTCGGGCCGCGCGTCCGCTTCGCCGGCCAGCTCGACCAGGCCGCGACCGCCGCCGCCTATGCCGCGGCCGACTTGCTGGTGTGGCCGGCGATCAACGAGGCCTTCGGCATGGCGCTGCTGGAAGCCCAGGCGACCGGCCTGCCGGTGGTCGCCGGCGCCGCCGGCGGCGTGCCCGAGGTGGTCGCCGACGGTGTCACCGGACTGACGCCGCCGCCGGGCGACGCTGCGGCCTTCGCCGCCGCCGTGGCCCGGCTGCTCGACGATCCCGACCGCCGCCACCGGTTCGGCGCCGCGGCCTGGGCGCGGGTGCGCACCTGCCATGCCATCGACCGGGCGGCCGCCGATCTCGACGCCCTGCTGCCGCGGCGCCGCGCGTGATCCGCCTGGCCGTCCTGCGCCACGCCGCCACCGCCTGGACCGAGGCCAAGCGCCTGCAAGGCCGGTCCGATCCGCCGCTCAGCGCCGACGGCCGCGCCGCGGCCGCCGCTTGGCGGCTGCCGCCGGAGCTTGGGGACTGGCCGATCCGCAGCAGCCCGCTGGCGCGCGCCCGCGAGACCGCCGCCCTGCTCGCCCGCGGTCGTCCGGTCACCGCCGACCCCGGGCTGACCGAGATGGCCTGGGGCGACTGGGAGGGCCGCACCCTGGCGGAGCTGGGCGACACCGACCCACGGTTCGCCGTCGAGGCCGCCCGCGGCCTCGACATGACGCCGCCCGGTGGCGAGAGTCCGCGCATGGTCCAGGCGCGCCTCGCGCCGTGGCTGGCGGCCCTGGCGGCGCCGACCGTCGCGGTCACCCACAAGGGCGTGATCCGGGCGCTCCTGGGGCTGGCCACCGGCTGGGACTTCCTCGGCAAGCCGCCACTGCGCCTGTCCTGGTCGGCGGTCCACCTGTTCTCGGTCGACGGCGGCGCGGTGGCCGTCGAGCGGGTCAATCTTCCGCTGGAGTCGGCATGAAGCTCCTGTTCCATGTCCAGCATCTGCTGGGCATCGGTCATCACCGCCGGGCCGAACGGCTGGTGCGTGGCCTGGTCGACGCCGGCTTCGCCGTCACGGTCGCGACCGGCGGGCACCCGGTCGAAGGCGAGGACTGGTCGGGTGCGGCGCGCGTGCAGCTGCCGCCGGCCCGCGCCGACGGCAACGACTTCCGCCATCTGCTTGATGCGGACGGCCGGCCGGTCGACGACGCCTGGAAGGCGCGCCGCCGCGACCTCCTGCTCGCGCTGTTCGACCGGATCGCCCCCGACGTGCTGCTGCTGGAGGCCTTCCCCTTCGCCCGCCGCCAGCTCCGGTTCGAGCTGACCCCGCTGCTGCAGCGCGCCGCGGTCGCGGCGCCGCGACCACTGGTCGCGACCTCGGTGCGCGACATCCTGGTGGCAAAGCCGAACCCGGACCGGATCGCCGAGGTCGTCGACACCGTGCGCCGGCATGTCGACCTGGTCCTGGTGCATGGCGATCCTGCCGTCATCCGCCTCGACGCCACGTTCCCCGCGGCGGCGGAACTGGCCGACCGCACCGCCTATACCGGCTACATCGCGCCGCCGGCGCCCGCCGCGCCGGCCGCCGAGCGGCGTGGCGTGCTGGTGTCGGTCGGCGGCGGCGCCGTCGGCGTCGACCGCCTGCTCGCGGCCGCCGCGGCGCGGCCGCTATAGGCGGCCCGCGACCCGCCCTGGCGGCAGCTGACCGGGCCGATGATGCCCGCCGCCCAAGCCGCCCGCGTCATCGCCCCCGC
>CAZEFK010000390.1:0-2271 GCA_964511405.1 uncultured Comamonadaceae bacterium | reverse complement strand
GTCCGATTCCGGCGAGTGACCGTGCCCAGCCGCCAGGGCATGCCGGCCGCCGCGGCGCTGGCCGCCAGGGCGTCGCGCACGGCCGGATCGGGCCGCGCCGGCTGCTCCGGCGGGGCGTACCAGCGGGCGGCGCCGCCGCCGCGCAGCGCCTGGTCGACGACCAGCAGCGTGCCGGGATCGAAGGTCGGGTCCAGCGCGCCGGTGCCGCCGACCCGAACCGCGACGCGGCAGCCCAGGGCGGCGGCCTCGACCAGCGCGATCTCGGTCGACGGTCCGCCGATGCCGGTCGAGCAGACCCCGACCGCCAGGCCGCGATGGTGGCCGACGCCGACCCGGAACTCGCGGTTCTGGCCCAGGATGCGGAAGCCGTCGAGCAGGCCGGCGAAGCGGTCGACGCGGCCGGGATCGCCGGGAAACAGCACGGCCGCCGGCAGCTCGCCGCGGGCGCAGGGCAGGTGGGGCGGCCGGTCGCCCTGCCAGGGCTGGCGCGCGCTGGTCATTCGCGCCAGGCCAGCGCCAGCCGCTCGGCGCCCAGCACCGCCTGGTAGGCGGCCAGCCCCAGCAGCGCGGTCAGCACCACCGCGGCCAGCAGCAGCGGCGTGTTGTAGGTGGTGCTGCCATAGACCATCAGGTAGCCCAGGCCGACCTTGCCCGAGATCCACTCGGCCAGGATCGCCCCGACCAGGGCCTGGACGGCGGCCACGCGCAGGCCGCCGAACAGCGCGTCGGCGGCGGCCGGCAGCTCGATCCGCCAGAACCGGCGCCACGGCGACAGGCGCAGCAGACGGGCCAGGCTCGGCAGATTGGGGTCGATGCCGCGCAGCCCGGCCATGGCGCCGACCATCACCGGAAACAGCACCAGCGACACCACCAGGGCGAAATGGGCGCCGCCGCCCAGGCCGAACCACAGCACGAACAGCGGCGCCAGCCCGATCTTGGGCGCGCTCTGGAACAGCACGATGAACGGACCCAGCAGCGCCGCCGCCCGAGGCGAGCGGCCGAGCGCGAAGCCGAGGGCGGTGCCGGCGGCGCTGCCCGCGGCCAGGCCGGCCAGCAGCACCCACAGCGTGTGCACCAGGTGCGGCCACAGCCGGCCGGAGGCGACGAGCTGGGCCAGTGCCGCGGCGACGGCGCCGGGAGCCGGCAGCAGATAGGGCGGCACATGGCCCAGCGCCGTATATGCCCACCAGGCGGCGACCAGCGCCGCCAGGGTTGCGGCGAAGGCCAGGGCGCGGCCGGTCATTTGAGGTCGGCGCGCAGCGCCGCCATCAGCTGCGCGAAGCGCGGATCGAGCTTGGTCGCCTCGCCGCGCGGGGCCGGCAGCGGGCTGTCGTGGATGCGCTTGATCCGCGCCGGCCGCGGGCTCATCACCACGATCCGGTCGGCCAGGTACGCCGCCTCCTCGACGCTGTGGGTGACCAGCAGGATGGTCTTGCCGGTGGCCGACCACAGCGCCAGCAGCTCGTCGTTCAGGCGGTCGCGGGTCAGCAGGTCGAGGGCCCCGAACGGCTCGTCCATCAGCAGCAGGGGCGGGTCGTCGGCCAGCGCCCGGGCGATCGCCACGCGCTGGCGCATGCCGCCCGACAGCTCCTTGGGCAGCGCGCGCTCGAACCCGTCGAGCCCGACCATGGACAGGAGCGCCCGGGCGCGGTCGTTGCCGGCGCTGCGCGGCACGCGGAAGGCGTCGAGTGGGAAGCGGACATTGTCCAGCACGCTGAGCCAGGGCAGCAGCACCGGCTCCTGGAACACGAAGCCGATGTCGCGGCCGGGCTGCCGCTGGTGGCCGGGCGCCCAGTCGATGCGCCCGGCGCTGGGCTCGATCAGCCCGGCAACCATGCGCAGCAGGGTGGACTTGCCGCAGCCCGAAGGGCCGATCAGCGCCACCAGCTCGCCCTCGCGCACGGTCAGGTCGACCGCCTCGACCGCCGGCACCGCGTCGCCGCCGCGGCGGCCGGCATAGGTCTTGGCCGCCCCCCGGATCTCCAGGAGCGGCGCCCGGACGGGGGCGGCCGCGAGGGCTGCCTGTGCCTTGGTCACGCGAACCCCCTCTGGTGGCTGGGAGACGACCGGCGCCGCATCCCGGATGCCGCGGCCGTCAGGATGCCATGGCTGCGTCTCGTGTAAAGAGCCAAATCTCAATTTTGCGACGACGGCTGGCCCTCTCCCAGTCCCCCTAGGGATTCACACAACCCGGATCACCGAGCATTATCAGCCGTTTGGCCATCCTGCTCGTCATCCCCGCGAAGGCGGGGATCGTGCGCGCGCAAGCGC
>CAZEFK010000389.1:0-2311 GCA_964511405.1 uncultured Comamonadaceae bacterium | reverse complement strand
CGCCCAGGCCGAGCAGCTCCAGGCCAGCATCGCTTACTTCCGCATTGGCGATCGTAGGGCCGACACCGCCGGTCCGGCGGCGCGGCCGGCTCGCGCCGCGCCGGCGCGCGCGGCTGTCCAGCCCATCCGCGCCGTCCAGCCTGCGGCCAAAGCGGCGCGTCCCGGCGCCGGCCGGCGCGACGCCAACGGCTTCGCCCTGAGCATGACCCCCACCGAAGCCCGCGACGCCGAATTCGAGAGGTACTGAGCCCATGGCCATGGCACCCGGGATGGCGGGCGACCGCCAGTTCGTCACCCTCGGCATCGACCGCGAGGTCTTCGCGGTGCCGGTCGAGGCGGTGATCGAGATCCTCGACATGCGGCCGATCTTCCGGATCCCGGATGCGCCGGCCCATCTGTTGGGCCTCATCGACGTCCGCGGCCGCAGCGTGCCGGTCGTCGATCTGCGCGTCCGGCTGGGGCTGCCGAGCGCCGCCGCCGGTGCCGCCACGCGGATCCTGGTGCTCGAAGTGCCGGCCGGCAACCGCCGGCTGGTGCTGGGGCTGCTTGTCGACCGCGTGTTCGAGGTGACCGCCCTTGATGGGGTGGGCGTCGAGCCACCGCCCGAGATCGGTGCCGACTGGCGGTCCGACGTCATCGACGGCGTCGGTCGCCGCGGCGACGGCTTCGTCATCCTGTTCAACGTGGCCCGGCTGTTTGGCCCCGACGAGCTGCGCGCCAGCGCGTTCGACCACGCCTCGGCGCCGGGCGCGGCCGAGGCGACCGGCGTCGCTGCCTGACCGGCCACCAGCCCTCGAGAGGAGGCCCCATGCGGATTACCGTGAAGCTCAAGCTGGGCGTGACCTTCGGCGCGATCATCCTGCTCGCGGGCGTCATCGGCAGCCTCGGCCTCCAAAGCCTGGAGGCGATCAACGCATCGCTGGACCGTTTGGTCGACGGTCCGGCGGAGCGTCTGCGCCTGGCGCTGGATGCGCGCGGTGCCATCTCGGAGGTCACCGCCCAGGAGAAGAACTTCATCATCGCCGACACCGATGCCCTGATGGACAAGCTCCAGCAGCGGATCGTGAAGGGCCGCGAGCAGCTGAGCACCGATCTCGGCAAGCTGCGCGCCCTCGCCAGCGAAGCCGACAAGCGTGACCTCGACAATTTCAGCGAACAGCTGCGCGGCTACGAGGAGAGCCAGGACCGGGTCATGGCGCTGGTGCGCCAGAACTCCGAGGCCAAGGCCCGGGCGCTGTCGCAGAACGGGGCGCAAGCGGCGGCCGACGAGGTGATCCAGCCGCTGCAGACGCTGGCCGGCCGGCTCGAGGCGGCCGGCGATGCCGGCGCGGCGGGCACCGTCCGGCAACTGCTCGAGGCCGTGCTCCTGCAGCAGCGCCTGGAGAAGGACATCGTCCTTCCCGATGACGACAAGGCGCTCCAGGGCTACAGGGCGCAGCTCGACGCCGCCCGTAGTCAGCAGCGCCGGCTGCTGGAGGCCCTGCCGGGGGCGCTGCCCGTGGCCGAGCGCGCCGCGGCCACGGACCTGTCGGCCCGGATCGACCGATGGTCGAAGCTGGTCGACCAGGTGGTCGCGCTCGGCATGGCGACGACTAGCGCCAAGGCGTTCGCCCTGTCGACCGGCGAAGGCCATACCCGCCGCGAAGCCGCAGCCGCCATGCTCGACCAGATCGTCGCCAACGCCGAGCACCGGATGGCCGACGCTCGGCAGGCCGCCAATGCCACCTACGCCGATGCGCGCTCGACCACGGTCGGCGTCCTGGTCGTGGCGATCCTGGTCGGTGCCGGTGCCGCGCTGTGGATCGCGCTGTCGATCGGCCGCGCGTTGGCGCAGGCCGGCAGCCTGGCCCAGGCCGTGGCCGGCGGCGACCTGACGCGCACCGTCCAGACCGTGGCGAACGACGAGGTCGGCGACCTGGTTCGCCACGTCAACGCCATGGTCGAGAAGCTGCGGGCCGTCGTGGCCGACGCGCTGGCGGCCGCCGACAATGTCTCGGCGGGCAGCCAGGAGCTGTCGGCGAGTGCCGAGGAGCTGAGCCAAGGGGCGACCGAGCAGGCGTCGTCGACCGAGGAGGCCTCGGCCTCGATGGAAGAGATGGCGGCCAACATCAAGCAGACCGCCGACAATGCCAGCCAGACCGAGACGATCGCCCGGCAGTCGGCCCAGGACGCCCAGGCCAGCGGTGAAGTGGTCGGCCGGGCGGTCGAGGCCATGCGCACGATCGCCGAGAAGATCACCATCGTGCAGGAGATAGCGCGACAGACCGACCTGCTCGCGCTCAACGCTGCGGTCGAGGCGGCGCGTGCCGGC
>CAZEFK010000388.1:0-2312 GCA_964511405.1 uncultured Comamonadaceae bacterium | reverse complement strand
GCATCATCGGCCGCCCAGCGCCGCCGAGCGCGGCCCACAGCGCCCGCGGCAGCGCGAAGGCGCGCCCGCTGCGGGCGGCGGCCGGCGTCGGCGCGACGGTCAGCACGATACCGGTGAAGTCGTCCTCGAACTGCTCGCGCGGGATCCGCGCCGGGCCGCGGGCGGGGTCGTTGACCAGCACCGCCTCGGCCGTCACCGCCTCGACCACCACGAAATGGATGAAGCGCAGATGGGCGATCAGCGGCAGGCCGCGGCCGGCCAGGCCTTCGGGCTCGAGCCGGAACGCCTTCGCCTCGAAGCCCAGCGTCCGCGCGATCTGGCGCAGGCGGGCGGCGGTAACGCCGTTGCGCGTGGACCCGGCGAGCGCGCGCAGCGTCTCCAGCGGCACGTGGCGGCCGTGATGGCCGAGCAGGATGGCGAGCGCCGCCAGGCCGCACTCCGAGACTTCCGCCTGCCGCACCTGCGGGGTTGCCGTCATCGGGCGACCCTAGCCGGCGCCGGGCCGTGACGGCGATCACAGCGGTTGTCGCGATGGGACGCGCCGCGCATCGGCTGAGACACGGGGCTCACCCGTCCGCCGCCGCGGGCGGCCCGGCCATGGCGGCGGCGGCAACCGCGGCCCTAAGGTGCCGGCCTGTTCATCGGACGAATGAGGATCGCATGCTGACCATGGAGCAACGCCGCCGGCTCGGCGAGAAGGCAGCCCGCGACGAGGGGCTGCGGGCGCTGCTGCGCCGCGACCCGCGCGCCGCCATCCGCCAGGAGCTGGGCATCGAGCTGCCCGAGGGCGTGCGCATCGAAGTGGTCGAGGAGACCGCCACGACGCGCGCCTTCGTGATGCCCTGGGACCGCCTGTCGGCCGTGGCCGGCACCGCGTAATTGCCTCGACCGACGACTGGAGACGTTCCCATGCTGACCAAGCCGACTGCCGATGCCCCGCGCGCCCAGGTCGAGGACTACATCCTGGCCCGCTGCCTCGCCGACCGCTCCGTGATGGATGCGGCGATCCGCAACCCGCGCTTCGCGATGCACACCGAGCTGGGCTTCACCTTCCCGCCGCCGATCCAGATCCAGCTCCTGGTCGACGATGCTGCGACCTGCCACCTGGTGGTCCCTTACGAGCTGCCGATGGGCGACGAGCTGCCGGACGAGCTGCTGGAGATGGTGGCTGGCGGCTGCAATGCTGGGACGACGAACTGCGATCCCAATGACTGCAAATGCAACGGTGGCTGCTAGCCGTTCGGTCGGAGTTGCCCTCGATGCTGCATAAGCCGGCGCTCGGCGCCCCCCGTTCCCAACAGG
This sequence comes from uncultured Comamonadaceae bacterium, assembly GCA_964511405.1. Classification (GTDB taxonomy): domain Bacteria; phylum Pseudomonadota; class Alphaproteobacteria; order Elsterales; family Elsteraceae; genus CAZEFK01. Next base: position 1,010 of record CAZEFK010000388.1, on the reverse strand, counting down.
AAGACTACCTGCTCGCCCGCTGCCTGGCCGACCGCTCGGTCTTGGCTGCCGCGGTGGCCAAGCCCCGCGAAGCGATGATCGGCGAGTTGGGCCACGGCTTCCCCGACTATTTCGACGTCAAGTTCCTGGTCGACGACGAGTCGACCTGGCACCTGGTCATCCCCTATGACAGCCGGCCGGATGCCGAGCCCGACGAGCTGCCGGACGAGCTGCTGGAGATGGTGGCCGGCGGCATGGGGGGTAACAGCTGCACGCAGTATCCCTGCGGCTGCTGCTGTTCGCGCGACACCACGCCATGCTGCAACGACCTGGGCAAGTGAGGCGACGCGCGTGACGCCGGTCGCCGCGGTCCTGGCCGCAGCGCCCTGGACGGCAGGGGCGCTGCTGGCCGCCAGCGCCCTCGGCAAGGCGGTCGACGTCCGCTTCGCCGCCCAGGCGATCGAGCACCATCGCTGGGTGCCGGCGCGCCGGGCTCGCCCGCTCATGGTGGGCCTGTCGGCCGGGCAGGCCGGCCTGGCGGTGGCGCTGCTGCTGGGCGGCGGCGTGGTGGCATCCATGCTGGCCATGGCCCTGCTGCTGGCCGGTGCCCTGGCGGCGGTGGCCGCGGCGTGGCGCGACGGCCTGGAGGACTGCGGCTGCCATGGCCGCCTGCTGAGCCTGCCGCCGCTGTGGTCGGCCGGTCTCGATGGCGGGCTCGCGGCGTGGCTGGGGGCCGGCGTGGCGGCCGGTGCACCGCCGGCGGCGGGCTGGCCGGCTTGGGCTGCGGCGGCTTCAGTCAGTAGGGCTGACGCAGGGCAAAACCGAAGACCACGCGATTGCAATCATTCGCCAAGCGGTCGATCTCGGGGTCAATTTGTTTGACACGGCAGCGGCCTACGGCACCGAAGCGGTGCTCGGCAGAGCAATCAAATCGGTGCGCCGCGAGGAGGTCGTGATCACCACGAAGGCTCCTTTCAGTTTCAGCAACCCGCACGCAACTCCGGAGGGGATAGTTGCCAGCCTGGACCAGT
>CAZEFK010000387.1:0-2323 GCA_964511405.1 uncultured Comamonadaceae bacterium | reverse complement strand
GGAGGCCAAACCTTCCCGACCCCTATCAGTTGGCTCGCCGGCAATATCCAGTATGGTGGCGGTCAGCTTGCCACAACGGCTGGATCCCCGCGTTCGCGGGGATGACGGTGGGGGTAGGGCACAGACGTGCTCGCCCGGACTTTTGCTCGTGTTGCGTGCCGAAGGCCTAATCCGTTCGATGTGCTGATTCTTTCTGCCGTTCCGGCAACATAGGTCCGATCGCTCACGTTGGGGGCGTGCAGGCCCGGTCGCCGGTCGGGCTGGCCGATCCCCCGCGCGATGTTGGGTCCCGGCTCCACCAGCGAGGAGATGCACCGTGGCCGAGCCTTTCGACGAGCCGCGGCCGCCGACGCGCGGCGTTCTGATCGCCCTGGCCAATGGCTTGGCCCGGCTGGCCGCGTCGCCGGTCTGGGATGCCGAGGCGCTGATGACGGCGGCCGAGCGGGCGGCGGGCCACCCACTGGACCGCGCGGCGGTAGCGGAGCCGCTGTCCGTCCTGCTGCAGGCGCTCGACGAGACGGCGGCGCTCTCGCCGCTGGGCCGGGCGGGGATGCGCTGGGACTTGATCCGGCTCCTGTCCAACCGGCTGCGGCTGGCGCAGGCGGAGACCGCGGATCCCTCGGTGCTGGCCGAGCCGGTCACCGCCCCGATCATCATCACCGGCCTGCCGCGCAGCGGCACGACCACCCTCTACGCGCTGCTGGCCGAAGACCCGCAGACCCTGGCACCGCGCTGCTGGCAGACCATGGCGCCCTATCCCGATCCCGGGGCGCGCCGCGACTCCCGGCCCGAGCAGGCGAGCCACCAGCTGCGCCGCTTCGCCGCCCTGGTCCCGGAATTCCGGCGCGTCCATCCGTTCGACGGCTGGTCACCGCAGGAATGCACCGAGATCACCGCCCACGATCTGCGCAGCCTGCGCTTCGACACCACCCATGCCGTGCCCGGCTACCGCCGTTGGCTGGACGCTCACGGGCACGACTCGGCCTATCGCTTCCACAAGCGCTTCCTGCAGCATCTGCAGCACCAGGACCGGCGGGCCGGGGCACCCGGCCGCTGGGTGCTCAAATCGCCGGACCACCTCTTCGCCCTCGATGCGCTGCGCGCGGTCTATCCCGATGCGCGCCTGCTCTTCGTCCATCGCGATCCCATGAAGGTGCTGCCCTCGGTGGCGCGGCTGACCGAGATTCTGCGGGCGCCGTTCGCCCGCCATGTCGACCGGCTGGCGATCGGCCGCCAGGTCACCGGCGACTGGGCGTTGGCCGCGGACACCATGATCGCGGTCGACCGCGACCAGGCTCTGCCGGCCGCGCAGGTCGCGCATGTCCACTATGCGGAGATCGTCCGCCAGCCCCTGGAGACAGTCGAGCGGCTGTATCAGCGGTTCGGCCTGACGCTGACGCCGGCGGCGCGGGCGCGCATGGCGGCGCGGGTCGCCGCCCAGCCGGACGGCGGCTATGGCCGCAACCGCTACAGCCCCGCCGCCTATGGCATCGAGGCCGAGGCCGTGCACGCCCGATTTGCCGCCTATCTCGAGCATTTCGGCATTCGCTCGGAGACGGCCGGACGGGCATCGCCGCTCCAGGCCGTCCCGGCCGGGCTGCCGTCGCAGCCGCAGACCCGGCAATAGCTGCGCCGGACGGAGGATTTGACCGGTTCCCGAGCTGTGAGCCCCCCACCTCACCCTCCCGCTCCGCGGGCGCTCAGCCGCGGGCGCATCGGCACGGTCCTGGCGCTGGCGGCCGGCGCCGCCCTCGGCGCGGCAACGCTGGTCCATATCGGTGCCGGCGCGGTGCTCGACGTGCTGTCCCGGGCCGGCTTCGGCCTGGCGCTGGCGGTCGCGGCCCATGCCGGCCCGCTGCTGATCACGGCGGCGGCGTGGCGGGCCCTGATCAGCCGTTCGCCGCGCGGCCGGCCCTCGCTGGCTGTCATGACGCTGCTGCGCTGGGTGCGCGAGGGGATCAACGCCCTGCTGCCGCTGGCCCAGGTCGGCGGCGCCGTGGCCACGATCCGGCTGCTCGGCCGCCGCGGCCTGCCCCTGGCCGATGCCACGGCCGTCACCGTCGCCGACGTCACCGTGGAGCTGGCCACCCAGGCCCTGTTCACCCTGGCCGGGGTGCTGGTGCTGCTGGCGCGGTCCGACAGCTCGCCGGCCGTGGCCGGCTCACTCGCCGCCGCGGCGGCGGTGGGGGCCGCGACTGCCGGGCTGATCGCCGTGCAGCGGCTGGGCTCCGGCCGCATGGCGGCGCGCGCCGCCGCGCGCCTCGGTTGGCCTGGCCAGGTCGACGCCCTGCGCGCAGCGCTCGACGCCGTGTACCGCGACCGC
>CAZEFK010000386.1:0-2332 GCA_964511405.1 uncultured Comamonadaceae bacterium | reverse complement strand
GCGCACCACCAACAAAATCCTGGAAGCCTTCCTGAAGTCGAAGGGTGTCGCCCAGGACGACATCATGATCAACTACACCCCGTTCGGCCAGTCCGACTGGCAGTCGATCGTCGCCGACATCAAGAAGTTCGCTTCGGCCGGCAAGAAGACGGCGGTGGTGTCGACGATCAACGGCGACGCCAACGTCCCCTTCTACAAGGAGCTGGCCAACGCCGGCATCAAGGCATCGGACATCCCGGTGGTGGCGTTCTCGGTCGGCGAGCAGGAGCTGTCGGGCATCGACACCAAGAACCTGGTCGGGCACCTGGCTGCCTGGAACTACTTCCAGTCCGTGAAGTCGCCGGTGAATGACCAGTTCATCAAGATGTGGCACGACTACAAGAAGGATCCGAAACTGGTCACCAACGACCCGATGGAGGCGACCTACATCGGCTTCAAGATGTGGGCCCAGGCGGTGCTCCAGGCCGGCACCACCGACATCAACGCCGTGCGCCAGGCCATGTATGGCCAGAAGGTCAAGGCGCCGAGCGGCTTCGAGGCGGTCATGAACACTAACCACCACCTGTCGAAGCCGGTGATGATCGGCGAGATCCAGGCCAACGGCCAGTTCGACGTGGTCTGGCAGACCTCCGGCCCGATCAAGGCCGACGCCTGGAGCAAGTACATCCCCGAGAGCGCCAAGCTGACCGCCGACTGGACCTTCCCCTGGGTCTGCGGCAACTGCACGGCGCCCAAATACGCCGCGTTCCAGTAAGCCCTGGCACCGACCGCCCCCTCGAGCCCCGAGGGGGCGGCGGACCTTCAGAAAGCTTGCGTTCCCGTGATCCTGCGCGCGCTGCTGATCCTGGTCGCCATCCTCGCCGCCCTGCCGGCGCGGGCCGACACGCTCGCCGACATGGTCGCCAAGCTGGGCGCCGGCGGCTTCTCCGACCGCGACGAGGCGGTCAACGCCCTCGGCTCGCTGGGCGACGGCCGAGCCGTGCCGGCGCTGGCCGCCCTGCAGGACGGCCGCCTCTACCTGACGCCCGACAAGCAGGTGGTGATCGGCGACCCGGCCGGTGCCGGCTTGGCGCTCAAGGACCCGGTCACGCTCGCCGACCGCGGCGCCGGCCCGGCGGACCTCGAAAAGATTCGCATCAACAACCGCGTGCGCACCAGCCTCGACGCCGCGCTCGCCAAGCTCAAGCTGTTCAGCCCGGATCCCGACCAGCGGATCGCCGCCGCCCAGGACGCGACGAAGCACCCCTCGGCCGAGACCGCCGGCCTCCTGGCCAAGGCCACCGCCGCGGAGCAGGATCCCCGGGTCGCCGCGGTGCTGCGCTTCAGCCTGAGCGCCGCCCAGCTCAACGCCGGCACCAGCGAGCAGCGGATCGCCGCCCTGGTGGCCTTGGCGGGCTCGGTCGACCCCGATATCCGCGCCCTGGTCGGCCAGCTGGCGGCCGCCCCCGACACCGAGCCCAAGGTGCGCCAGGCGGCGCAGGCCACCCTCGCCAGCATCGAGCGGCGGCTCCAGCTCATCGACCTGGGCGTCAACCTGTTCCAGGGCCTGAGCCTGGGCTCGGTGCTGCTGCTGGCGGCGATCGGCCTGGCCATCACCTTCGGCGTGATGGGCGTCATCAACATGGCCCATGGCGAGATGATGATGCTGGGCGCCTACACCACCTTCGTGGTCCAGCAGGCGTTCCGCGCCTACCTGCCGCCCGCCTGGATCGACGCCTACCTGGTGGCGGCGATCCCGGCGGCCTTCCTGGTCGCCGGCGCGGTGGGCGTGGCCATCGAGCGCGGCGTCATCCGCTTCCTCTACCGCCGCCGGCTGGAGACGCTGCTCGCCACCTGGGGCCTGTCGCTGATGCTGCAGCAGGCGGTGCGTACCATCTTCGGCGCGCCCAACAAGGAGGTCGCCAACCCGTCCTGGATGACCGGCGGCTTCGAGGTCATGGGCGGCTTCACGGTCACCTGGAACCGGCTGTGGATCATCGCCTTCGGCGCCCTGGTCATGGCCCTGCTGGTGCTGATCCTGCGCCGCACCGCGCTGGGCCTGCACATGCGCGCCGTGACCCAGAACCGCGAGATGGCCGCCGCCATGGGCATCCCGACCGCGCGCATCGACGCGCTCACCTTCGGCCTGGGCTCCGGCGTCGCCGGCATGGCCGGCGTGGCGCTCAGCCAGATCGGCAATGTCAGCCCCAACCTGGGCACGCTCTACATTGTCGACAGCTTCATGGTCGTGGTGTTCGGCGGCGTCGGCAACCTGGCCGGCACGCTCATGGGCGCGCTCGGGCTGGGCGTGGTCAACAAGCTGCTGGAGCCGTTCGCCGGTGCCGTGCTCGGC
>CAZEFK010000385.1:0-2364 GCA_964511405.1 uncultured Comamonadaceae bacterium | reverse complement strand
GCCTGACGGACCTGGGCCTCGGTCATGCCGAAGGAGGCCGAACGGAATCCCTGCAGCGTGACCGGTTCCTCGGCCGGCGGCGTCGGCTGCGCGGCGGCGGCGGGCGCTGCCGGAGCCGCGGCCGGCGTCGCTTGGGCGGTTGCCGCCGGTGCCGCGACGGCCGGCGCGGCGGCAGCGTGGGCCCGGGCGGCGACCGCCGCATCGGTCGCGCCGGTGGCCGCCATCACCAGGGCCAGCACGGCCAGGCCGGGGCGGATCGGCTTCGGGTCACGCATTCGCCATCTCCTCTTGGGCTGTCAAGGCGACCAGCGCATTCCAGCGCGCCGTCGACAGGAAGTGGGCATAGACCAGGCCCAGCCAGCCGCGCCGGCGCCAGTCCAGCACCACATCGTCGGGTAGTACGTTGAAACGGTTCTCGTCGATCACATGGAAGCCGCCGAGCACCAGTTGCCGGCCGCTGTCCAGCTTGACGTCGGCCTGGTTCTCGATCAGCAGGTTGCGCTCCCAGAGCGCGGTCACGAATTCGCGGGTGGCCGCGGCGTTGGCCTGGAACTGGCTGCAGAACTGCAGCGCCCGCTCCGTCTCGGGGCTCGGCCGGTCGCCCACGAACAGGGGCTCGCCTCCGGCCGGATCGAAATTGGGCGCGGCCTCGTCGATGCACAGCGTCAGGGTACCGTCGGCTTCGACGAAGATGTAGGGATAGCGGCGGACATAGGCCGGCACGTAGCTGTTGGGCCGCCACTTGCCTTCGGCGTCGACGAACAGGTTCTGGTTCGGCCGCAGGCCCAGCACCGCGAGCGCCATCGCCACCTCGGCGTCGGTGAACACGATCGGGTAGAACCCGGCCGCCAGGGCGAACTCGACCGTGGTCAGCGCCACCGAGCCGCTGTCGCGCGCGAAGGCGAACTCGACGGTCCGGTGCAGGCCGGCCTTGCGGTGGCGTTTGGGATCGAGCGCGCGCGGGCGCTGGTAGAACACCGGCCCCACCGGTCCCGGGCGCTGGGCCCTCGGCAGCGGCGGCGGTGCATCAGGGACATCGGACATGCACAACCCTTATCACAGTCGGCAGCCGGTCCTTTATCCAGATTAGGGTTAATGACCCTTTAACCAGCGCTGCCCGACCAGCGCGACGGCGGCCGCTGGCTTGACAACCCTGGAGCCATGTCCGGAGATGGCGCCCAAGGGCCGGGGGGCGAGCCGCGGCAACAGCGGCGCCCCGGCAAAGGAGGGACCATAATGAACCGATTGCTTCAGGGAGCGGCCATCGCGGTCGCCGCGGCAGGGCTCGCGGCGATGCCGGCCGCGGCCAAGACGTTTGTCTATTGCTCGGAAGGCAGTCCTGAGAACTTCGACCCGGGGATCAACACCACCGGCACCAGCTTCGACGCCGGCGTGCCGATCTACAATGAGCTGGTCCAATTCAAGCACGGCACCACGGAGGTCGAGCCCGGGCTGGCCGAAAGCTGGACGGTGTCGCCCGATGGGACCGAGGTGACGTTCAAGCTGCGCAAGAACGTCAAGTGGCATTCCAACGACATCTTCAAGCCGTCGCGCAATTTCAACGCCGATGACGTGATCTTCTCGTTCGAGCGGCAATGGAAGGCGGACAATCCCTTCCACAAGCCCGAAGTCGCCGGTGGCTCCTACGACTATTTCGGCGACATGAGCATGCCCGACCTGCTGAAGTCGATCGACAAGGTCGACGACTACACGGTCAAGTTCACCCTCACCCACGCCGAAGCGCCGTTCCTGGCCGATTTGGCGATGAACTTCGCAAGCATCCTGTCGGCGGAGTACGCCCAGGCGATGCTGAAAGCCGGCACCCCGCAGATGCTGGCGCAGAAGCCGATCGGGACCGGCCCGTTCAGCTTCGTGGCCTACCAGAAGGACGCCCAGATCCGCTACAAGGCCAATCCCGGCTATTGGGGCGGGACGCCCAAGATCGACCTGGTCTACGCGATCACACCCAACGCCGCGGTGCGCCTGGACAAGCTGCGCAAGGGCGAATGCCATTACGCGGCCTATCCCAACCCGGCCGACCTGCCGTCGATCAAATCCGATCCCAAGCTGCAGCTGGTCCAGGAGCCCGGCCTCAACATCGGCTATCTGGCGTTCAACACGCAGAAGAAGCCGTTCGACGACCGCCGCGTCCGCCAGGCGATCAACATGGCGATCGACAAGAAGGCGATCGTGGACAACGTCTACCAGGGCACGGGCACCCCGGCGATCAACCCGATCCCGCCGACCATGTGGTCGTACAACAAGGCGGTGAAGGACTATCCCTACGATCCGGCCAAGGCCAAGGCGCTGCTGGCCGAGGCCGGCTATGCCAACGGCTTCGAGACCGACCTGTGGGCGATGCAG
>CAZEFK010000384.1:0-2432 GCA_964511405.1 uncultured Comamonadaceae bacterium | reverse complement strand
CGTCGGCGCGCCCAGCGCCCGGGCCAGGGCGCGCGGCCCGTCCGCGGCGTCGGCGCGGCCCAGCGCCCGGGCGATCCGCGCCATGGCCGCGGGCGCTGCCGGCGCGGTGTAGGCGACGGCGTAGGGCAGGACCACGGCGTGGGTTTCGGCATGGGGCAGGTCGAAGCTGCCGCCCAGCACATGGCACAGCTTGTGGTGGAGCGCCATGCCGACCGAGCCCAGGACGGTGCCGCAGGCCCAGGCGCCGAACAGCGCGTCGGCCCGCGCCGCGCGGTCGGCCGGGTCGGCCAGGATGCGGGGCAGGGCGCCGCCCAAGGCCGCGATGCCCTGCTCGGCCAGCCCCGAGGTCACCGGATTGGCGTCGCGGGCATAGAGGCCCTCGACCGCGTGGGCGATGGCGTTGAGGCCCGAGCAGACCGACAGCGCCGGCGGCAGGCTGAGCGTCAGGTCGGGGTCGTAGACGATCACCTGGGGCAGGACCTTGAGGTCGCGCAGGGTGGTTTTCACCCCGCCCTCGGTCTGGCCGAGGATCGGCGTCGCCTCGGACCCGGCATAGGTGGTCGGCACCGCGACCTGAGGCAGGCCGGTGCGCAGCGCGATCGCCTTGCCCAGGCCGATGGTCGAGCCGCCGCCCAGCGCCACCACACAGTCGGCGCCGAGGGCGTCGGCGGCGGCGACCGCCCGCTCGGTCACCGCCACGGGCGTGTGCATGACCGCGTCGGCGAACACCCCGGCGCCGCCGATCTGGGCGCACAGCGCCTCGGCGGCGGCGCGCTGGGGCGGCGTCGACAGCACCAGCGGCCGGACCGCGCCCAGGCGCTCGACCTCGGCGCCCACCGATCCCAGGCTGCCTGCCCCGAACACCACGCGGGCCGGCAGGGCGGTGTAGGTGAAGGCCAGGGCCGCGGTCATGTCCCGCTCTCCTGAAGCGCCATGGCGGCCTGGTGTGACGGCCGGTCGCGGATGGCGCAGGCGATCGCGCCGGCGGCCAGCGTCCCTGCCGCGGCCAGCGCCAGGAACCCGGTCCGCCCGGAGGCGTCGGCCTGCTGCAGGGCGCCGACGATGAACGGCCCCAGGATGGCGCCGACCCGGCCGACCGCCAGCTCCATGCCGACGCCGGTTGCGCGCAGCCCGGTCTCGTAGGCCGATGCGGTCACATTGTTCAGCACATGCTGGGCGCCGATCGAGAAGAAGCCGGCGGCGCCGGTCAGCACCAGGTTGGTCAGATGGCTGTCCAGCAGCGCCAGGCTGACGACGCACAAGGCACCCAGCGCCCACCACAGCACCAGCATGGCGCGGCCGTTGCCGCGGCGGTCGGCGATCATGCCGCAGGCCAGGCCGCCGACGAACGACATGATCTGCATCAGCGCACCATAGCCGAAGCTGGCGGCGAAGGTCTCGCCGCGGCCGATCATGACCGTCGGCATCCAGCCGGTCAGGCCGAAGATGGTGAACAGGCTGAGGAACGCCGCGGTCCAGATCGCCAGCGTGGTGCGGCGATAGCGCGGCTGCAGCAGCGCGCCGGCCGAGGGCCGGGCCGCCGGCGCCGCAGCCGCAGTGAAGCGGGCGCCGGCATAGGCCGCGGCGCGGTCGGGCCGGAGCCGGGCCAGCAGCGCCACCGCCTCGGCGGTGCGGCCGGCATGGGCCAGGAACCGCACCGACTCGGGCAGCAGGCCATGGGCGGCGACCGCCAGCACGACGGACAGCGAGCCCAGATAGTACAGGCTCTGCCAACCCCACGCCGGGGTCACGAACACGCCGACCAGCCCGGCGGCGGTGCCGCCCAGCGACCAGCCGAAGGCGGCCCCCCACAACGGGAAGGCGTTGGCCGCGCGCCGCGGCGCAAACTCGTTGATGTAGGTGGTGCCGAGCGGCAGCAGCACGCCCAGGCCGAGGCCGGTCAGGATGCGCAGGACGCAGAACGACAGGAAGGAGCTGGCGGCGGTTGCGGTCAGCAGCGTGAACAGGCTGGTGATCCACAGCCCGGCCAGCAGGGTGCCGCGGCGGCCCAGGCGGTCGGCGACCAGGCCATGGAGCGCCGCGCCCACCAGGAACCCGACCAGGCCGCTGGACACCAGGAGCCCGGCCTGCGCCGGCCGCAGGCCCCAGGGCTGCATGACATAGTGGATTACGTAAGCCGGGTTGAAGACGTCGTAGCCGTCGAAGAAGGCAATGGCGCCGATCAGGGCGCACAGCCGCCAGTGGAAAGAGCCGAGTCGCGCGCCGGCCAGTTCTTCCGTGATGTCTATGGTCATGCGCCAGTCCTCCCTGTGTGTTTCATTTCCGGCGATGTGCACGAGCTTGAATCGTCGTGATTCCCCCTCCATCCAGCCTCCTCCCACAAGGGGAGGAGGAGTTCTGTCGCGGCAGCTTCGCCCCTCCTCCCCTTGTGGGCTAGCGTTCGCACACATCTTTTTCTACTCAGAGATGTG
>CAZEFK010000383.1:0-2532 GCA_964511405.1 uncultured Comamonadaceae bacterium | reverse complement strand
ACCGCCCACGGGAACAGGAAGGCGACCTCGAGGTCGAAGATGATGAACAGGATCGCGACCAGGTAGTAGCGCACGTCGAACTTGGTGCGAGCGTCGTCGAAGGCCTCGAACCCGCATTCATAGGCCGACACCTTCTCGGCATCGGGCTTCTGCACCCCGACCAGCAGCGACGCTGCGATGGCCGCCACCGCGATCGCCGTCGCGATGCCCAGGAACAGAAGGATGGGCAGATATTCGCGCAAGAACGCGTCCATCGGTGGCTCCGGTGGCGGCTGGACAACGATTGCCGGCCGCCCCGCCCCGGGGGCGGCCGCGACGCACTATAGAGGCGTGCCTAATAAAATCAAAGCTCTGCACCACGCCTTCGCGACTGCGGCAGCAGCGCGCAACGGCCGCCGGCCGCCGTCGCGGCGGCATCCGGGCTTCGATGTTCAAGGGAAAGGAAAGTGGCGGGAGTGGCGGGGCTCGAACCCGTGACCTCCGGCGTGACAGGCCGGCGCTCTAACCAACTGAGCTACACCCCCGGGGGGTCCAGGCGTCGCGGCCAGGGCCGGCGTCGCTTGGAGGCGCTTGAGTACCGACCCGGCCCCGGGCTGTCAAGCGCTGCATCCGGGGCCGCGATAGTTTTTTAAGGCCGCCACCGGCTCGGCCCCGGTCTGGTGGGCGATGAGGGATTTGAACCCCCGACCCTCTCGGTGTAAACGAGACGCTCTGCCGCTGAGCTAATCGCCCGCCTGGCATTGCCCGTCGGCGATCCGGCGGCGGATCGGATCCCGGGCTGCCATCGGAGACGCACAGGACCCCGGGTTCGATCCTCAGCCTGTCCGATGGCGGGAGCCGCCTCACGGCTCCGTCAAGGGGGAGCTGCCCGGACCATCCGGCCGGCAGCCCCGCATGTCAGTTCACCGCGTCGCGCAGCCCCTTGCCGGCCTTGAACTTCGGCTGCTTCGACGCCGAAATCTGGATCTTCTCACCCGTACGCGGGTTCCGCCCCTCGGACGCGGCGCGCTCGGACACGGTAAAGGTGCCGAAGCCGACCAGCCGCACTTCATCGCCACTCTTCAGCGCCGATTCAATCGATGAGAACACCGCGTCAACTGCCTTCGTTGCGTCGGCCTTTGATAAACCGGTATTCTCTGCTACCGAAGCAACGAGATCGTTCTTGTTCACGCGCTTGCCCCCTTATCAGACTCGCGATTATATTTAACAGTGTTGGATTATACACCGTCAGGCAGGGCGGAATTTAGCCCGCCCTTGTCGGATCCGTCAACTCTGAGCGCTTTGGAATCGGCGGAAAACCGCAAAAACCCGCGGCTCCGGGACCGGCTAGACGGCAGCTAGACTTGGGCCCGGCCGCTGTCGCAGCCGGGCCACTCCGCATTAATGCGTAATCACGCCTTCATGCTTGTCGCCGTCGGCGGCCGGCTTGACCGGCTGGGGAGCCTCCTCGGCCCACTCGATCGGCGCCGGCTTGCGCACCAGGGCATAGGCCAGGAGCTCGTCGACATGGCTGACCGGCACGATGGTCAGCCCCTTCTTCACATTGTCCGGGATCTCGGCCAGATCCTTCTCGTTCTCGCCCGGGATCAGGACCGTCTTCAAACCGCCGCGCAAGGCCGCCAGCAGCTTCTCCTTGAGGCCGCCGATCGGCAGCACCCGGCCGCGCAGCGTGATCTCGCCGGTCATCGCGACGTCGCGGCGGACCGGAATGCCGGTCAGAACCGACACGATCGACGTCACCATGGCGACACCCGCCGACGGGCCGTCCTTGGGCGTGGCCCCCTCGGGCACGTGGACGTGGATGTCGCGCTTCTCGATCTGCGCCTGCTCGATCCCGAACGCGGCGGCGCGCGACTTGACGAAGGACTCGGCGGCCTGCACCGATTCCTTCATGACGTCGCCCAGCTTGCCGGTCGCCGTGACCTTGCCCTTGCCCGGCAGGGTCACGCTCTCGATCGACAGGAGCTCGCCGCCGACCTCGGTCCAGGCCAGGCCGGTGACCACACCGACCATGTCGGTGGCCTCGGCCTCGCCGTAGCGGAAGCGCTTGATGCCGCCATATTTCTCCAGGTTCCGCGTGGTGACCTTCACGGTCTTGCGCGGCCCCATCAGGATTTCCTTGGTCGCCTTGCGCGCCAGATTGGCGAGCTCGCGCTCCAGGTTGCGCACCCCGGCTTCCCGCGTGTAGTAGCGGATCAGCTCCCGCAGCGCCTCGTCGGTGATCGCCCACTCGCCGGCCTTCAGGCCATGCGCCTTGACCTGCTTGGGGATCAGGTGGCGCTCGGCGATCGCGACCTTCTCGTCCTCGGTGTAGCCCGGGATCCGGATGATCTCCATGCGGTCGAGCAGCGGCTGCGGCATGCGCAGCGTGTTGGCCGTGGTCACGAACATCACGTCGGACAGATCGTAGTCGACCTCGAGGTAATGGTCGTTGAACGACGCGTTCTGCTCGGGGTCCAGCACCTCCAGGAGCGCCGACGCCGGGTCGCCGCGCCAGTCGGCGCCCATCTTGTCGACCTCGTCCAGCAGGAA
>CAZEFK010000382.1:0-2586 GCA_964511405.1 uncultured Comamonadaceae bacterium | reverse complement strand
ACCGGCGACGCGGTGCGCGCGGCCCGGCCGCTCCTGGACGGCTTTGCCGGCGACGTCGTCGTGCTCTATGGCGACGTGCCCCTGATCCGTCCGGAGACGATCCGGCGCCTGGTCGCCGCCCGCCATGCCGGCGGCGCCGCGATCGCGGTCCTGGGCTTCCGGCCGACCGACCCCGGCCCCTATGGCCGGCTGATCCAGGACCAGGCCGGGCGCCTGCTGCGGATCGTCGAGGCGCGCGACGCCGGCCCCGCCGAGCGCGCCGTCGGCCTGTGCAACTCGGGCGTGCTGGCGATCGACGGCGCCAGGCTGTTCGGCTGGATCGATCGGCTGACGCCGGTCAACGACCAGGGCGAATATTATCTGACCGACATCGTGGCCATGGCCAACGCCGACGGCTTGACGGTCGCGGTCGAGGAGACCGCGGCCGAGGAAGTCCTGGGCGTCAACGCCCGCGCCGAGCTGGCCGCGGTCGAGGCGATCGCCCAGGACCGGCTGCGCGCCGCCGCGATGGCGGCCGGGGTCACGATGCGCGATCCCCGGACCGTCTATCTGGCGGCCGACACCCGCTTCGGCCGCGACGTGGTGATCGAGCCCAGCGTGGTCTTCGGCCCCGGGGTCACGGTCGGCGACGACGTCGAGATCCGGGCCTTCTCGCACCTCGCCGGCGCTGCGATCGCGGCCGGCGCCGTGATCGGGCCGTTCGCCCGCCTGCGCCCCGGAGCCAAGGTCGGCACGGGCGCCCATGTCGGCAATTTCGTCGAGCTGAAGAACGCCGACCTCGGCGCCGGCGCCAAGGCCAACCACCTGGCCTATCTGGGCGACGCCGCGATCGGGCCGGGCGCCAATATCGGCGCCGGCACCATCACGTGCAATTACGACGGATTCGCCAAACATCGCACCGTCATCGGCGCTCGCGCGTTTGTCGGGTCGAACGCGACGCTGGTGGCGCCGGTGGCGGTCGGGGACGACGCCATGATCGGGGCCGCCAGCACCATCACGCAGGACGTCCCGGCCGACGCCCTGGCCGTGGCGCGCGCCGAGGCCGTGGTCCGGCCCGGCGGCGCGGCGCGGTTCCGGGCCCGCCGGCGCAGCAACCAGGAAAGGTAGCCCCATGTGCGGGATCATCGGCATCGTCGGCAGCGAGCCGGTTGCACCTCGTCTGATCGACGCGCTCAAGCGCCTGGAATATCGCGGCTATGATTCGGCCGGCATCGCCACGGTGACCGGCGAGCGCATCGACCGCCGGCGGGCCCAGGGCAAGCTGCGCAACCTGATCGCGGTGCTGGACCGCGATCCGATCGACGGCCGCTTGGGCATCGGCCACACCCGCTGGGCGACCCACGGCGAGCCGAGCGAGACCAATGCCCACCCCCACGCCAGCCGGCGGGTGGCGCTGGTCCATAACGGCATCATCGAGAACTTCGCCGAGCTGCGCGGCGAGCTGGCGGCCCGCGGCCACAATTTCGAGACCGACACCGATACCGAGACCGTGGTCCACCTGATCACCGACCTGCTGGACCATGGCCACGAGCCCGAATCGGCGATGCGCCAGGCGATGGCGCGGATCGAGGGCGCGTTCGCCCTGGCCGTGGTGTTCGCGGGCGAGGGCGATCTCCTGGTCGGGGCGCGCCGCGGCAGCCCGCTGGTGGTGGGCTATGGCGATGGCGAGATGTTCCTGGGCTCCGACGCCCTGGCGGTCGGGCCGCTGACCCGACGTCTCAGCTACCTGGAAGAGGGCGACCTGGTGCTGCTGAACCGCGGCCGCGCCAAGGTGGTCGACGCCGCCGGCCATCCCGCCGAGCGCCCGATCCAGCTGACCGAGCTGTCGGGCGCGCTGGTCGGCAAGGGCAACTACCGGCACTTCATGGAGAAGGAGATCCATGAGCAGCCGACGGTCGTGGGCGACACGCTGGGCACCTTCGTGTCGGCGGTCGAACGCCGGGTCGTGTTGCCCGAGCTGCCGTTCGACCCGGTCAAGATCGACCGCGCCGCGCTGATCGGCTGCGGCTCGGCGTTCCTGGCGGCGGCGGTCGGTCGGTACTGGATGGAGCAGCTGGCCAAGCTCCCGACCGAGGTCGACATCGCCTCGGAGTTCCGCTACCGCGGCGCCCTGGTCGGCCCCGACGGCATGAGCCTGTTCGTCTCGCAGTCGGGCGAGACCATCGATACCCTGTCGGCGCTGCGCTATGCCCGGCAGCAGCGCTGCCCGACCCTGGCGCTGGTCAACGTGCCGACCAGCGCCATGGCGCGCGAGGCCGACGGCGTGCTGACCACGGTGGCCGGGCCCGAGATCGGCGTCGCCTCGACCAAGGCCTTCATGACCCAGCTGACCGCGCTCGCCTGCCTGGCCCTGGGCATGGGCCGGGCGCGCCGGACGATCAGCCACGACGACGAGATCAGGCTGTTGCAAGGCCTGCTCGAGCTGCCGGCGCGGCTGGCCGAGGTGCTGAACCGGATCGGCGACCTGGGGCCGGTGGTCGAGACCGTGGCGGCGGCGCGCGACGTGCTCTATCTCGGCCGCGGCACCTGCTATCCGATCGCGATGGAAGGCGCCCTCAAGCTCAAGGAGATTTCGTACATCCACGC
>CAZEFK010000381.1:0-2628 GCA_964511405.1 uncultured Comamonadaceae bacterium | reverse complement strand
TCATGATGTCGACCAACAACATCCTGTCGCCCGCCAACGGCAAGCCGATCATCGTGCCCAGCCAGGACATCGTGCTCGGCCTGTACTACCTGGCCATGGAGGGCAGCACCCAGCCCGGCGCCAACCTGCGCCTGAGCGACGTCGTCGCCCTGGAGCGGGGGCTGACCAGCGGCGCCCTGTTCCTGCACAGCCGGGTCCCGGCCGGAGTCAAGGTCGACTACGACTCCTACGAGGCGCTGGCGGTGCGCATCGCGGCGCGCGCGGTGACGGTCCATCGGCGGCTGCCGGTGCGGGCGGTGCTGGGCCAGATCTCGGGCGAGGCCAAGGCGCGGATGCTCGCCGACCTCTTGACCAAGCTGCAGCTGCGCGAGGTCGGGGCCTACGACACCCAGGCGCCGGCGACCCTGCCGACGTTCGCCGACCAGGCCGCGCTGGAGGCGGCGATCGCCGATCCCTCGGGCCGGATCGCCTTCTACACCATCCCGGTGTTCACCAGCGTCGCCGAGATCGAGCGCGCGCTGCAGAACGGCACGATCGGCATGCATGACCGGATCCGCGCGATCCCGGGCACCCTGGACTCGGCCGGCCAGCCCAACAAGAAGGTCGTGCTGACCACCCCGGGCCGCATGCTCCTGTCCGAGATCCTGCCGCGCAACGCGGCGATCGGCTTCGAGCTGATCAACCGGCTGCTGACCAAGAAGGAGATCTCGGCGATCATCGATGTCGTCTACCGGCATTGCGGCCAGAAGGAGACGGTGATCTTCGCCGACCGCCTGATGGCGCTGGGCTTCGGCCATGCCTGCCGGGCCGGCATCTCGTTCGGCAAGGACGATCTGATCGTGCCGCCGGCCAAGCATGCCCTGGTCGCCGAGGCCAACACCAAGATCAAGGAATACGAGCAGCAGTATCTGGACGGCCTGATCACCCAGGGCGAGAAGTACAACAAGGTCGTCGACGTCTGGTCGCAGTGCACCGAGAAGGTCGCCGACGCCATGATGAAGGTCATGCAGGCCAGCGCCGCCGGCGAGTCGGTGAACTCGGTCTACATGATGGCGCATTCCGGCGCCCGCGGCTCGGCCGCCCAGATCAAGCAGCTGGCCGGCATGCGCGGTCTGATGGCCAAGCCGTCGGGCGAGATCATCGAGACCCCGATCGTCTCGAACTTCAAGGAAGGCCTGACCGTGCTCGAGTACTTCAACTCGACCCACGGCGCCCGCAAGGGCCTGGCCGACACCGCGCTGAAGACCGCGAACTCGGGCTACCTCACCCGCCGTCTGGTCGACGTGGCGCAGGACTGCATCATCGTCGAGAACGACTGCGGCACCCAGAACGGCATCACGGTCAAGGCCGTGGTCGAGGGCGGCGAGGTCATCGCGCCCTTGTCCGAGCGCATCCTCGGCCGATCGGTGGTGGCCGACCTGGCCAACCCGCTCACCGGCCAGCTCATCGTCGGCGCCGGCCAGATCATCGACGAGGACGCGGTCGAGAAGATCGACCTGGCCGGCATCGATAGCGTGTTCATCCGCTCGACCCTGACCTGCGAGAGCAAGTCGGGCGTGTGCGGCTGCTGCTACGGGCGCGACCTCGCCCGCGGCACCACGGTCAATGTCGGCGAGGCGGTCGGTGTCATCGCCGCCCAGTCGATCGGTGAGCCGGGCACGCAGCTGACCATGCGCACCTTCCACATCGGCGGCGCGGTGCAGCGCGGCGCCGAGCAGTCCAGCATCGAGGCCGCCTATGACGGCACGCTGAAGATCATCAACCGCAACGTGGTGATCAACAGCCAGGGCACGGCCACGGTGATGGGCCGCAACACCGAGATCGTCCTGCTCGACGAGAGCCTGCGCGAGAAGGCCCGCCACCGCGTGCCCTATGGCGCCAAGCTGCTGTTCGAGGACGGGCAGGCGGTGAAGAAGGGCCAGCGGCTGGCCGAGTGGGACCCCTACACCCTGCCGATCCTGACCGAGCGCGAGGGCATCGCCCATTATGTCGACCTGATCGAGGGCATCTCGATGCGCGAGGTGCTGGACGAGTCGACCGGCATCTCCAACCGCGTCGTCGTCGACTGGCGCCAGCAGCCGCGCGGCAACGACCTGAAGCCCCGCGTCACCCTGCGCGACGAGGCGGGCGAGGTGCTGCGCCTGGCCAACGGCCTGGAGGCCCGCTACTTCATGTCGGTCGACGCCATCCTGTCGGTCGACAACGGCGCCCACGTCAAGGCGGGCGACGTGCTGGCCCGCATCCCGCGCGAGTCGTCCAAGACCCGTGACATCACCGGCGGTCTGCCGCGCGTGGCCGAGCTGTTCGAGGCCCGCAAGCCGAAGGACTTCGCGATCATCAGCGAGTGCGACGGCCGGGTCGAGTTCGGCAAGGACTACAAGACCAAGCGGCGCATCGTGGTGGTGCCGGCCGAGGAAGGGCGCGATCCGGTCGAGTACATGATCCCCAAGGGCAAGCACATCAGCGTGCAGGAGGGCGATTATGTGCAGCGCGGCGACCTGCTGATGGACGGCAACCCGGTGCCGCACGACATCCTGCGGGTGCTGGGCATCGAGGCCCTGGCCAACTACCTGATCAACGAGATCCAGGAGGTCTATCGGCTGCAGGGCGTGAAGATCAACGACAAGC
>CAZEFK010000380.1:0-2634 GCA_964511405.1 uncultured Comamonadaceae bacterium | reverse complement strand
ATGACCAGCCCGCTGCCGCGACCCCACTTCGCCTCGCCCGAGGCGATGAACTGGTCGACGATCACCTGGGCGCCGTTGGCGAAGTCGCCGAACTGGCCTTCCCACAGCACCAGCGCATTGGGCTCGGCCAGGCTGTAGCCATATTCGAAGCCCAGCACCGAGGCCTCGGCCAGCGGGCTGTCGATCACCTCGAACGGCGCCTGGCCCTCGCGCAGGTTCGACAGCGGCACGTGGCGCTGCTCGGTCTGCTGGTCGACCAGCACCGAATGGCGCTGGCTGAAGGTGCCGCGGCCGCTGTCCTGGCCGGACAGGCGCACCGGCACGCCCTCGACCAGCAGGGTGCCGAAGGCCAGGGCCTCGGCGGTCGCCCAGTCGATGCCCGTGCCTGATTCGATCGCCTGCCGCTTGGCCTCCAGCTGACGCAGGATCTTACGGTTGACGTCGAAGCCTTCGGGCACCCGGGTCAGGCCGATGCCGACCTCGCGCAGCACCTCCGGCTTGACCCCGGTCTCGCCGCGCCGGTCGCCCTCGCCGGCGATCGACAGGCCCTGCCACTTGCCTTCCAGCCAGTCGGCCTTGTTCGGCCGGTAGTTGGCCGCAGCCTCGAACTGCTCTTCCAGATAGGTGTTGAACTCCGCGACCAGGCGGTCGCCCTCGCCCTCGGCCAGCACGCCCTCGCGCGTCAGCTTCTCGGCATAGATTTCGCGGGTCGAAGGCTGCACCGCGATCTGCTTGTACATCAGCGGCTGGGTGAAGCCCGGTTCGTCGCCCTCGTTGTGGCCGTGGCGGCGATAGCAGAACATGTCGATGACGACGTCGCGGCCGAACCGCATCCGGAATTCGGTCGCGATGCGGCAGACATGGACCACCGCCTCGGGGTCGTCGCCATTGACATGGAAGATCGGCGCCTGCACCGCCTTGGCCAGGTCGGAGGGATAGGGCGTGAAGCGCGAATAGGCCGGCGCCGTCGTGAAGCCGATCTGGTTGTTCACGATGAAGTGGATGGTGCCGCCGGTGCGGTAGCCGCGCAGCTCGGACAGGGCCAGGGTCTCGGCGACCAGGCCTTGGCCGGCGAAGGCGGCGTCGCCGTGCAGCAGCAGGCCCATGACTTCGTTGCGGCTGCTGTCGCTGCGCTGCTGCTGCTTGGCGCGGACCTTGCCGACCACCACCGGGTCGACGGCTTCCAGGTGCGACGGATTGGCGGTCAGCGACAGATGCACGACATGGCCGTCGAACTCGCGATCGGCCGAGGTGCCCAGGTGGTACTTGACATCGCCCGAGCCCTGCACGTCCTCGGGATTGGCCGAGTTGCCCTGGAATTCCGAGAACATCGCGCTGAACGGCTTGTTCATCAGGTTGACCAGGGTGTTCAGGCGGCCGCGGTGGGGCATGCCCAGCACCACCTCCTTCAGGCCGAGCTGGCCGCCGCGCTTGATCACCTGCTCCAGGCCGGGGATCATCGATTCGCCGCCGTCCAGGCCGAAGCGCTTGGTCCCGGTATATTTCTTGTCGAGGAAGCGCTCGAAGCACTCGGCATGGACCAGCCGTTCATAGACCGCGCGCTTGCCGCGGACCGTGAACTCGGTCTGGTTCAGGCCGGCTTCGATCCGCTCCTGCACCCACATCCGCTGGTCGGGATGCTGGATATGCATGTACTCGACGCCGATCGAGCCGCAATAGATGGCCCGGAGCGCCGCCACCAGCTCGCGCACTGTGGCGGTCGGCTTGCCCATGAAGCCGTGGACATAGATCGGCCGGTCATAGTCGGCCTCGGTAAAGCCCCAGCTCGACGGCTCGAGGTCGGGATGCTGCTCGGGCGGCGTCAGGCCCAAGGGATCGAGGCTGGCGGCCAGGTGGCCGCGGATCCGGTAGGCGCGGATCATCAGGATCGCCTGCGCCGAATCCTGGGCGGCGCGGCGCAGCATCTCGGTATCCGGCGCGGCCGCGGCGCCGCCGTTGCCCTTGGCGGGCTTGGCCGGAGCGGCCGGCGCCTCGGCGGGGGCGGCGCCGATCACCCGGCTTTTCACCCGGCCCCAGCTGGCACCCTTGAGTTCGCTGCGGACCGCCTCGGCCTCGTCGCCCCAGGACTGGAACACCGTGCGCCAGCTCGGGTCGACCGAGCCCGGATCCTCCAGGAAGCGGGCGAACAGCTCCTCGATGAAGGTGACGTTCGAGCCGGTGAGGAACGAGGTCTGGTCTAGCTGGATGGTCATTGACAGGTTCGGCGGCGAACCCAAGTCCGCCGCCGCCTCCGGACTGGTTGGTTGGAAGACGGGCGGGCTTAGCCGTTCATGCGCTTGGCCATGGTCGAGCCGAGCGCCGCAGGGTTGTCGGCGACCGTGATGCCGGCCGACTTCATGGCTTCGATCTTGTCGCCAGCGCCGCCCTTGCCGCCGGAGATGATGGCGCCGGCATGGCCCATGCGGCGGCCGGGCGGGGCGGTCACGCCGGCGATGAAGCCGACGATCGGCTTGGTCGTCTTGGAGTCCTTGAGGAACTGGGCGCCGTCCTCCTCGGCCGAGCCGCCGATCTCGCCGATCATGATGATGCCCTGGGTCTCGTCATCCTTGACGAACATTTCGAGCACGTCGACGAAGTTGGTGCCGTTGACCGGGTCGCCGCCGATGCCGACGC
>CAZEFK010000379.1:0-2668 GCA_964511405.1 uncultured Comamonadaceae bacterium | reverse complement strand
CCGCCTCGTTCCAGGAGACGACCCGGGTGCTGACCGAGGCCGCGGTTTCGGGCAAGGTCGACACCCTCGACGGCCTGAAGGAAAACGTGATCGTCGGCCGGCTGATCCCGGCCGGCACCGGCGCTCAGATGAACCGCATGCGCTCGGTCGCCGCCGAGCGCGATCGGGCGGCCGCCGTCGAGGCGCCGGCCGAGAAAGCGGTGCTGGATCAGCCCGGCGCCCAGGTGGCCTGAGCCGGCCACCGGCATCCGGTTTGGTTCTAAGGGGCCCTTCGGGGCCCCTTTTTTTATGTCATCGAACGAAGATTACGGCCCGGACCGGCCGGATTTTTAATGGATACCGGATAGTAGGGTAAGGCAGACTGATTCGAACAGCGCGGGGGGAGGGCGTCGCTCGATATGGCTGGCGTCGATTCGGGGGCGCGGTCGCCGCGCCAGGTCCTGACCTTGCGCCGGGTGCTGGCGCTGGTCGCGGTGATGATCGCGGTCGCCGTCCTCGGCGCCCAGCTCTGGCTCAGCCGCCGCAACGCCGAGTTCGCGATCCAGACCATGAATGCCAGCGCCGGGCAGTCGCTGGCGTTCCTGGTCCAGCAGCGGGTCGGCCCGGAATATCTGCAGCGCCTGACCACGCTGGCCGACGAGTGGGCGCGGACCAGTTCCCTGGTCGAGAGCACCGCGGCGGGCGACGCTGCCAAGGCCGGGTTCAGCCTGGACGTGGTCATGAAGAGCCAGCCGATCGCGACCGGCGACATCCGGGTCCGGTCGTTGGAGGTGCTGACTCCGGACCTGAAGCGGCTGGCGCATGAGGCGGGCGACACGGACGAGTCGATCACCGACCTGCCGGACGCCCGGGCGGCGCTGGCGGCCCGGGACAAGGCCGCGCAGCGCAAGCAGCTGGGACTGCTGTGGCGGACGGGCAAGGGCGTCCCGGCGCACAGCCTGATCGTGCCGATCGGCGGCTTCCGCGTCGCGGGCTTCCTGGAGATCGTCAGCGATCCGTCGCCGATGCTGGCCGATCTCGGCCCGGCCCTGGGTGGCACCGTGCAGCTGTTCGGCGACGCATCAGTGCCGGTGGCCGAGAGCCGGCCGGCCGAGGCCGGCGCCGCCGACCCGTCGGGCCAGATCGCGGTCGAGGCCGCGGTGCCGGCCAGCTACGGGCCGCCCTTCGCCCGCGTCCGCCTGCTGCGCGATGCCGGGGCCTTCCTGGCCGAGACCCGGCGCATGGGCAACGAAGCGCTGGCCGTGACCGGCGGCGCGATCGCGGTGGCCGGCCTCATTGGGCTGATCCTGCTGCGCGTCGCCGTGCTCTCGAAGCTCCGGGCCTTCGCCGCGGCCATGGGGCGGATCGCGACCGGAGACCTGGCCATCCGCATCCCCGCGACCGGCCCGGACGAGCTGTCGGTGATGGCCGACGCGCTCGGCCGCCTGCGCGACAGTGTGGCCGAGGCCATGCGGGTCAAGCAGATGGTCGAAGCCAGCGCGTCGCCGACCGCCTATGTCGGCACCGACGGCCGGGTCGCCTACCTCAACGCGGCCGGCCACGCCTTCTGCACGACGCACGGGCTGGCGGCGCCCGACCCGTCGGCGCCGGTCGGCGCCGACCTGTTCGGACTGGGCGACGACTTCGCCCGGGCCTGCGCCGATCCCGAATCGCTGCCCATGACCCGGTCGGTTCGCCTTGACGACACCGAGGCGCAGCTGTCGGTGACCGCGATCCGCGACGGCGCCGGGGCGTTCCTGGGCGCCATGATGGCCTGGACCGACGTTACCGCCGAGGCGCGCAGCCGGGCCCTGGCGCGCAGCATGATCCGCGAGGTCGACGAGGTCGCGCGCCTGGTCGCCGACCAGGCGCGGCTGCTCAACGAGCTGTCGGCCCAGCTGGCCGAGCGGTCGACGGCTACGGTCTCACAGTCGGATGCGGCGCGCGTGCTGGTCGACAGCAGCACCGAGAAGACCCACAGCGTCGCCGCCGCGACCGAGATCTTCTCGACCGGAATCCGCAACGTGGTGCGCCAGGCCGAAGAGGCGGCCGACCGCGCCGCCGCTATGCGCGACACCGTGGCCCAGGCCGACAGCACGATGCGGCAGCTGGCCGACGCCGCCCAGCAGATCGGCACGGTGGTCGGCCTGATTTCCGGCATCGCCGGTCAGACCAAGCTGTTGGCCCTCAACGCCACGATCGAGGCGGCGCGGGCCGGCGACCTGGGACGCGGCTTCGCGGTGGTCGCCGACGAAGTGAAGAAGCTGGCCAGCGAGACCGCCGAGGCGACCGATCGCATTGCCGGTTCGATCGAAGGGATTCGCGACAGCCTCGGGCGCGCGGTCGCGTCGTTCTCCGGGATCTCGGACTCGGTCGGGGCGGTCACCCAGATCCAGGCCACCATCGCCGGCGCCGTCGAGCATCAGACCTCGACCTCGGACGAGATCGCGCGGACGGTGACCCAGATCGCCAGCGATGCCAGCCACGCCACGGCGCTGATCCGCGACGTCAACGCCCAAGCCCATTCGACCGGCAGCATCGCGGCCGACCTGCTGGCGGCGGCGACGCGGCTGTCCGGCGAGGCGACGGCGCTGAGCGGCCGGATCCAGGCTTACCAGGCCCAGGTCGCCTAGCCCGGATTTCTCACACCCTGTCGCGCTGCGACGCCGATTTTTGGCGACAGGGTAGG
>CAZEFK010000378.1:0-2970 GCA_964511405.1 uncultured Comamonadaceae bacterium | reverse complement strand
AAGGTGGAGCAGCCCATGTAGTGATGGATCCGGTCCTTGCCGATCGAGAACCGCGAGGTGCCGTCCGGCATCAGGCCTTGGCCCTGGGTCGCGCGGATTGCCGTGCACAGGTTGGTCTTGCGCGACAGGCAGGACGGGCATTGCCGGCATTCGGGCGTGTAGAGCGGGATGACATGGTCGCCCTTTTTCAGCGAGGTCACGCCGGCGCCGACGTCGACGACGATGCCGGCCCCCTCATGGCCGAGGATCGCCGGAAACAAGCCTTCCGGATCGGCGCCGGACAGCGTGAAGTCGTCGGTGTGGCAAATGCCCGTCGCCTTGACTTCGACCAGCACCTCGCCGGCTCTCGGGCCGTCGAGCTGGACGGTCATGATTTCGAGCGGCGCTCCGGCCTTGGTTGCGACGGCGGCACGAACGTCCATCACGGGTCCCCTTCCCAGGCTGTTTGGTGTCAGTCCGCCGCGTCGTACCCGAAAGCGCGCAGCCGCTCCAGGTACCAGGTGGCGAAATTGTCGAGCTGGCCTTCGGTGAAGCGGGAATAGGGCCCGGGCAGGTAGCCGGGGCCGGAAATGCCCTTGTGGGCCAGCCCCACCAGCGCGCCGTCCTGGCGATTGGTGGCGCGCCAGACCTCGGTCAGGGTCTTCAGGTCGTAGTCGACCCCTTCGACCGCGTCCTTGTGCACCAGCCATTTCGTGCGCACCAGGGTGCGGTTCTCGGACAGCGGCACGATCATGAAGGTCAGGGCATGGTCGCCCATGAAATGGTGCCAGGAATTCTGGACCCAGAGATGGACGTCGCCGAGATCGGTGCGGCCGTTGCTGCCCAGCAGCTTGCGGCAGGCGGGCTTGCCGTCCATGGTCTGGGACTGGCCGCCGCCGGCGATGATCAGCCGCTGCGTCCGGAAATTGGTCTCGTGGCCCGCCAGATGCTCGACCGCGCGGGACGGGAAACCCATCGCCTCCCAGGCCGCCGTCTGCTGCTCGTAGCGCCGTTCGTGCTCGGCCGCCTCCCGCGCCTCCTCGGGCGCCAGGCCAGCCGGGTCATAGCCGAAATCAAGCGCGATGAAGGAATTGCACAGCTCCGGATGGCTGCTGGGGCAGTGATAGCATTCGCGGTTGTTCTCGATGGTCAGCTTCCAGTTGCCGTCCTCGATGATGTCTTCCTGGAAGGCGACCTTGGTGTTGCGCAGGTCATAATGCGCCAGCCGCGGCTCCATGACCGCGGCCAGGTCGTCGATGTCGGCCGGCGGGGTCTCGGCCAGGCAGATGAACAGCAGCCCGCCGATCGAGCGCAGATGCACCGGCCGCAGCCCATGGCAGCCGGCGTCGAAATCCTGGCCCATGTGCGGGGCGTGGATGAGGCGGCCGTCCAGCTCGTAGGTCCATTGGTGATAGGGGCAGGTCAGCTTGCCGACGGTGGTCGCACCTTCGGGGAGCAGCCGGGCGCCGCGGTGGCGGCAGACATTGTGGAAGGCTCTTACCTGGTCGTCGTCGCCGCGCATGATCGCGATCGAGGCCGTGCCGAAATCGACCACCGAGACGTCGCCGGCCTCCGGCACGTCCATCTCCAGCCCGGCAAAGATCCACTGGCTCTGGAAGATCGCCTTGAGGTCCACGGCGAAGACATCCGGGCGGATATAGAGGTCGGCCGGCAGTGTGTGGCCGGCGCGCCGCGCGGCCAGGAGATCGGCGATCGAGCGGGGGGATCCATCCGGCATGGCAGGTTGATCCATCACGGGCCAGGGGGCAGGTCGGATTAGTATCGATCGCGAATTTTCGGGGTCAACCGCAGTTCTTTGCGGCTTTAGCATTTGGCCAGCTAATGTGATAGGCGTCCCGCTCATGGTGTCCTTCCACAAGCGGCTGCCGTCGATCCGGGTGCTGCTGAGCTTCGAGGCGGCGGCGCGGCTGCGCAGCTTCACCTTGGCGGCGGCCGAGCTGGGCATTACCCAGGGGGCGGTCAGCCTGCAGATCCGCCAGCTCGAGGCGATGGTGGGCACCAAGCTGTTCCTGCGCCAGCACCGCAAGGTGGCACCGACCGCCGAGGGCACCGCGCTGGCCGAGGTGGTGGGCGACAGCTTCACGCGCATCGCCGACACCCTGGCGCGCTTCCGGCCCGAGGACGATCCGCTGCTGGTGGTGGCCGCCACCGTCGCCTTCTCCCATTTCTGGCTGCTGCCGCGCATTTCGGAATTCCGTGCGCTGGTGCCCGGCGTGGGGCTGCGCATCGTGTCCCAGGACCAGCCGGTGGATTTCGCGACCGAGGACGTCGACGTCGCGATCGCCTACAGCGCCGGGCCCTTTCCGTCCGCCCGCGCCGAGCCGTTATGGACGGAGGATGTGTTCCCGGTGTGCAGCCCCGGCTTCCGCGATCGCCATGGCGAGCCGGCGACGCTGGCGGCGCTGCTGCGCCTGCCGCTGATCGCCAGCGACGCCCGGGATTGGAGCTGGATCACCTGGAACGCCTGGTTCGCCCATCAGGGCCTGGCGGGCGAGCCGCGGCACCTGCATCTGCGCTGCAACGCCTATACCGACGCGATCTATGCCGCCATTGCCGGCCAGGGCGTGACGCTGGGCTGGCGCCACCTGATCGGCGATGCGCTGCGCGACGGGCGGCTGGTGCGGCTGTCGCCGTTCTCGGTCAAGCCGCCCGGAGCCTACCACGTCCTGTCGCCGGACCGCCGCGCCGCGCGCAAGACCGCGGCCCCCTTCGTCGCCTGGCTGAAAGAAGCCGCGGCGCGGTAAAGAGCAAAAGTCCGGGCAGATCCGGTTCTCGTCATCCCCCACGCAGGCGGGGATCCAGTTGACTCAACGAAAGTACGCAAATCGGCAGTTTTGCGCAAAAACGGGATCCCCGCGTTCAAGAGGTGTGAAGGAATTAGCGCGCGGTCTTTTCTTGGTTCGTCATCCCCGCGCAGGCGGGGATCGTGCGCGCGCAAGCGCAATTGGTCAGGCGGGTGAGAGTCCCGCC
>CAZEFK010000377.1:0-2974 GCA_964511405.1 uncultured Comamonadaceae bacterium | reverse complement strand
GCGCGAACGGCTCAAGAGCCAGGGCACCAAGCTGTCGGGCGGCGAGCAGCAGATGCTGGCGATCGGACGCATCCTGCGCACCGGCGCCCGCCTGCTGCTGCTCGACGAGCCGACCGAGGGCCTGGCGCCGGTGATCGTGCAGCAGATCGGCCGCACCATCGAGCGGCTCAAGGCCGACGGCTTCACGATCCTGCTGGTCGAGCAGAACTTCCGGTTCGCGGCGACCGTGGCCGACCGCCACTACGTCATGGAGCACGGCCGCATCGTCGACATGATCCCCAACGCCGAGCTCGAGGCGAACATGGAGAAGCTGCACAGCTATCTCGGCGTGTAGGCGGCCAAACCAACAAGCACGGCGCCGGCCCGGGTGGCCGGCGCCAACTGGAGGAGATCTAGATGGGCGTTCGACGTCACCTGATGGCGGCGGCCGGGGCCGCGGCGGTGCTGGCGCTGGCCGGCTTGGCCGCGCCGGCCGCGGCGCAGTTCGCGGGCAAGTCGGTCAAGCTCGGCGTGCTCAACGACCAGTCCGGCGTCTATATCGACCTCGGCGGACCGGGTTCGGTCGAGGCCGCCAAGATGGCGGTCGAGGACTTCGGCGGCAAGGTCGGCGGCCTGCCGGTCGAGGTGATCTCGGGCGACCACCAGAACAAGCCGGACGTCGGCTCCAACATCGCGCGCAAATGGTTCGACGAGGACGGCGTGTCGGCCGTGCTCGACGTGCCCAACTCGGCCGTGGCGCTGGCGGTCAACCAGGTCGCCAAGGAGAAGAAGAAGATCTTTATCGCCTCGGGCCCGGCGACGTCGGAGCTCACGGGCAAGCAGTGCACGCCCTATACCGTGCACTGGACCTACGACAACTGGGCGCTGGCCAACGGGACGGCCAAGGCGATCGTGCAGTCGGGCGGCGACAGCTGGTTCTTCCTGACCGCCGACTACGCCTTCGGCCACGACCTGGAGGACCAGGTGTCCAACGTGGTCAAGGCAGCTGGGGGCAAGGTCCTCGGCCATGTGCTCGCCCCCCTGGCGACCACCGATTTCTCGTCCTTCCTGCTGCAGGCCCAGGCCAGCAAGGCCAAGGTCATCGGCCTGGCCAACGCCGGCGCCGACACCACCAACTCGATCAAGCAGGCCAGCGAGTTCGGCATTTCCGAAGGCGGCCAGCAGCTGGCCGGCCTCCTGGTCTTCATCACCGACGTCCATGCCCTCGGGCTGCAGGCGGCCAAGGGCCTGATCTTCACCGAGGCGTTCTATTGGGACCTCAATGACGGCACCCGCGCCTGGTCGAAGAAGTTCGCTGCGCGCATGAAGGGCGCCATGCCGACCATGGTGCAGGCCGGGGTCTATGCCGGCACCCTGCACATGCTGAAGGCGATGCAGGCGGCCGGCACCGACGATGCCGCCAAGGTCGTGGCCAAGATGAAGGAGATGCCGACCGACGACCCGCTGTTCGGCAAGGGGTCCGTGCGCGCCGACGGCCGCGCGCTCCATGACATGTATCTGTTCGGCACCAAGGCACAGAGCGAAAGCAAGGGGCCGTGGGACCTGTACAAGCTGGTCCGCACCATCCCGGCGGCCGAGGCCTTCCGGCCGCTGGCCGCCGGCGGCTGCCCGCTGGTGAAGGGCTGATCGGCATGCGCCGCCTGGGGATCCCGCAGGCATGACCGCGCTTCTCGGCATTCCGCCGCAGGCCCTGTTCGGGCAGTTGCTGCTGGGGCTGATCAATGGCGCCTTCTACGCCATGCTCAGCCTCGGGCTGGCGGTGATCTTCGGGCTGCTCAACATCATCAACTTCGCGCATGGCGCCCAGTACATGCTGGGCGCGTTCGCGGCCTGGATGCTGCTGGAATATCTCGGGATCGGGTACTGGCCCGCCCTGATCCTGGCTCCGCTGCTGGTCGGGCTGGTCGGCATCGCGATCGAGCGGGCGCTGCTGAAGCGGCTCTATCAGCTCGACCATCTCTACGGGCTGCTGCTGACCTTCGGCCTGGCGCTGATCATCGAGGGCCTCTTCCGCAACCAGTTCGGCGCATCAGGCCGGCCGTACGGCATTCCCGAGGCGCTGCGCGGCGGCACCAATCTGGGCTTCATGTTCCTGCCCAATTACCGGGCCTGGGTGATCGTCGCCAGCCTCATCGTGTGCCTGGGCACCTGGTTCCTGATCGAGCGCACCAAGCTCGGCGCGCTGCTGCGCGCCGCCACCGAGAACCCGCGGCTGGTGCAGGCCTTCGGCATCAACGTGCCGCTGATGGTGACCCTGACCTATGGCGCCGGCGCCGCGCTGGCGGCCTTCGGCGGCGTGCTGGCGGCGCCGATCCTGCAGGTCAGCCCGCTGATGGGCTCCGACCTGATCGTGGTGGTGTTCGCCGTGGTCGTGATCGGCGGCATGGGCTCGATCGGCGGCTCGATCCTCACCGGCTTCGGCCTGGGCGTGGTCGAAGGCCTGACCAAGGTCTTCTACGCCCAGGCGTCGTCGACCGTCATCTTCGTCATCATGGCCCTGGTCCTGCTGGTCAAGCCCGCCGGACTGTTCGGACGCGCCGCATGACCACCGTCGGGATCGAGGCCGCCCTGGCCGCCGCCGCCCCCCGCCCGCGCCACCAGCAGGTGGCGATGGTGATCATGTTCGCCCTGTTCCTGGTCGCCCCGTATGTGCTGTACCCGATCTTCGTGATGAAGGTCCTGTGCTTCGCGCTGTTCGCGGCCGCCTTCAACCTGTGCGGCTTCGTCGGCCTGTTGTCGTTCGGCCATGCCGCCTTCCTGGGCGGCGCCGGCTATGTCGGCGCCCATGCCGCCAAGGTCTGGGGCCTGCCGCCGGAACTGGCGATCCTGACCGGAACCGCCTTCGCGGCCGGGCTGGGGCTGGTGGTCGGCGGCGTGGCCATCCGCCGTCAGGGCATCTACTTCGCCATGATCACCCTGGCGCTGTCGCAGATGTTCTATTTCTTCTGTCTGCAGGCGCCGTTCACCGGCGGCG
>CAZEFK010000376.1:0-2979 GCA_964511405.1 uncultured Comamonadaceae bacterium | reverse complement strand
AGCCGGGCCTTCAGCATCTGCATGGCCGTGGCGCGGTTGCGATGCTGCGAGCGGTCGCTCTGGCACTGCACGACGATGTTGGTCGGCAGGTGCGTAATGCGGATGGCACTCTCGGTCTTGTTGACATGCTGGCCGCCGGCGCCCGACGCCCGGTAGGTGTCGATGCGCAGGTCCTTGTCCAGCACTTCGATGTCGATGTTGTCGTCGACCACCGGATAGACCCACACCGAGGCGAAGCTGGTGTGGCGGCGCGCCTGGCTGTCGAAGGGCGAGATGCGCACTAGCCGGTGCACCCCGCTTTCGGTCTTGAGCCAGCCATAGGCGTGGTCGCCGCTGACCTTGAGCGTGGCCGACTTGAGGCCGGCCTCTTCGCCCGGGCTCTCTTCCAGCCATTCGACCTTGTAGCCGCGCCGCTCCGCCCAGCGCACATACATGCGCAGCAGCATCTCGCCCCAGTCCTGGGCCTCGGTGCCGCCGGCGCCGGCATGGACCTCCAGGTAGGCGTCGTTGGAGTCGGCCTCGCCGGACAGCAGGCTTTCCAGCTCCTGGGTGGCGGCCTTGCGGCGCAGCGCCTCCAGCGACTGCGCCAGCTCGTCGATCAGGGCCTGGTCGTCCTCGGCCTCGGCCAGCTCGATCATGCCGACGGAATCGTCGAGCTCGCCCGCGATGCCGCTATAGGCCGACATCGCCTTCTCGAGCGCCGTGCGCTCGCGCAGCAGCGTCTGGGCGCGCGCGGGATCGTTCCACAGCGCCGGGTCGTTGGCCGCCTCGGCGAGCTCGTTCAGTCGGGCCTGGGACTTGTCCCAGTCAAAGATGCCTCCTCAGCAGTGCCAGCGACTGCTTGATGGCCGTGATGGTCGCCTCGATATCCGCGCGCATGGGTCGGTGATCTGTCCTTGGAAAGGCGGGCGCCGGTCAGTACAGGCCGCCGGGCGCCACGGGGGAGCTGATGGTCTGGGTGGCCGGCGCCGGCTGGTCGATGCGCGGCTCGGTCCCAGGCTTGAAGGCTTCCAGGATTACCTTGGGGTCGCCGGGCTGCGCAAGCTGGCCGGTGTCGTAGTTGATGCGAACGAGCTTGAGGCCCGGCGGGATCCGGAACGGCGTCGCCGGCTGGTCGGCCAGCGCGTCCTTCATGAAGTCGCGGAAGATCGGGGCCGCCACCGACGCGCCCTGCTCGCCGGGGCCGAGCGTGCGCGGCTGGTCGAAGCCGACATAGACGCCGGCCGCCAGGTCGGGCGTGAAGCCGACGAACCAGGTGTCGGCCGCCTCGTTGGTGGTGCCGGTCTTGCCGGCGATCGGCTTGCCGACCGCGCTGACGGTGGCGCCGGTGCCGCGCTGGACCACGCCCTGCAGGATCGACACCATCTGATAGCAGGTGGTCGGATCCTCCACGGTCTCGCGATTGTCCGGCAGCATCGGCATCGGCTGCCCCGACCAGTCCGGCGCGTCGCAGCCGTCGCAGGGCCGTTGATCGGCGCGGTAGATGGTGATGCCGTTGCGGTCCTGCACCTGGTCCACGAAGCTCGGCGTGATCTTCTTGCCGCCGTTGACGATCATCGAATAGCCGGTGGTCTGGCGCAGCACCGTGGTTTCGGCCGCGCCCAGCGCCATCGCCAGGTAGGGCGGCAGGTGGTCGACCACGCCGAACCGCTCGGCGGTCTCGGCGACCTTCGGCATGCCCACCTGGTCGGCCAGGCGCACGGTCATCTGGTTCTGCGAGTGCTCGACGCCAAAGCGCAGCGTCCGCGGCCCCTCGGACGCTTCCTCGAAGTTCTTGGGCCGCCAGATGCCCTGGCCGTTGCCCTGGTCGAACTCGAACGGCGCATCCAGGATGATGCTGGCCGGCGTGAAGCCGTTGTCCAGCGCGGTCATGTAGACATACGGCTTGAACGACGAGCCGGGCTGGCGCATGGCCTGGGTGGCGCGGTCGAACTGGCTGGCCTCGTAGCTCAAGCCGCCGACCAGCGCCCGCACGCGGCCGGTGTGCGGGTCCATCACGACCATGCCGCCGCCGACATCCGGGACCTGGCGCAGGCCGTAGCTGCCGGCCGGGTATTTCTGCTTGCCGTCGGCGCTGGCTTCGACCGCTTCGACCAGAACCGCGTCGCCGGCCGCAAGCACGTCGCCGGCCTTGCGCGGGAACGCTCCCATCCGCTGGTCGGCCAGGGTCGGGCGGGCCCACGCGATCTCGCTCATGGGAATGCGGCCATGGCCACCGTCCTTCAGGCCGATGTCGGCGCCGCGGTCGTCGACCTTCAGCACCACCGCGGCCTTCCAGTCGCCGGCCGCCGGCGACACCGCCACCTTGGCCAGCGCCGCCGGCCACTGGTCGGCCGTCACCGGCAGCCCGCGGGTCAGCGGGCCGCGCCAGCCATGCTTGCGGTCATAGGCGATCAGGCCGGCGCGGAACGCCTTCTCGGCCATGACCTGAAGCTTGGGATCCAGGCTGGTGCGCACCGACAGGCCGCCCTTGTACAGGGCCGCCTCGCCATAGCGCTGCATCAGCCAGCGCCGGACCTCTTCGGTGAAATAGTCGGCCTTGGCCACCTCCTCGGGCTCGCGCTTGCGCAGCGTCAGCGGCTCGGCCTCGGCGGCCTTGGCGTCGTCGGGCGTGATGAAAGCAGCCTCGACCATGCGCTCGATCATCTGGTCGCGATGGGCCTTGGCGCGCTCCGGCGCCACGGCCGGGTTGTAGTTGTTCGGCGCCTTGGGCAGCCCGGCCAGGTAGGCCGCCTCGGCGATGGTCAGCTGATCCAGCGACTTGTTGAAGTAGTTGAGCGCCGCCGCCGCCACGCCATACGAGCCGCCGCCCAGATAGATCTCGTTCAGATAGATCTCGAGGATGCGGTCCTTCGACAACGTCTGTTCGATGCGGTAGGCCAGGATGGCTTCCTTGACCTTGCGCGCGATCGACACTTCGTTGGTCAGCAGCATGTTCTTGGCAACCTGCTGCGTGATGGTCGAGGCGCCGACCGGCCG
>CAZEFK010000375.1:0-3018 GCA_964511405.1 uncultured Comamonadaceae bacterium | reverse complement strand
CAACCCCAACTGCTCGACCATCCAGCTGGTGGTGGCGCTGAAGCCGCTGCACGACCTGGCGCGCATCAGGCGCGTGGTGGTCGCGACCTACCAGTCGGTATCCGGCGCCGGCAAGGACGCCATGGACGAGCTGTTCAATCAGACCCGCGGCATCTACGTGAACGACACCCTGGTCCGCGAGCAGTTCACCAAGCAGATCGCGTTCAACGTCATCCCCCATATCGACGTCTTCCAGGACGACGGCTTCACCCGCGAGGAGTGGAAGATGCGGGTCGAGACCCGCAAGATCCTGGACCCCGACATCGAGGTGGTGGCGACCTGCGTGCGGGTGCCGGTGTTCATCGGCCACGGCGAAGCCGTGCATGTGGAGTTCGAGACCCCGATCCCGGTCGAGGCGGCGCGCCAGGCGCTGGCGCAGGCGCCCGGCGTGACGGTGATCGACCACCGCGCCGACGAGGGCTATGTCACACCGGTCGAGGCCGCCGGCGAGGACGCCGTCTATGTCAGCCGCCTGCGCCAGGACCCGACCGTCGCCAACGGCCTGGCGTTCTGGTGCGTGTCCGACAACCTGCGCAAGGGGGCGGCCCTCAACGCCGTCCAGATCGCCGAGGCGCTGGTCGACGACTATATGTAGCCGAACGGCTCCGCGACGTAGCGCACCGGCGGCCGGAGCAGCGCCGGCGCCGCTGCGATCAGCGCCAGGTGGCGCGGGTCGACGGTCGCCTCCAGCACCGGCTGCAGCGCCGAGACCGCGCCCTCCAGCGCCGAGCGGAACGGCCGGCCGGCCAGCAGCTCGGCCAGCAGCAGGGCGGCAAAGCTGTCGCCGGCGCCGTCGAAGCGGCGGTCGAGCCGGGGCACCCGCACGCGCCAGGCCTCGCCGGCGGCGAAGCCGAGCGTGTCGATGCGGCCGGCCGGCACCTCGGGCCCGGTCCAGCCCGTGACCACCACCTGGGCCGGACCCTGCGCCAGCACCGCGGCCGCGGCGATTGCCAGCGCTTCGGCGGTCTCGATCGGCCGCTCGGCCAGCTCGGCCAGCTCGAACACGTTCGGGGTGACCAGGCCAGCGCGCGGCACCAGGTTCGATTTGATCGCTTCAGGCACCGCCGGGCGCACGAACAGCCGCCCGACCCCGGTTTCGCTGACGTCGCCCATGACCGGGTCGACCAGCACCAGCACGTCCGGCCGCGCCACCCGCACCCGGTCGATGGTGGCGGCGATCAGCGCGGCATTGCCGGCATCGCCGAGATAGCCCGTCAGCACCGCGTCGACGCGCGCGAACAGCCCAAGGTCCTCCAGCCCGGCCAGCAGCTCGGCGACCTCGCCGGGCGGCACCACCCGGCCGCGGAACCGGCCATAGCCGGGATGGTTGGAAAAGCAGACGGTGTCGACCGCCCACAGCTCGTGGCCGCTGAGGGTCAGCACCGCCCGGGCGGCGGCATTGCCCACATGCCCGTAGGCGACCGAGGACTGAAGCGATAGGATATTCATGCACTTACCTTGGCATGGCGGCCGCGTTCCGCGAAGGCTGCCTTCGCCGGACCGTGCGTTGACGCTGCGGGTCTCGCGGTCTACATCAACCGGCGTAAGGACGGAGGGCTCGATGACCACCGGCAACCGGCCGCTGTCGCCGCATCTTCAGGTCTACAAGCCGCAGATCACGTCGGTCTTGTCGATCACCCATCGCGCCACCGGGGTCGCGCTCGCGGTCGGGACGCTGCTGCTGGTGTACTGGCTGGCCGCGGCCGCGTCGGGGCCGGCGGCCTACGCCACGGCGCAGGGGCTGGTCGGCTCGTGGCTCGGCTACCTGTTGCTGTTCGGCTGGACGGCGTCGCTGTTCTATCACCTGGCCAACGGCATCCGGCACCTGGCCTGGGACGCCGGCTATGGCTACGAGATCAAGACCGTCTACAGCTCGGGCTACGCCGTGCTGGCCGCCACGGCGATCCTGACGCTGCTCAGCTGGATTGTCGGCCTGGCCGTGATGCTCTGACCCGTCCGATCGGGAGTTCCAAGACATGAGCCAATTCCGCACCACCCTGGGCCGCGTCCGCGGCCTGGGTTCGGCCAAGGAGGGCGTCGGCCACTGGTGGGCGCAGCGCGTGACCGCGGTCGCGCTGGTGCCGCTGGCCCTGTGGTTCGTGATCGGCGTGATCGGCCATGCCGGCGCCGACTACGCCACCATGGTGGCCTGGGTCCATCAGCCGGTCACCGCGGCGCTGCTGGTGCTGCTGGTCGGCGCCACTTTCTACCATGCGGCCCTGGGGCTGCAGGTGGTGATCGAGGATTACGTCCACCACGAAGGGGCGAAGGTCGCCGCGATCATCGGGATCAAAGGCCTGGCCTACCTGCTGGGCGCCATCGGCATCGTGTCGGTCCTGAAGCTGGCGTTCGGAGGGTAAGCCATGGCCGAAGCTTACAAGATCACCGACCACACCTATGACGTGGTGGTGGTCGGCGCCGGCGGCGCCGGCCTGCGCGCAACCCTGGGCATGACCGTGGCGGGCCTGAAGACCGCCTGCATCACCAAGGTCTTCCCGACCCGCAGCCACACCGTGGCGGCCCAGGGCGGCATCGGCGCCGCGCTCGGCAACATGGGGCCCGACGACTGGCGCTTCCACATGTACGACACCGTCAAGGGGTCGGACTGGCTGGGCGACCAGGACGCCATCGAATATATGTGCCGCAACGCGATCCCGGCGGTGATCGAGCTGGAGCACCTGGGCGTGCCGTTCAGCCGGACCGACGAGGGCAAGATCTATCAGCGCCCGTTCGGCGGCCATACCACCGAATACGGCAAGGCCATGGCCAAGCGCGCCTGCGCCGCCGCCGACCGCACCGGCCATGCCATCCTGCACACGCTGTACCAGCAGTGCCTGAAGCACCATGCCGAGTTCTTCGTCGAATATTTCGCCATCGACCTGATCTTCGACGACGAAGGCGCCTGCCGCGGGGTGGTCGCGCTGTGCCTGGAGGACGGCAGCCTGCACCGCTTCCGCGCCCATGAGACGGTGCTGGCGA
>CAZEFK010000374.1:0-3050 GCA_964511405.1 uncultured Comamonadaceae bacterium | reverse complement strand
GCACCGAATCACAACATATTGATCCGATTCAAGACCTTTTGGGATCGGCTCTTAGGTGATCGCCGAGTATCCGTGCCCGCCGCTCACCGCACGAACCGGTCCTCTATGCTAACTTCCAAGTCGACGTGGTGACCGAGTTCCGCGTCATGGCCTTCAAGGAGAAATGACATGGCCGCGCCGGTGAAGGTGGATGCGCCGACAGTGATGTCCCCGGAAACGGGGGAACTGCTGACGCGGGGCGTACGCCCATTCACCGTGACCTACAAGGGCCAGTCGATCACCGTGGACCTGCCCGGCTGGTATCCTGACGGCGACGGAGACGGTGTCCTTTTGGGCGACGACATGGCGGCCGCCGATCACGCTCTTCGCGAGTTGAAAGAGCGGGTCGTTTGAGCGCGGCTTGGTGGAGCCGAGCGGTCCGACGATCCAGCTTTTGCGGCTTTTGGACCGCCATCCCGACCTTATCAGAGATCTGCTGCAACCGGCTTGATTGCGTAGTCCTACGCCGCGATCACCTGGAACCGATCGACGTCGACCAGGCCGCAGTCGGTGATCTTCAAGTGCGGGATCACGGGCAGCTGCAGGAAGGCAAGCTGCAGGAACGGGTCGGCCAGGGCCGAGCCCATGGCTTGGGTCGCCGCGACCAGGTGGTCGAGCGCCCGGCCGACCTCTTCGAAGGGGCGGTCGCTCATCAGGCCGGCGATCGGCAGCGGCAGCTCGGCCAGCACTTGGCCGTCGCGCACGGCGACGAAGCCGCCCTGCAGCTGGATCAGCCGGTTGACCGCGGCGGCCATGTCGGCATCGTCGGCGCCGACCACGATCACGTTGTGGCTGTCATGGCCGACGCTTGACGCCAGCGCGCCGCGCTGGAACCCAAAACCCTTGACGAAGCCGCGCCCGACATTGCGGTTGATGCCGTGCCGGGCCAGCACCGCGATCTTGAGCACGTCGGCGGCCGGGTCGGCGTGGCGCTCGCCGCGGCGGTAGGGCAGCGCCATGGTCAGATGCTCGGTCAGGATCTTGCCGGGCACGACCCCGATCACCGGCCCGGTCGGTCCCGCGGCCGGCGTGCGGAACAGCGCCGGCTCGACCGGGTCGAGCTTGACCGAGCCCAGGCCCACCGGCGGCGGCGTCCGCAGCCCCGCGAAGGTGTCGGCGCCGACCGGGCGGCCGTTGCGGATCACCGTGCGCACGGCGCAACTCGCCAGATCCTCGACCAGCACGATGTCGGCGCGGTAGCCGGGGGCGATCAGGCCGCGGTCGGCGAGGCCGAAGCCGCGCGCGGCCGACCAGGTGGCGGCGCGGTAGACAGCGGTGACAGGCGCGCCTTCGGCGATGGCGCGGCGGATCAAGTGGTCCATGTGGCCTTCGGCGGCGATCTCGCGCGGGTTGCGGTCGTCGGTGCAGAAGGCCAGGAACGGCGCCGTGCCGATGTCGAGCAGCGGCGCCAGGGCGGCGACGTCCTTGCACACGGTGCCCTCGCGGATCAGCACCTGCATGCCCTTGCGCAGCTTTTCGCGGCCTTCCTCCAGGCTGGTCGATTCGTGGCAGTTGCGGATGCCGCAGGCGAGATAGGCGTTGAGGTCGCGGCCGCCCAGCAGCGGGCTGTGACCGTCGATCGGCCCGTCCTGGAAGGCCGCCAGCTTGTCCAGGCAGCCGGGATCCTTGGCCAGCACGCCTGGTACGTTCATGAACTCGGCCAGCCCCAGCACCTTCGGGTGGCCGCGGTGGCGGACCAGGTCGGCGGCGTCCAGCCGCGCCCCGGCGGTATCCAGCCCGGTCGCCGGCACGCAGGACGACAGCTGCACGCGCAGGTCGATCGCCAGGGCTTCGGCGCTGTCCAGGAAATAGCGCAGGCCGGTCTCGCCCAGGACGTTGCAGATCTCGTGCGGGTCGCAGATCGCCGTGGTGGTGCCGCGCGGCAGCACGCAGCGGTCGAACTCCGCCGGGGTCACCAGGGTCGATTCGCAGTGCAGGTGGGTGTCGATGAAGCCGGGGACCGCGATCAGTCCCCGGCCGTCGATCTCCGTGACGCCGTCATAGCGCTCGTAGGTGCCGACGATGCGGTCGCCCGCGACCGCGATGTCGCCCGACGCCAGCTCCCCCGTCACGATGTTGAGGAAGCGGGCGTCCTTGATCACCAGATCCGCGCGCGCCAGGCCGCGGGCCTGGTCGATGCGGCGCTCGAGCTCCTGACGGCTGGCCATGCGCCTTACTTCGGGCCCCTTACTTCGGAATCGTGCCCTCGACCCCTTCCACATAGTAGTTGATGCCCAGGATGTCAGGGTCGGTCAGGCTCTTGCCGGCCGGCACGACCTCCTTGCCGCTCTGGTCCCGGATCGGCCCGGCGAAGGGCAGCAGCTTGCCCGAGACGATGTCGGCCTTGACCTGATCGGCCAGCGCCGCGACGTCCTTGGGCAGGTTCGGGTTGTAGGGCGCGATCTCGACCATGTCGTCCTTCAGGCCGCCCCACACGTCGTGGGACTTCCAGGTGCCGTCGAGCACGGCCTTGGTTTCCTGGGTGTAGTAGTGGGTCCAGTTGTCGACGATCGCAGTCAGATGGGCGTGCGGCCCGAACTTGCTCATGTCGCTGTCCTGGCCGAAGGCGTAGACGCCGCGCTCCTCGGCGGCCTGGACCGGCGCCGGCGAGTCGGTGTGCTGGGCGATGACGTCGGCGCCCTGGTCGATCAGCGCCTTGGCCGCCGCCGCTTCCTTGCCGGGGTTGTACCACTCGTTGACATAGATGACCTTGACCGTCGCCTTGGGATTGACCTTGCGCAGGGCGATGGTGAAGGCGTCGATGCCGCCGACCACCTCGGGAATCGGCACCGAGGCGACATAGCCGATGACGTTGGACTTGGTCATCTTGCCGGCGATGGTGCCCAGCACCGTGCGGCCCTCGTAGAACCGGCCCGAATATGTCGAGACGTTGGCGGCGCGCTTGTAGCCGGTGGCGTGCTCGAACTTCACGTTGGGGAAGTTCTTGGCGACCTTGAGCGTCGCGTTCATGTAGCCGAACGAGGTCGTGAAGATCAGCTTGCAGCCGTCCT
>CAZEFK010000373.1:0-3220 GCA_964511405.1 uncultured Comamonadaceae bacterium | reverse complement strand
A
Source organism: uncultured Comamonadaceae bacterium (assembly GCA_964511405.1). Taxonomy (GTDB): domain Bacteria; phylum Pseudomonadota; class Alphaproteobacteria; order Elsterales; family Elsteraceae; genus CAZEFK01. The sequence continues at coordinate 3,219 of CAZEFK010000373.1, read as the reverse complement.
TCTGGCCGCGCTTGCCTTCCAGGCTCTCCAGCAGCGCCGTCTCTTCGCCGCAGATATAGGCGCCGGCGCCGAGCCGGGCTTCGATGGCGAACCGGTCCAGCAGCCCGGCGGCGCGGGCGATGTCCAGGGCCCGGCTGAAGATGCGGAAGCCGTCGGGATATTCCGAGCGGATATAGACGTAGCCCTGGTTGGCGCCGACCGCGAGGCCGGCGATGATCATGCCCTCGATCAGCAGGAACGGGTCGCCTTCCAGGATCATGCGGTCGGCGAAGGTGCCGCTGTCGCCCTCGTCGGCGTTGCAGACGACATATTTGCGGTCGGCCTGGGCGGCGCGCACGGTGCGCCACTTGATGCCGGTCGGAAAGCCGGCGCCGCCGCGGCCGCGCAGGCCCGACTCGACCACCGCCTCGACGATCGCGGCGCCGTCGAGCTTCAGCGCCGCCTCCAGGCCCTTGAGGCCGCCATGGGCGCGGTAGTCGTCCAGGCTCAGGGGATCGACCACGCCGCAGCGGTCGAAGGTCAGGCGCTGCTGGCGCGCCAAATAGGGGATGGCCGCGGTCGGGCCCAGCGCCAGCGGGTGGTCGGCGCCGGCGGTCAGGGCCGGCACCAGCCCGGGCACGTCGGCGGGCGTGACCGGGCCGTAGGCCAGCCGGCCGGCTGGACTCTCGACCTCGACCAGCGGTTCCAGCCAGAACAGGCCGCGCGAGCCGGTGCGGGTGATCGCGGCGTCGGGCAAGGCGGCGGCCAGCGCCGCGGCGACGCGGTCGGCACCGACCGACTTGGCGGCGCTGTCGGCGGGGACGAACAGGCGGAGACTCACGGCCCGGCCTCCGGATCCGCCAGGATCGCGTCGGCCGCTTCAGGCGTCACGCGGCCGTGCAGCCGGCCGTCGACGCTCAGGGCCGGTCCCAGCGCGCAGTTGCCCAGGCAATAAGCGGGTTCCAGGGTGAAGCGGCGGTCGACCGTGGTTTCGCCGAAGCCGACATGCAGCCGCGCCTGCAGGTGATCGGCCAGCGCCCGGGCGCCGCGCGCCTGGCAGGCCTCGGCCCGGCACAGCCTGAGGACGTGGGTCCCGGGCGGTTCGGTGCGGAAGTCGTGATAGAAGCTGACCACGCCATGCACTTCGGCGCGGCTGAGGTTCAACGTTTCGGCGATTGCCGGCACGGCGTCGGGCGCGACGAAACCGAAGCGGTCCTGCAGGGCGATCAGCATCGGCAGCAGGGCGCCGGGCCGGTCGCGGTGCTCGGCCATGATCTCGGCGGCCGCGCCGTCATCCCACGCGTTCACGGGGCGCACGCTCCCTATGTGCTTTAGGGGAAAGTCGGGCGCAGCTTGGATCCGTTCAAATATTTGCTTTCGATTACGCGATAGCAAAAGTCTATCACGCGAAGGGGCGGTCCTGGCGGATCACCTGCAGCAGGGCGCGGACCAGCGGCGATTGCGGCTCGCGGCCGACATAGGCGAGCCCGACCCGGTGCTCGACGGCGGGCTCGACCAGGTCGAGGGTGCGGGTGCCGGGGGGCTGGCCGGCCCAGGCCACGAACTGCGCCGGCAGGATGGTCGACCACAGGCCGGCGGCGACATGGGTCAGGAGATTGATCACCGAGTCGGTCTCGACCATCGGCCGGTGGGCCAGGCCCAGCTGGCGGAACGTGGTGTCGAGGATGCGCCGGTTCTGCATGTTGGGGGTCAGCAGGCACAGCGGGCGCTCGGCCGCCTCGGCCCAGCTGATCGCGGTGCGGCTGCCGTCGCTGGCGCCGACCGGCTCCAGCAGCACGTAGCGTTCGGCATAGAGCGGCACGGCCTCGACCTGGCTCAGCGGCTCGTTGTCCAGGTAGGTGATGCCGCCGTCGATCTCGAAGGCGTGCAGGGTGCGCTCGATGGCGATCGAGGTCATCGAATAAATGGTCAGCGACACCGCCGGATGGCGGCGCGCGAAGGGCGCGGTCAGCCGCGCCACGGCTGGCAGGGCGCTGGGGATCACGCCCAGGGTCAGGCGCCCGGCCAAGCCGCCGCGCAGCTCGGCCAGGCGTTGCTGCAAAGCGCGCCAGTCGGCGTCCATCCGGCGCGCCCAGGCCAGCACGGTTTCGCCCTCGGGCGTGAAGCCCTCGAAGCGCTGGCCGCGTTCGACGATCGGCACCCCGAACAGCGCCTCCAGCGCCTGGATCCCGGCCGACAGCGTCGGCTGCGCCACTTGGCAGCGCGCGGCGGCCCGCCCGAAATGGCGCTCCTCGGCCAGGGCCACCAGGTAGCCCAGCTGCTTGATGGTCAGGCGCGCCTCCGTTCGTGGCCGTCCCGAGCCATGCTACCCGGTCGGCGCCGCCTTGGCGAACCGGCCGATGGTGCCGGCGGCGGCCCTGACCAGCGCCGATCCGGCGATCTCCAGCGTCGCCTCGCGCCGGCCGGTGCCGCAATAGACCAGCGGCAGGTCGGGCACCGCCCGGTCGACCAGAACCGTGGCGCCGCGCAGCGGCAGCGGCACCACGCCGCCCGGCACCAGGCCCAGCTCGGCCTCCACCTCCTCGGCCGTAGCCAGGCGCAGGTCGGCGCGCCGGATCCCGAGCGCGTCGGCGATCGCCTTGTAGTCGGCGCGGTCGACGGCGCGCAGGGCGACGATCGCGTAGCGCCCGTCGGGGGTGCGGAATGCCAGGCCCTTGACCATGGCATCCGGGTCGAAGGGCAGGACCGCCTTGGCGTCCTCGAACGAGACGATGGCGGGATGCTCGTGCACGGCGAACGGCACACCGGCGGCGGTCAGCAGGTCGTGGACTTCGGGACTCATCCGGGCTCCTCAGAGGGCGCGCAGCAGGACGACGGCGGCGGTGCCTGTAGCGACCGTGCCGATCAGCGGCAGGCGGCGGGCCGCCAGGGCGGCCACCAGGGCGGCGGCGGTCTCGGGCCAGCCGGTCGCCAGCGCCATGGGCGCGACCACGGCGCCGATCATGGCGGCGGGAACGGCGTCGAAGGCGGCGCCGGCGCGGCCCTGGCGCGGCACCAGGCGGGCGGCGGCCAAACCGGCCGCCCGGGTGGCGTAGGTCACGGCGGCCATGGCCAGCACCAGCGCCAAGTCGGTCATGCGCGGAGCGCAGCCGCGGCGATGCCGGCGGCGGCCCCGAGCAGGACATGCCAGGGCGGGCCGAGGGTGGCATAGGCCAGCGCCGAGCCGGCCGCGGCGGCGCCCAGCGCGGCGGCCGTGGCCCGGCGCCGGGGCAGCGCGCC
>CAZEFK010000372.1:0-3222 GCA_964511405.1 uncultured Comamonadaceae bacterium | reverse complement strand
ATGCAGCCGATCTTTGTGGCGGTCGGCAAGGTCGTTGAGGATGTAAATGGCGCTGGCGACCAGACAGAAAGCCGTAAATGCGAGCACGACGCGCGCGATGCTGTGAACATCCATGGCCCGGTGGGCGAACACAACCGCCAGGTGTGGTGCGATGAACTGGGCCTGACCCCAGCGCAACTCACGCAGTTGGCCGAGGCGGGCGTCGTCTAGCCGCAGGGCGCGGCCGGAGCCCCGGACCTTGTCCGCCTTCTTGAGGAGATAGCCGTCGACAAACGGCCCCTTCCAGGTCGAGCGCGCCATGCCGAGCGGCCTCCTACTTCGCGTGACGGCGGCGCACGATCAGCCGGTCCGTCTTCTTGTTGCTGCGCGTCTTCTTGCCCTTGGTCGGCTTGCCCCACGGCGTCACCGGATGGCGGCCACCCGAGGTGCGGCCTTCGCCGCCGCCATGCGGGTGGTCGATCGGGTTCATGGCGACGCCGCGGACACTCGGGCGCTGGCCCAGCCAGCGCATGCGGCCGGCCTTGCCGTAATTGACGTTCTGCTGGTCGGGGTTCGACACGGCGCCGATCGAGGCCATGCATTCGCCGCGGACCATGCGCAGCTCGCCCGAGGCCAGGCGGATCTGGGCATAGCCCTGATCGCGGCCGACCAGCTGCACATAGGTGCCGGCCGAGCGTGCGAGCTGGCCGCCCTTGCCGGCCTTCAGCTCGACATTGTGCACGATGGTGCCGACCGGGATGCTCTTCAGCGGCATGGCGTTGCCCGGCTTGATGTCGGCCTTCTCGGCCGCCACCACCTTGTCGCCGGCCTTGAGGCGCTGCGGGGCCAGGATGTAGGCCTGCTCGCCGTCCTCATAGGACACCAGGGCGATGAACGCCGTCCGGTTCGGGTCGTACTCGATCCGCTCGACCGTGCCCACGGCGTCGAACTTGCGCCGCTTGAAGTCGATGATCCGGTACCGCCGCTTGTGGCCGCCGCCGCGCCCCCACAGGGTGATGCGGCCGGTGTTGTTGCGGCCGCCGGCCTCGGTCAGGCCCGTGGTCAGCTTCTTGACCGGCTTGCCCTTCCAGAGGTCGGATCGATCCACCAGCACCAGCTCGCGCAGGCTGGGGGTCACCGGCTTGAATTGCTTGAGCGCCATGGCCTCAGATCCCGGTCGTGACGTCGATCGTCTGGCCTTCGGCCAGCGTGATCATCGCCTTCTTGAAGTCCGACCGCTGGCCCGGACGGCCGCGGAACATCTTCTTCTTGCCTGCCACGCGAACGGTGTTCACCGCCCGCACCTGAACGCCGAACAGCCCCTCCACCGCCGCCTTGATCTCGGGCTTGGTGGCGTGCAGGGCGACCCGGAACGTCACCTGGTGATACTCGGTGATACGGGTCGCCTTTTCGGTGATCACCGGCGCCAGGATCAGATCGTACATCTGCTCCTTGGTCAGAACCGGCGGCTTCTGCTTCGGTCGGGCGGTCATTTCAGGCGCGCCTCCAGCTGCTCGACGGCGGCCCGTGACAACACCAGGGTGTCGCGCCGCAGGATGTCGTAGACGTTCGCGCCCTGGCTGGGCAGCACGTCCACATGCTTCAGGTTGGCCGCGGCCCGGGCGAAGCCGGCCTCGATCTCCGACCCGTCGATCATCAGCACCGACGACCAGCCGCGCTTGGCGAAGCGGTCGGCCAGCTCCTTGGTCTTGGCGACGCCGGCCAGGCTGTCGACGACCTCGAGCTTGCCCTCGGCCAGCTTGACCGACAGCGCGGTCGCCAGGCCCAGCTTGCGCACCTTCTTCTGCAGGTCGTAGCCGTGGTCGCGCACGACCGGGCCGAAGATTGCGGCGCCGCCGCGGAACTGCGGCGACCGCATGCTGCCCTGGCGGGCGCGGCCGGTGCCCTTCTGCTTGTATGGCTTCTTGGTCGTGCCGCTGATCTCGCTGATGCCCTTGGCCTTGTGGGTGCCGGCGCGCCGCTTGGCGAGCTGCCACTGCACCACGCGGTCCAGGATGTCGACGCGCGCCTGCAGGCCGAACACCGACTCCGACAGCTCGATCGTCCCGACCTCTTCGGCCGCGAGATTGGTCACCTTAACTTGCATGGCTGTCACCTTCCGGCGCGGCCGTGGCCGCAGCCTCCGGGGCGCTCTTCACGGCGCCGGGGAACGGGGCGCTGTCGATGCGCTTGCGCTTGACCGCGTCGCGCACCAGCACCCAGCCACCGCGGGCACCGGGCACGGCGCCCTTGACCATGATCAGGCCGCGCGCCGCGTCGGTCCCGACCACCGTCAGGTTCTGGGTGGTCACCCGGACGTCGCCCATGTGACCGGCCATCTTCTTGTTCTTGAAGGTCTTGCCGGGATCCTGGCGGTTACCGGTCGAGCCATGGCTGCGATGGCTGACCGACACGCCGTGAGTCGCCCGCAGGCCACCGAAGTTGTGCCGCTTCATGCCGCCGGCAAAGCCCTTGCCGATGGTCGTGCCGGTCACGTCGATGATCTGGCCGGCGACGAAGTGCTCGACCGACAGCTCGGCGCCAACCGGCAGCACGGCGTCGGCCGCGACCCGGAACTCGACCACCTTCTTCTTGGGCTCGACCTTGGCCTTGGCGAAATGGCCGCGCTCGGCCTTGGTGACGTTCTTCACCTTGGCGGTGCCGACGCCGACCTGCACGGCGGTATAGCCGTCGGTCTCGGCGGTGCGGACAGCCGTCACCTGCGCCTGGTCGACGCGCAGCACGGTGACCGGCACGTGCTCGCCGGCCTCCGTAAATATTCTGGTCATGCCCATCTTCTGGGCGATCAATCCGGATCGCATGACGCGGATCCCCCGAACTCTGAACTTACAACTTGATTTCGACGTCGACGCCGGACGCCAGGTCGAGCTTCATCAGCGCATCGACCGTCTGCGGCGTCGGATCGACGATGTCGAGCAGCCGCTTGTGGGTGCGGATCTCGAACTGTTCGCGGCTCTTCTTGTCGACGTGCGGGCTCCGGTTGACCGTGTACCGCTCGATCTCGGTCGGCAGTGGAATCGGGCCGCGTACCCGGGCGCCCGTCCGCTTCGCCGTGTTGACGATCTCCGAGGTCGACTGGTCGAGCACCCGGTGGTCGAACGCCTTGAGGCGGATGCGGATGTTCTGATTGTCCATGGTCTGCTTGCTCCAGGCCCGGGTTGCCCCGGGCCGATCCCCTGTCGAGCGCCCGAGTTGTTAGGCGATAATCTTGGCGACGACGCC
>CAZEFK010000371.1:0-3230 GCA_964511405.1 uncultured Comamonadaceae bacterium | reverse complement strand
TCGCCTGGCGCTGGCTGTCGTTGAAGTAGGCCGGCACCGTGATCACCGCCTGGGTCACCGTCTCGCCCAGGTTGGCCTCGGCCACTTCCTTCATTTTCTTCAGCACGAAGCTCGAGATCTGGCTGGGGCTGTAGCGCTTGCCCCGGACCTCGACCCAGGCGTCGCCATTGTCGCCGGCGACGATCTGGTAGGGCACCAGGCCCTTGTCCTTGGCCACGATCGGGTCGTCGTAGCGCCGCCCGATCAGGCGCTTGATCGCGAAGACGGTGGCGTCGGGGTTGGTCACCGCCTGGCGCTTGGCGGCCTGGCCGACCAGGACCTCGCCATCCTTGGCGAAGGCCACGATCGAGGGCGTGGTGCGAGCGCCCTCCTGGTTCTCGATCACCCGCGCCTTGCCGCCCTCCATGATCGCGACGCAGGAATTGGTGGTGCCGAGATCGATGCCGATGACCTTCGCCATGCCGCGCTCTCCTCGTCTTCCCATTTGGCGTCTTCCCATTTGGCCCGTAACGATCGGGCAGCCAGGGGCAATCCCCGCCGGCGCATAGGCCGCACAAGAGCTGAGGCGGCGAACGGCTGCTTTGATCGGCGTCAAACTTGACGCCTTGGGCAAACGCTCGGAGCATGAGCGCCGGCGCGCTTCAAGCAGTGGAGAACAGGAAACCGTGGCCTCGGATCCCGACAAGTCGCGCCTGGACGACGCCGCGCGCGCCGGCTGGCTGTACTACATCGCCGGCAACACCCAGGACGAGATCGCGCGCAAGCTGAACGTGTCGCGCCCGACCGCGCAGCGGCTGGTGTCGCTGTCGCTCAGCGAGCGGCTGATCACCTTCCGCCTGGAGCATCCGATCGGCGCCTGCATGGCGCTGGCCGCCCGCCTGGCCGAGCGCTTCGGCCTGGCCCATTGCGAGGTGGTGCCGAGCGACCCCGGCCATGCCGGCAGCGCGGTCGGCATTGCCGAGGCGGCGGCGGCCTACCTGGAGCAGACGCTGCGCACCGAGACGCCTGTCATCGTGGCGCTGGGCACCGGCCGCGCGCTGCGCGCCGCGATCAACCAGATCCCGCCGATGCGCTGCCCGCTGCACCAGCTCGTCTCCCTGATCGGCAATATCGCCCGCGACGGCTCGGCCAGCTTCTTCGACGTGCTGAGCAAACTGGCCGACCTGACCCAGGCCCGGCACTTCCCGATGCCGCTGCCGGTGATCGCCGCCTCGCCCGAGGAGCAGCGGCTGCTGCTGGGCCTGGAGCCGGTGCGCAAGGTGCGGGCGCTGGCCGAGCGCGCCGACCTCACCCTGGTCGGGGTCGGCCAGATCGACGCCGAGGCTCAGCTCTATGTCGACGGCTTCATCACCCAGGACGAGCTGTGGGAGCTGATGCGCCACGGCGCGGTCGGCGAGATCACCGGCTGGGCCTTCGACGCCCAGGGCCGGATCCTCGACGCCGGCACCAATCGGCGGATGATGAGCGTGCCGCGCGCCGTGCCGGCGGAGCGGCCGGTGGTCGGCGTCGCCAAGGGCCCGTCCAAGGTCGCCGCCATCCGAGCCGCCCTGGCTGGCGGCATCCTCAACGGCCTGATCACCGACGAGACGACCGCCGAGGCGCTGCTGGCGGGATAGCGCGCGACGCGCGGTGCGAGAAACTCAGCGCGCGGTCAACGCTGGGCGCTCGGTGGATCGGCGAAGAGCTGATCGAGATCCGAGGCATCGAGGATCCGCTCGCTCCACAGGTCGAGCTGCTGGTCGGTCGCAGTGTGCAGGCGCGTCTCGGTCGCCTGATCCAGTGGACCGAAGCGGCGCTGGATCTGACGGGCCAGCATCTCGGCTTTACCGGCGGCCCGGCCTTCGTCGAGCCATCGTTGGGCAAAGGTGGTGACCATCTGCTCCTCCTCGTCCGGCAGAACCTCGCGCAGGATACTCCGGATCATGTCGCCGCGGGCATCGGCCAGCGTGACGCCCAGGTAGTAGAACAATGTCAGCAGGTCGTCGCGGCCGAGGCGCTGCGCCTCGCGGGCGAGCTGGAGGAGTTTGCGACGGCCGGCACGGCCGATCGGCCCATGCTTCAGGATCATCAGCCCGACCCGCAGCGGCCGTTCGGCCGACAGCTCGGCATCCGGGATGCGCCCCAGGTCGACCAGGCTGTAGCGGGCGTCGGGCAAAAAGGGCCGCATCGCCGGGTCGGCGTCGGTGGCTTCCGCCAACGACAGCGGCGCTGTCCAGGGAGCCGCGCCATTGTAGACCACCATCGTAACCAGCGCCGGCAGCGGCCGCAGCCGGCCGTCGGCGCCGCGGCCCTCGGTCCGCTCCCATTGGGCCAGGATCTGGTACTGGTAGCCCAGGAGCTGCAGGGCGATCCGCGGATCGGGCGTCGATTTGTGCTCGAGCAGCGCATAGACCAGCGCCGGCCGGCCGGTGACCGTGGTTGTGCGATACAGCCGGTCGGTGCGGTAGCCGCGCAAGGCGCGGGACACGAAGCTGCCAGGCACCAGCTCCGGTGGCGCCGGCGACAGCAGGGCCGCGACCTCGGGCGGCAGGCGCTCGCGCAGCAGCGCTCCGGCGGTGCCCGGCCGGTCGAGCAGGACATGGAAGAACGCGTCGTGGCGCTGGACGCTGCGGCCGCTCATGGATGCCGAGGATCGCCCCGGCGCTGTTCGCCGATCCGGTCTCGCAATTGGCTCATCGCTATCCCGAACCATGCCGTCTTGCCGGAAGCAAGCGCAAAGGCTCGGCCCGATCCAGACGAAAGCCCGTTGACACGGTCCTTGCATCGTATGAGCATACGTTCAGTTACAGAGCATATGCTCATGCAGGGAGGAAGCGCATGAAGACGCAGCTCGCGGCCGCCGCCGCGGCGGCCTGCCTGGTCCTGGCGGGCCCGGCGCTGGCTCAGACCAAGCTGACCATCGCTACCGTGAACAACGGCGACATGATCCGGATGCAGGGGCTGACCGGCGCGTTCACGGCCGCCAACCCGGACATCCAGGTCGAGTGGGTGACGCTGGAAGAGAACGTGCTGCGCCAGCGCGTCACCACCGATATCGCGACCAAGGGTGGCCAGTTCGACATCCTGACCATCGGCACCTACGAAGTGCCGATCTGGGCCAAGCAGGGCTGGCTGGTGGCGCTGGACAAGCTCGGCCCCAGCTATGACGTCGACGACCTGCTGCCGGCGATCCGCTCGGCGCTGACCGTCAACGACAAGCTCTACGCCGCGCCGTTCTACGGCGAAAGCTC
>CAZEFK010000370.1:0-3254 GCA_964511405.1 uncultured Comamonadaceae bacterium | reverse complement strand
GGCGTGGTCGCCTTCTACGACATCGACACGCCGGTCACGCTGCAGATGCTGGCGCACGGCCGGGCCGAGTACCTGACGCCTGATCTGATCCCGGCCTTCGACCTGTACCTGTCGTTCACCGGCGGCCCGATCCTGCGGCAGCTCGAGCGGCAGTGGCGCGCCCGCCGCGCCCGCGCGCTGCACTGCGCGGTCGATCCCGAGCTCTATCGCCCGGTCCCCGGGCGCAAGCGCTGGCTGCTGGGCTATCTCGGAACCTACAGCCCGGACCGGCAGCCGACCCTGGACGCCCTGCTGCGGCATCCGGCGCGGCGGATGCCCGGCCGGCGCTTCGTGGTCGCCGGGGCGCAATATCCCGACGGCCTGGACTGGCCGGCCAATGTCGAGCGCGTCGAGCACCTGCCGCCCGGCCGCCATGCCGCCTTCTACAGCGCCCAGGCCTTCACCCTGAACGTGACCCGCGCCGACATGATCGCCGCCGGCTGGTCGCCGAGCGTGCGCCTGTTCGAGGCCGCGGCCTGCGCCACCCCGATCATCAGCGACTGGTGGGTCGGGCTTGATGCGGTCCTGGAGCCCGGCCGCGAGGTGCTGGTGGCCCGCTCGGCCGCTGATTTGGCCCCCCTGCTGGCGCTGTCGCCGGCCCGGCGGCGCGCGATCGGGCAGGCCGCGCGCGCCCGCGTCCTGGCCGCCCACACTGCCCGCCACCGGGCGATCGAACTGGAGCATCACGTCGCCGAGGTGCGCGGCGCCGGCCTGCCCGCGGCCCCGGCCGAGCGCGGGATCGCCGCCCTGCCCTGACCCGGAACAGGCCATCGGGGCACGCCGTTGGGCCGGCAGGAGGTAACGATGGCCGAAGCCCGCAGCAACATCACGACCGACCACGAGTTCATCCGGCGCTGGGTCGAGCAACGTCAAGGCCGGCCGACCTCGGTCAAGACCACGGCGCACGACCGCGACCCGGGCGTGCTGCGCATCGAGTTCCCCGGCTATGACGACGAGAACGACCAGAACCTGGAAGAAATCGACTGGGAGTCGTTCTTCGCCAAGTTCGACGAGAAGCAGCTGGCCTTCCTGTACCAGGACCACACGGTCGACGGAAAGCTGAGCCGGTTCTTCAAGTTCGTCCGGCGCAACAGCTAAGCCTCGCCGCGGATGAACGCCTCGGTCAGGAGCCGGGCCTGGGCGTCGGTCACCTGCTCGGGCGGGCTTTTCATGAAGTAGCTGGACGGGCCGTCCAGGGCGCCGGCGATGCCGCGGTCGAGGGCGAGCCTGGCGCAGCGGATGGCGTCGATGACCACGCCGGCCGAGTTGGGCGAATCCCAGACCTCCAGCTTCAGCTCGCAATTGAGCGGCAGATTGCCGAACGTCGTGCCTTCCAGGCGGATATAGGCCCATTTGCGGTCGGTCAGCCACGGCACATGGTCGCTCGGGCCGACATGGGCGTCGCCGTTCATGGCCCGGCCGACCTGGCTGACCACGGCGTTGGTCTTGGAGACCTTCTTGGATTCCAGGCGCTCGCGCTCGAGCATGTTCTCGAAGTCGGTGTTGCCGCCGAAATTGAGCTGGTAGGTGCGGTCCAGGCGCACGCCGCGCTCGCGGAACAGGGTCGCCAGCACCCGGTGGGTGATGGTGGCGCCGACCTGGGACTTGATGTCGTCGCCGACCAGCGGCAGGCCGCGCGCCGCGAACCGGTCGCGCCATTCGGGCCGCGAGGCCAGGAACACCGGGATGCAGTTGACCAGCGCGCAGCCGGCCGCCAGCGCCTGCTCGGCATACCACTCGGCCGCGCGCTCCGAGCCGACCGGCAGGTAGCACACCATCACCTCGGCGCCCGACTCGCGCAGGACGGCCGCCACGTCGACCGGCGGCTCGGGCGACTCCTCGATGCGATGGGCGACATAGCGGCCGATGCCGTCCAGGGTCGGGCCGCGTCGGACCTGCACGCCGGTCGGCGGCACCGGGGCGAACACGCAGGTGTTGTTGGGCGGCGCCAGGATCGCCTCGGCCAAGTCGCGCCCGACCTTGGTCGCGGCGACGTCGAAGGCGGCGACGACCTCGATGTCGCCGACATGGTAGCCGCCCAGCCGCACATGCATCAGGCCGGGGACGTCGGCGTCCTCATTGGTGCCGCGGTAAAACTCGACACCCTGCACGATCGACGACGCGCAGTTGCCGACGCCGACGATGGCGACGCGGATCTTGCCGGTGCTCAAGGAACCGCCCTCCTAGCCTGAACCCGAAGGTACAAAGGCAGGAGGGCAGCAAAGTTCCCTATTCGGCCGCCCCTATTCGGCCGCCTGGGCCACCGGCGCGAAGCGCTGCTCCATGGCGCGCCGCGCCGCGACCGCATCGCCGGCCGGCGCTTCGACGTCGGCCCAGCCGACCACCGCCCCGGCCGCAACATCGCGAACCAGGCGGACGCCGTGCGCCAGGCCGATCGGCAACGCACCCAGGGCAAGGCTGCGCGCCGCCGGCATCAGCCGGCCCCAGACCGTGTAGCCGCCCTCGCCGTCCAGCCGCTCGCCGGCCTTGAGCGCGCGCTTGGCGACCGCCGCCACGTCGCCGCGGAAGCCCGCGGCCTGGCCGGTGGGCTCGCCGCGCAGGGCGGCCGACAGGATCGACACCGCCAGCTCCAGCCCGATCAGGTGGTAGGGCTTGTACATGGCCGCATAGCGGCCGCTGGCGTCGGTCCTGAGGCCATACTGCCGGAAGCAGGCGGCGGCGTAGTCGTTGGGCGCCTCCAGCACGACATAGACGCCCCAGCGCAGGTCGCGGAACACCGGCCGGCCGTCGCGCTCCAGCGACGACACCACCTCGACCATGCCGGCGCGCTCCAGCACGCCGCCCGCCGCCGCCGGCCGCAGCACATGGGGCAGGTCGTCGACGCCGCAGGGCGGGAAGCCCAGCCCGTGCTCGGGGACGTCGAGGCCGCAGGCGTTGGCGATCGCCGCCATCTCGATCGCCGACTTGGTGCCGTCCAGGAACGAGTTGAACATCTGGGCATTCATGCCGCCGGCGCGCGCGGCCTCGGGCGTCAGGCCGTAATGGGCCCAGACGTCGTCGGGCGTGACCGCATGGTAGCTCGGCAGGTACTTGGTGCCCTTGCCCGCCGCGACCACGGCGAAGCCGCAGGCGCGGGCCCAGTCGACCAGCTCGGCGGTCAAGGCCGGCTGGTCGCCATAGGCCAGCGAATAGACGACGCCGGCCGCCCGCGCCTCCTCGGCCAGCAGCGGCCCGGCCAGGACATCGGCCTCGAC
>CAZEFK010000369.1:0-3268 GCA_964511405.1 uncultured Comamonadaceae bacterium | reverse complement strand
GCCAACCGCGCGGCCGCGCGCCTTCGGATCGGCGTAGGCGTGATTGAGCAGCGTCAGCGAGTTCGGCACCAGGATTGCCGCCGCGAGGCCCTGCACGGAGCGCGCGGCGACGATGAACAGCGCCGACGGCGCCAGTGCGCAGGCGAGTGAAGCCAAGGTGAAGAGCGCAAAGCCGCCGATAAATATCCGTTTGGCGCCAACGCGGTCGCCCAGCGCGCCGGCGGTCAAGATGAAGGCACCGAACGCGATGGTATAGGCCGTCACCACTCACTGCAGCTCGGCAACGCTCCCGCCGAGCGAGACGCCTATGCTGCTCAAAGCGGTATTGACGATCGTGATGTCGAGCTGCACCACGCCAAGGCCGAGGCTCATGGCCGCAAGCGCCAGCACCTTCGCGAGATGCGATTGCGATGATCTGTGTTGAAGGCTGGCTTGTTCCGGCTGCCTCGTATTGTGAGAAATCGCTTGCATTGGCCACACTCAGCTTTGTCGGTATGCTCGTGGCCAGCAACGTATGTCCCGTAATCGAATGTCTCATGGAACTACTACGGCCGTGGCCGAAGTAATTGAGCTTGGCGCGGCGCCCTCACCGGCATACTGAAAGACTATGGACACCGGACCCAAAATCGCCCAGGTCGCGGCGCTCGTCGGCGATCCGGGGCGGGCCAACATGCTTAGCGCCTTGATGGATGGCCGGACATTGACGGCCTCGGAGCTCGCCTACGTCTCGGGCGTGGCGCCGCAGACGGCGAGCGGCCATCTTGCGAAACTTAGCGATGCCGGATTGCTCGCGGTCGAAAAGCGGGGCCGGCGACGCTATTTCCGCCTGGCCTCTGCGCATGTCGCGCGCATGCTCGAAGGTCTCATGGTCGTGGCGCAGGACGGCCCCGCCCGGCAGCGCCACCTCTGGCGCGGCGGCGAGACGCTTCGACGCGCGCGTACGTGCTATGACCACATGGCCGGCCGCATCGCCGTCGCGATCACCGATCGGCTGGTCCAACGGTCTTGCATTCTGCTCGACGAGGATGGCGGGCAACTAACCGATGCCGGTCGGTCGTTCTTCGATGCGGTGGGCGTCGATCTTTGCCGCGCATCCAGGCGCCGAGTGTTCTGTCGCCCTTGCCTCGACTGGAGCGAGCGCCGGCCGCACTTGGCCGGGGCGGTCGGTGCCGCACTTCTTCGGCACGCTCTCGAGCACGATTGGGTGCGGCATATCCGGGATAGTCGGGCGCTCGCCGTGACTCCGGTTGGTGTTCAAGCGCTGGCCACAACGTTCGGCATCGACGGCGCGCCGCCGACAGCGGTTTGTGACGGGCAGAGTGCATCGCTGTCTGGCGGCCGACCGGTCAACTTTGATCCCATCAAGCTCGATCAGGGCGGCGCTGATCGAGTCCGAATCCGGCCAGCGCCGGCGCCCGGCCGTTGCTAGATCGACGGCATGACCAAGCTTTTCTTCGGGTGGAAGGTAGTGGCGGCCGCCTTCACCCTCGCCATGTTCGCCTGGGGCGTCGGCTTTTACGGCCCCTCGGTGTTTCTGCGCATCTTGACCGAGACCCATGGCTGGCCGGTCTCGGCCGTCGCGGCGGCGATCACGGCGCACTTCCTGCTGAGCGCCCTGGCCCTCACCAAGCTGGCGGCGGCCCATCGCCGCTTCGGCGTGCCGGCGGTGACCCGCGCCGGGCTGGTCGCCTCGGCGTTGGGCGTGCTCGGCTGGGCCTATGCGCCCACTCCGGCGGCGCTGTTCGGCGCGACGCTGCTGAGCGGTGCCGGCTGGGCTGCGACCAGCGTGCCGGCGATCGCGGCCATGGTGTCGCCCTGGTTCGAGCGCCGGCGCGCCCAGGCCCTGAGCCATGCCTTCAACGGCGCCAGCGTCGGCGGCCTGCTGTTCGCGCCGCTGTGGGTCGCCCTGATCGGGCATCTGGGGTTCCGGCTGGCGGCGGCGCTGGTCGCCCTCGCCATGCTGGCGGTGCTGTGGCCGCTGGTCGGCCGCTATCTCGGCACGACGCCGGCGGCGCTGGGCCTGGCGCCCGACGGCGCGGCCAGCGGCAGCGCGGCACCGGCCGCCGAGGCGCGATCCGACCCGGGGCTGGTGCGCAGCCGCGGCTTCCTGACCCTGGCCGCGGCCTTCGCGCTCGGGCTGTTCGCCCAGATCGGGCTGATCGCGCTGCTGGTCGCCCGTCTGGCGCCCGATCTGGGCGACGGCCCGGCGGGCGCGGCACTCAGCCTGGCCGCGGCCTGCGCCGTCGCCGGCCGGCTGGCGCTGGGGCCGCTGGCGAATCGCGATCGCCGCCGCTTGGCCGCCGCCAATTTCCTGATGCAGGCGGCCGGCACGGCGCTGCTGGCGCTGGCCTCGGGGGCCGCGCCGCTGCTGGCCGGCTGCGTGCTGTGCGGCCTCGGCGTCGGCAACCTGGTCACGCTGCCGCCGCTGATCGCCCAGCGCGAGGTCTCGCCCGCCGACGTCGGGCGGGTGGTTGCCCTGGTGACGGCCGTCAGCCAGGCTCTGTTCGCCTTCGCGCCGGCGGCCTTCGGCCTGCTGCGCGACGGCACCGGCAGCTACGCCGCGCCGTTCCTGGCCGCGGCCGGGCTGCAGCTGGCGGCCGCGGTCATGGTCCTGGCTGGACGCGGCCAACCTGGGGGCGGCCATGGGTGAAACCGATCTCGCGGTGCTGCTGTCGACCATGCGGCCCCGGCTGGACGACGGGACCTACGTGTTCGCAACGGTCGACAGGATGCCGCTGGCGGTGACGCCGCTCATGACCTTCCGCGAGGCCGAAGGGCTGACCCTGATTCTGCCCGAAGCCGAGGCCGCCGGGCTCAGCCACGGCTTCCGCTGCCGCCGGATCACGCTGACCGTGCAGTCCAGCCTGGAGGCCGTCGGCTTCCTGGCCGCCATCGCGCGCACGCTGGCCGATGCGGGGATTCCGGTGAACCCCGTGTCGGCGTTCTTCCACGATCACCTGTTCGTGCCGGCCGACCGCGCCGACGAGGCGATGGCGCGGCTACAGGCGCTGGCCCAGGGAAACGAGCCGTGAGGCTTTCGCCTCAGCTCGCTTCCTTCGCCTTGGCGGCGCGCTTGCGGGCGTTGGGATCGAGCAGCCGCTTGCGCAGGCGGATCGATCGCGGGGTTACCTCGACGAGCTCGTCATCGGCGATATAGGCGATCGCTTGCTCGAGGCTCATGATCTGCGGCGGGGTCAGCCGCACCGCCTCGTCTTTGGCGGTAGTGCGTATGTTGGTGAGCTGTTTTCCTTTGAGCGGGTTGACGTCG
>CAZEFK010000368.1:0-3277 GCA_964511405.1 uncultured Comamonadaceae bacterium | reverse complement strand
CGGCCAGCGACCGGTGGAACAGCACCGGCTCCTGTTGAACGAGCGCGATCGAGCCGCGCAGCGACGCCTGGGTCACCGACGCGATGTCCTGGCCGTCGATCAGGATCCGGCCGCCGGTCACGTCGTACAGCCGCTGGACCAGCTTGACGAAGGTGGTCTTGCCCGACCCCGAATGGCCGACCAGCCCGACCCGCTCGCCGGCCGCGATCGCGACCGACAGGCCGTCATAGAGCGGCGTGGCGTGGCCGGCATAGTGGAACCGCACCTGCTCGAAGCGGATGGCGCCGGCGGTGACCGCGATCGCCGGCGCGCCGGGCCGGTCGGCCACGCCCAGCGGCGCCGACAGCAGCGCCACCAGCTCGTCCATCTCGTTGATCGAGCGCTGTAGGTTGGCGATCTGCATGCCGACGTCGCGCAGATAGCCGTGCACCACGAGATAGGTGGTCAGGACGTAAGTCAGGTCGCCCGCCGTCGCGCGCCCCTGCCACCACAGCCACAGGCCGCCCGCCGCCACCGCCGTGCGCAGGGCCAGCAGCGTCGCGTCCTGGGCCCGGCCGTTGGCCGTCGCCCGCCACCAGGTGCGCCGGGTGCGCGACCGCCACTTCGCCAGGACGGCATCAAGCGCCCGGTCCTCGCGCGCCTCGGCGCCGAACGCCTTGACCACGGCATTGCAGCCGATGGCGTCGGCCAGCACGCCGCCGAGGCGGGTGTCCCAGCGGTTCGACAGGCGCGCCGCCGGCGCCACATAGCCGAGGGTGACGGCCACGGCCTGGACCACATAGAGGCCGGCGCCGGCCGCGACAAGCGCCCCCATCGCGGGCCAGCGCAGCCCCATCAGCAGGGTCGAGCCCGCCAGCACGACCAGGGGCGGCAGCAGGGCCAGCAGCAGGATGTCGTCGATCGTGTCGATCGCCCACATGCCCCGGGTCACCTTGCGCACCGTCGAGCCGGCGAAGCTGTTGGCATGCCAGTCGGTGGCGAAGCGCTGGATCCGCCAGAACGCCTCGGCGGCGGCGTCGGTCATGATGCGCAGGGTCAGGCGGATGATGCCCAGGAATGCGGCCGCGCGCATGACGATCAGCACCAGCCCGAGCCCGGCCATCGCGGCGATGGCCGCGATCCCCTGATCGCGTGCCGCCTCCCGATCGCCAATGTGCGTCCACGGGGGCCCGGCGGCGGCGATCGCATCGACCAGGCGCCCGGCGAACAGCGGGATCAGCATGTCGGCCAGGGTCGCGGCGGTCATGGCCGCGGCAATGGCCGCGGCCAGCACGGGCTGGCGGCGCCATTGACGGAACAGGAAGCTCAGGACCGGGCGGAACGCGCCCGGGGTCCGTGCGTGGCGATGGGACACGGGTTCAACCTGCCTCGGGAGCGGCCACCGCGCCCGCAAGGGCGGCATCGACGGCGCTCGAACATCGGGAGGGTCAGGCTTGAGCGGTTCGCCCCGCGAACCGGCAAGCGGGAGCTAGCGGATCGGTCGATCCACCGGGAGCGGCACGGGCATTGTCACCACTGCACACCTCCCAAGCTCAAAGTTGAACCGGCACCATCCTTAGCCGGACAACCGGCAGTGGTCAAGCCGGCCGGCAGCGGCGATCCCGCCACCAATCGATTGACAACCCGCCGGGCCTATCGCCCAGAATAGGCTGAAAGGTCTATCCCGGATCTTATCGGCACAATGGGTCGGAGCAGGACGATGGCGGAGAGCCGCGCTCAAGGCTACGGGCCGTCCGATCCGGCCGGCTGGGCGTGGGTCTTCGAGGCCATCCCGTTCCCGATCTACGCTGCCGACATCGACAGCTACGAAGTGGTCGGCACCAACCGCCTGATGCAGGACCGCGTCGGCGATGTCGTCGGGCGCAAATGCTACGAAGCGATCTACCAGCAGCCGCATCCTTGCCAGTTCTGCCGGATCGGCGCCTTGACCGCCTGCCCGCCGCCGACCGGCAACCGCATCGTGTTCGAGCATTTCAACGATGTCGACGAGCGCTGGTACCAGCTGGTCGAAACGCTGATCGACTGGTTCGATGGCCGCCGCGTGAAATACAGCCTGGCCATCGATATCAGCGCGCTCAAGGAGACCCAGAACGCCCTGGCCGCGGCGCACGCCCAGCTGGCCTTGAACGCCCGGGAAATCGAGACCGCGTCGAGCACCGACCCGCTGACCGGGCTGCTCAACCGCTGGCGGCTGCTGGACGTGGCCGTGTCGGAGGTCGCCCGGGCCGCGCGGTATGGCCGGCCGCTGTCGGTGATCATGACCGACGTCGACGGGTTCAAGTCGATCAACGATCGCTTCGGGCACCAGGCCGGCGACGCCGTCTTGCAGCAGCTCGCCGCGCTGCTGCTGGCCGGCGTGCGCCAGGTCGACATTGTCGGCCGGTGGGCCGGCGAGGCGTTCGTCATGATCTGCCCCGACACCGACCTCGCCGGCGCGACCGCGATGGCCGAGAAGCTGCGCGCCCTGGTCGAAGCGCACGGCTTTCCCGCGGTCGGCCGGGCAACCTGCTCGTTCGGCGTCGCCGCCCATCGGCCCGCCGAACGCTTCGACGCGCTGGTTGCCCGCGCCCATGCCGCGCTGTCCCGCGCCAAGGCGGCCGGCCGCAACCGAGTGGACGCGGCGGACCGGAGTTAGGCCGGCGCCAGCTGCGTCGCGCGCGGCCGGTCGTCCATCGGCCATTGAAGCACCGCCGCCGCTGCCCCGATCGCCAGCATCGCGTACCAGGCGACCGTGTAGTCGCCGGTACGGTCCAGCACCACGCCGCCCAGCCACGGCCCCAGGAAGCCGCCCAGCTGGTGGCACAGGAACACCAGGCCGAACAGCATGTTGAAATTGCCCAGGCCGAACAGCCGGTTGATCAGCCCCGACACCAGCGGCACCACACCCAGCCAGCTGAAGCCCATCACCGCGGCGAACAGCAGGGTGCTGGTCTCGGTCACCGGCAGCCACACATAGAGGGCGATGGCCACGGTGCGGATGGCGTAGATCGCCGCCAGCAGCCGCTTGCGGCTGTAGCGCGCGCCGAGCAGGCCAAAGGCGTACGAGCCGATGGCGTTGCACAGGCCGATCACGCCAAGCGCCAGCGCGCCGACCGACGGCGGCAGCCCGCACAGCCCGAGGAAGCGCGGCAGGTGGGCCGTGATGAACTGGAGCTGGAAGCCGCAGGCGAAGAAGGCGACGGTCATGCACAGGAAGCCGCCATGCGACAGCGCCTCCCGTGCCGCCGCCCCGACGCCGGCGGCCGGCGCGGCCCGCGCCGCTGCCGTCGCTCCGCCG
>CAZEFK010000367.1:0-3401 GCA_964511405.1 uncultured Comamonadaceae bacterium | reverse complement strand
CCGACGCCGCGGCGGCGCTGCAGGCGCTGTCGGCGCTGTGGGGCGTGGCGATGCCGCCCGACGCCGCGCAGCGGGTGGCGGTCGGCCTCGGCGCCGACGTCTGGGTCTGCCAGGTCGGCCGGCCGACCCGCATGCGCGGCATCGGCGAGCAGCTCGATCCGCTGCCGCGATTGCCGGCGACGCCGATCCTGCTGGTCAATCCCGGGGTCGCCGTGGCGACGCCGGCGGTGTTCAAGGCGCGGACCGGCGGGTTCTCGCCGCCGCTGTCGGACTGGGGCGACCTGCGCACGCCGGCGGATGTGGCGCGCCTGGTCGGTTTCGGCAACGACCTGCTGGCCCCGGCGCGGTCGCTGACCCCGGTGATCGACACGGTGCTGGCGGCGTTGTCGGCACAGCCGGGCGTGCTGGCCCACGCCATGTCGGGCAGCGGTGCTACCTGCTTCGCGCTGTTCGCGACCGACGCCGAGGCCGAGGCCGCTGCCTCGGCCATCGCGCGCGCCGAGTCGGGCTGGTGGGTGGCGCCGACCCGGTTGAAGGCTTGTTGAGCCGCCCGGTCCTGGCTATGGTCGCGGCGGCATGGCGCGATTGGGGCGTGGCCAAGTGGTAAGGCAGCGGTTTTTGGTACCGCGATCCCAGGTTCGAATCCTGGCGCCCCAGCCACCCTGCGCCTTCGGCTTCGGGTGGCGCGCCACCCGAAGCCGAAGGCGCAGGGTGTCCTCCGAAGCCTTGGCGTAGGAGGACGGACCGGTGTGGTACGTCTACTTTCTCAGACTGCGCAACGACGATATCTATGTCGGGTCGACCAACGACCTCCGGCACCGAGTCGCCGAGCACGCCGCCGGCCAGGTGACCTCGACGGCGCGATACTTACCTGCGACGCTCGAGTCCTATGTCGCGGTCAAGGCTGAGGCGACCGCTCGGAATCTCGAGCGATATTTCAAATCAGGTTCGGGGAAGGCTTTTGCGAAAAGCGATTTCTCTTTGGGCTATCGGTCGCTAACGTTGCAGAGCAGGCTATGTGGATATCTGGAGCGAAAGATATCCCTTGAAGATACCCATTCTTCGAACCCGGCCGGTCGGAGATCACACCGAGCGCGGCGAAAGTTCTCGATCGCTGGGTCTTCTATTTGAACAAGCGGCCAGACTTTCGGATGCTGTTGCAAGGTCACGCGGATGATCGCGGATTTCGGCAGCGGCTGCAGCACGACCTCGTCAGCCACTATTTCGTGAGCGCGCGCGCTCTATCGTCTCCCATAGCCGAGACGAGCTTCCGTCCGAACGTTTCATTGTGCAGCCGCGCCTCGGTCTCCGCCCGCTCGGGATCGCGTTTGATCAGCGCCTCGGCGAGCGGTCGATGGTGCTCGACGACGACGGACCAATCGTCCGGTTCGCTGTAGACATTTGTGCTGGCAATATAGAGCCGCACCTGCTGTTCGACCTGCCGGTAATGCTCCGACAGCCGGCCGTGACCGGCCAAGTCGACGATGGTGTGGTGGAGGGCGAAGTCCGCTTTGTTGATGTCGTGAACGCGACCGCGACGGCACGCGCTCGACAGATCTTCCATCGCCTTGGTCACGCGGGCGCTGCCGCTGTCGGTCATGCGCTGGGCGGTGAGCCTGGCTGCGAGGCCTTCCAGGCTGCTGCGCAACGTCCACAGCTCCCAGACATCGTCGGCCGACAGGGCGACGACCTGCCAGCCGGTGTAGGGGATCTGCACCAGGATGCCTTCCGACGCCAGGCGATGCAGCCCCATGCGGAGCGTGGCGCGGGCGATGCCGAGCTGCTCGGCGAGCGGCGTCTCGGTCAGCCGCTCCCCGGGCTTGAGCGCGCCCGACAGGATGTGCTCCCGCAGGCTGAGCGTCGCCTGGGCTTCGGTCGACAGGCGGGCGATGGGACGAAGCGCACGTTTGTCCATGGGGTCCGCTCACCTCGACGAAACGATCAAAACTTCAGCGCCCAAACGCCCACGAGACAAGCAGATAAGGCGACAAGGTCGCCTTTTCAATCACTTAGCCCGCGGGGTAGTGCACAAATCACGACCATTATTGTCGATTGACGACAATCGTCAATAGCGTTTTACTTGCCCTTGGGGATCTTCCACAGGGGGACCGCATGTTTCACATCAATCGCCGCCAGGCTCTGGCCGGTCTTGCCGCCACGGCGCTGTCGGGCCGCGCCATGGCTGCCCAGCCGTCGACCTTCACCACCAACATGTATGGCGGGCGTTGGGAGAATAACTGGCGTGAGACGGTGCTGCCGCCGTTCTCAAAGATGATCGGCCGCTCGGTCACGCTCGACATTGGCCTCGGCACGCGTTGGGTCACCAACTTCCGCGCCGCCGGAAAAGACAATCCGCCGTTCTCCGCGCTGATGCTGAACGAGCGCTACACGGCCATGCTGCGCGACGACGGCTTCTTCGAGCCGCTGACGCCGGCGCTGGTGCCCAACCTGGCCGACGTCGTTCCCTCGGCCATCCTCAAGGACAGCACGGCCGTGACCGGCATGCTGGCGCCGATGATCATCGCCTACCGCACCGATCTGGTGAAAACGCCGCCGCGCGGCTGGGCCGACCTGTGGCGCCCTGATCTGCGCAGCCAGCTCGGCCTCTACGCCATCACCAACTCGGCCGCGGTCATGCTGGCGCTATGGGCCGCCGAGCATTTCGGCAAGGGGCCGACCGACATCGACACCGCCGTCAAGAAGTTCGCCGAGCTGAAACCGTTCCCGCAGATCAGCTACTCGGCGCAGCTCACGCCGCTGCTGACCCAGGGCCAGATCGCCGTGGCACCGATCGACATCGGCGAGATCGTGCCGCTGAAGCAGCGTGGCCTGCCGCTCGACTTCGTCGTGCCTGAGGAAGGCATGATGGTGTTCGACCAGTCGTTCAGTGTCCTGGCGCACGGCGCCGACAAGGAAGCGGCCGCCAAATACCTGGACTATGTGCTGAGCCCCGACATCCAGCTCTTCATGGCCAAGGAGTGGCTGATCGCACCGACCAACGGCAAGGTGAAGATTCCGGCCGAGCTCGAATCGCTGCCGCTGACGCCCGCCGCCATTGCCAAGGCCAAGCGCTTCGACTGGACCGAAGTGAACAAGCTCAGCGCCGACCTCGCCACCGCCTGGTCCAAGGCGATCTAGCGCGGCATGAGCAGCGTCGAGATCAGCGCGCTGCGCAAGCGCTATGGCGACGCCATCGCGCTCGATGCGGTGAGCCTGACGGCCGGGCAGGGCGAGCTCGTCACCCTGCTCGGGCCCTCGGGTTGCGGAAAGACGACGGCGCTGCGCTGCATCGCGGGCTTCATCGCCCCCGACGGCGGCGACATTCGAGCCGACGGCGTCAGCGTCCTTGCCATGCCGTCCGCCAAGCGCGACTTCGGCGTCGTCTTCCAGAACTACGCCTT
>CAZEFK010000366.1:0-3409 GCA_964511405.1 uncultured Comamonadaceae bacterium | reverse complement strand
GCCTCCGGCGCCGCCGCCATCGGCGCGGGCGCCACTGGCGCAGGCGCCGGTGCGGCGGCCGGCGCCGCGGCGGCGACCGGCGCCTCAGGTCGGATCGAGGCTGGCAAGTCGGTCGCTGCCGCCGCGGTCGGCGGCGCGATGACGTCGACCACCACCGAGTTGCCGTTGCGGAAATGGCGGACCGTGGCGCCCGGTGGCACGGTCATGGCGACCGTCGCGCCGTCCGGCCGGTCGAAAGCCTGGAGCGTGCCCACGGCGCGCGGCAGGCTGCTCCGCGCCGAAGCCACGTCGACTTGGCCCGGCCGGTTGAACGCGAACTGCACCACGCCACCATCGTTCGAGAACCGGTAGTCGGTGCCGACCGGCCAATCGAAGACGAGGCGCGTGTAGGAGTCGTGAGTGCCGACCCGAACCGGCACGCGCGGCCCGACCGGCACCGGCACCGGCGCGGGCGCAGGTACGGCCACCGGCGCCGCGACCGGCGCCGGGGCACTCGCCGGCTGGCCCAGCGCGGCCATGCCGGGCACTGCCGGGCCGACCACCGGCGGCGGCGCATTCGGCTGGTCCACCAGGTCGATGACCGCCGACTTCTGATTGCCGAACGAGCGGATCACCACCGGACGCACCAGATCGAAGCTCAGCACCTTGTGGTCCGCCGAGGTCTGCGGATTGCGCAAGTAAGGCTCAAGGCGAGCCAGTGCCGGCCCGCCCTCGGGCGTGACCGGCTCGGCGAAGCGCAACATCAGCCGTCCGCCTTCGACCGCAGCGGAAAACGGGATCAGCTTCGGCAGGTCCAGAACCAGCCGGGCATACCCGTCATGGGTGGCGAACCGCACCGCCGCGGCCCCGGCCTGGGCCAGCACCGGCGCGGATCCGGCCAGGAGGGCCGCGATCAGGGCACCGGTCGCCACGCCCCAGCGCAATCCGGTGCGATCCGACCCCGATGCGGCAGTCGCGCAAAACGTCCAGCGGGCAGTGGGCATGCGGGCGACGTCGGTGCGGCTAGCCGAAGCTCGCCAGGATGGCGTCGATCTCTTCCTGGCGCTTGGCGTCGTCCGGCATCTGCGGCCCGTTGAGGAGCTTGGCGTCGGACGACGGCGGGTCGTCTGCGGCCGCGCGATCGGACGGCTCTTCGGTCCGCACGCCGCCATCGCCGAAGGCCGAGAGAATGGCGCCAAGCCGATCCTCGATGTGCTTCAAGGTCTTGACGACCTTGTTGATGCGCTGCCCGGTGATGTCCTGGAAATTGCAGGCCTCGTAAATCGTGGTCACGGCCTCGCTGATCTGGCCGCCGGCCTCGGCATCGAGGCCGCCGGCGAGCGTTTCCAGCTTCTCGCAAGCGTCCATGATCCGATTGGTTGCCTCTTCCGTGGCACCGACCACCGCGTCGAGCTCATCGGTCGCGCGGGGAATGTCCTGTTCGCGGATCTTGTCGGGACGCACGGCCGCGATCTCGGCCTTGGCGCTCTCGATGAACCGAGACAGCGCCTCGATCTCGCCATAGAGCTTGAGGTCGACGGTGCTGAGGTCGCCGCTCAGCGACCGCAACACCGTCTCGACGATATCATTGACCTCTTCAGGCGCCAGCCGTTGCACTGGCCTCGCGGCAAGCTGCTGCAGCTGCTTGTCGAGATCAGGGCTGACCGCACTCGTCTTCATGACCATCCCCATGGACGCTGCCGCCCCTCAAGCCAGGCTCAACCAACCTCAGAAGTTGCCGAACACCGCAACCAGCTTCTGCTTCAGCGTTTCAGCATTGAACGGCTTGACGATATAGTTGCTGACTCCCGCTTCCTTGGCCGCGATCACGTTCTCGGTCTTGCTTTCGGCGGTGACCATGATGAACGGAATGTGTTTCAGCTTGCCGTCGGAGCGGACCTCGCGCAGCAGCTGCAAGCCGGTCATCGGCTCCATATTCCAGTCGGAAATCACCAGCCCATAGGCCTTGTCGCGCAAGCGCTGCAACGCCGACGACCCGTCCGTCGCCTCGTCGACGTTGTCGAAGCCCAGCTGCTTCAGCAGATTCCGGATAATCCGCAGCATCGTCTTGTAATCATCGACGATGAGGATGGCCATATTCTTGTCCATAAGCGCAAGACCCTCAGCTCTCTGGTGTCTCTCGGGCAGCCGCGCCGCTCCGCCTCCGGGCGCGGCTCACGTCCATGTTACCCCGGGTTCCCCTAAGGATGTACGAGCAATTACCCGCCCCGGCCATTCGAATGATCAGTGGCCCTGCGCCCCGCCATCGACGCGGTCGGCCAGCTTCGCCGTCACCTCCTTGGCGCGCTCCGGTTCCATGCTGGCCAGGATCGGCGCCACCTTGGCCTCCTTCATGCGCGAGACCACGCCCAGCACCACCGGAATATCCAGCTTGTCGAAGATCTGTGCGGCATCCTTCGGCTTCATCGCCTCGTAGATGCGCACCAGGGTCTTGAGCCGGCCGTCCTCCTGCTCGTTCTGCTTGGCCAGCATGCCCTGCAGCTGCGCCTTGACGGTGTCGAGCTCGGTGACCTTCTGCTGCAGGCTGAGCTCCGCGGCGTGCAGCATGGCCTCGCGCTCGTCCAGCTGCTTCTCGCGCGTGTCGAGGGCATCGCGCCGCCCGGCCAGCGCCTGCAGCAGGTCGATCTCCGACTGGCTGAACCGCGACGGATCGCGCGAGGCACTGCCCAGCGACGCCACCTGCACCGAACCCTGGGCCGCCGCCGTGGCGACCGGCGATGCCGCCGAAGCGGTGGCGGCCGGCTGGCCGGCCGGATTGGCCGCCGGGGTCGCGGCCGGCAGCTCCGGCGACGCCACGGCGGACGAGATCGCCATGGCCGACCCGAACTCGCTCAGCCCTTGCCAGACGTCGCTCACCTTGATCGAAAACATCAGGAACACGGCAGCCAACGTGATCGGCAGCACGCGCACCGGCCCCATCTGGAACCGCGGACGACGGATCCGCCGCAAGACCGAGCCGATGCGGTCGAGCGATTGGCCAACCGCCTGCGCCAGAGGCGGCGTCGCCACCGGCCCGACCGGACCGGCGGACGGCACGGTCGGCCGTGGCCCCGCCGTCAACGCCGTCAAGCTGCCCCGCGCCCGACCGGCGGCCGACAGTCTCGGCGCCCGGTCCGCACCACCAGCGTTCAGCGTCTTGTCCGCCATTGGACCATACCCCACGGTCGACATCGCGCCTGCCTTGCCCTACCGCCTACCGCTTGGTCCGCAAGGCCTGGAGCAGATCCCGCTCGGCCTTGGAGCGCGGCGTGTCGGCGCCGACCGCACGCGGATCGGCCGCCGCGGTCGGCCGCATCGCGCCGCCGCGCTGGCCGACGCGTTCGGCCAGCCGCTCCGCCGCCCGCTCGGCGAGCCGGTCCGCCATCGAGCCGCCGTCCAGGCCGCCGACGCCGCCCAGCGACAGGGTCGG
>CAZEFK010000365.1:0-3440 GCA_964511405.1 uncultured Comamonadaceae bacterium | reverse complement strand
CTCGGCCAGTCGATCGCGCGCGCCATGGGCCGGCCGTTCGTGCGCGTCAGCCTGGGCGGTGTCCATGACGAGGCCGAGATCCGCGGCCACCGGCGCACCTATATCGGCGCGCTGCCGGGCACCATCATCCAAGGCATCCGCAAGGCTGCCTCACGCGCCTGCGTGATGATGCTGGACGAGATCGACAAGCTCGGCCGCGGCATCCAGGGCGACCCGTCGGCGACCCTGCTGGAGGTGCTGGATCCCGAGCAGAACGCCACCTTCCGCGACGCCTATCTGGGCGTGCCGTTCGACCTGTCGCGCGTCGCCTTCATCGCCACCGCCAACCTGCTCGACACCATCCCCGGCCCGCTGCTCGACCGCATGGAAGTGATCAGCCTGGCCGGCTACACCGAAGCCGAAAAGCTGGAGATCGCCCGCCGCTACCTGCTGCGGCGCCAGCAGGACGCCAACGGACTGGCCGCGGGCCAGGCCGAGATCACGGACGACGCGATCGGCGCGATCATCCGCGGCCACACCCGCGAGGCCGGCGTGCGCGGCCTGGAGCGCGAGATCGGCCGGGTCCTGCGCCATGCCGCGGTGCAAGTGGCCGAGGGCCGGACCGAGCCCCTGCGCATCGGGCCGGCGGACCTGGACGCGATCCTGGGGCCCCCGCACTTCGAGAACGAGGTGGCGATGCGCACCAGCGTCCCCGGGGTCGCCACCGGCCTCGCCTGGACACCGGTCGGCGGCGACATCCTGTTCGTCGAGGCGACCCGGGCGCCGGGCAAGGGCGGACTGATCCTGACCGGCCAGCTCGGTGACGTCATGCGCGAGAGCGCCCAGGCGGCCCTGACGCTGGTCAAGAGCCGCGCCGACGCGCTCGGCATCGATATCAGGCTGTTCGAGGCCGGCGACATCCACATCCATCTGCCGGCCGGCGCCATTCCCAAGGACGGACCGAGCGCCGGCGTGGCGATCTACACCGCCCTGGTCTCGCTGTTGACCGGGCGGACGGTGCGCAGCGACACCGCCATGACCGGCGAGATCTCGCTGCGCGGCCTGGTGCTGCCGGTCGGCGGCATCAAGGAGAAGGTGGTGGCCGCCGCGACCGCCGGCATCGCCCGCGTGCTGCTGCCGGCGCGCAACCGCCGCGACCTGGAGGAGATCCCCAAGGACGCCCGCGACCGGCTCGAGCTGATCTGGCTGGAACAGGTCGACGACGCCATCGCCGCGGCGCTCGACGCGGCCGCCGAACCGGCCGCCGTCGACTGAGCGCCGCCGGAGCGGCGCGAGGGGTTTTCCTTTTGGCTGGCTCGACCTCTCCATCAAGTGTCTCAGCCGGGAGCTTGCCGTAACGGCTGAGGTATCGGTGACACTGCACATAATTGAACTGCTGCCGCTGGCGCCGTGGCGCAAACGACCCTGACGGAGGAGTGCCGGGTCGCGCGCCGGCATACTATGCTTCGAGCGATGAACGCTGCTGAGCTTCTCGCCCGCATTGCACCCGAAGCAGGAAAAATGGGTGGAAGGCCCGTGATCCGGGGCCGCCGGATTACGCCTGCTATGGTTCTGACCATGCTCGCCAGTGGTGCCAGCCGAGAGGCAGTCCTGGATGCTTATCCCGTGCTTGAGCCCCAGGATATCGACGCCTGTCTGCTCTATGCCGCGCGGTTGAGCGAAGTCGCGGCTGCCGAAGGCCTAACGATCGCCGCGGAATAGCGTGCGCGTCCTTGCGGACACCAATATCGTTGTGCAGGCCGTGCGTGCGATGCGGAGATTCGGTGGGGAGATTCGGTGACAGTGCACTCACTGTGCGGAACAGAGGCGGGTTGCCCGATTGGACTAGTGAGTCGGGGAACGCAGGCGGCGTCAATTAGTGCACTGTCACCGTATCCTGACAATTAGTGCACTGTCACCGTATCCGAATTAGTGCACTGTCACCGTATCCGGTCGCGACCACCGCCGGGCTATCGATCGTCGCCGATGCCGGCCTTGAGGCGTTGGCGCCGCCGATCGACACCCTGATCCTGGCCGGTGGGGCCGGCGCCCGCGCCGCCGCCGACAACCCCGCCCTGGTCGCCCATGTCACCCGCCTGGCAGCCGCCGCCCCGCGCGTGGCCTCGGTCTGCACCGGCGCCTTTCCGTTGGCGGCCACCGGACTGCTGGACGGACGCCGGGCGGTCACCCACTGGGCCTATTGCGATCTGCTGCAGCGCCGCCACCCGGCCATCCGCGTCGAGCCCGACGCCATCTTCGTCACCGACGGCAAGGTCCACAGCTCGGCCGGGGTGACCGCCGGCATCGACCTGGCCCTGGCCCTGGTCGAGCGCGATCATGGCGCCGCGACCGCGCTGGCGATCGCCCGGCGGCTGGTGGTGTTCCTGCGCCGCCCCGGCGGCCAGTCGCAGTTCAGCAGCCATCTGCTGGCCGGCGCCGGCACCGGTCCGTTCGCCGACCTGGTCGGCTGGATGCAGGACCATCCCGACGCCGACCTCACCGTCGAGGCCCTGGCCGGGCGCGCGGCCATGAGCCCACGCACCTTTGCCCGCCGCTTCGCCGAGGCGCTGGGGCTCACGCCCGGCCAGTACGTGCTGCGGCTGCGCCTGGACGCCGCGCGCCGGCTGCTGACCGAGGGCGCGCTACCGGTCGGCGGCGTCGCCCGGCGCTGCGGCTTCGGCATGGCCGAGGCGATGCGCCTGGCCTTCCAGCGCCAGCTCGGCATCGCACCCCAACAGTTCCGCGAGCGGTTCCGGCCGCCCGCAGCATCCCCGCCCGCTTCATCCTCGATGGAGACCCTCGATGCCTGACCGCCTGGAGATCGGCCTGCTGCTGTTCCCCGACATGATGCAACTGGACCTGACCGGCCCCGCGGAGGTGTTCGGCGCCATCCCCGGCGCCCGCGTACACCTGGTCTGGAAGACGACCCACCCGGTCGCGACCTCGCGCGGCTGGCACATCCTGCCGACCACATCCTTCGCCGACTGCCCCGACCTCGATGTCGTCTGCGTGCCCGGCGGCAGCGGCCAGATCGCCCTGATGGACGACCTCGAGACCCTCGACTTCCTGGGCCGGCAGGCGTTCGGCGCCCGCTACGTGACATCGGTGTGCACCGGCTCGCTGGTGCTGGCGGCGGCCGGCCTGCTGCAGGGCTACCGCGCCGCCTGCCATTGGATGTCGCGCGATCAGCTGGCGCTGCTGGGCGCCATCCCGGTGGCCGAGCGCGTGGTCACCGACCGCAACCGCATCACCGGCGGCGGCGTCACCGCCGGCATCGACTTCGGCCTGACCGTGGCCGCCGAGCTGTGCGGACCCGAGGTCGCCAAAGGCATCCAGCTGGCCCTGGAATATGACCCGGCGCCGCCCTTCGCCGCGGGCTCGCCCGAGAGCGCCGGCCCGACGCTGGTCTGGCAGGTGCGCGCCGCCGCGGCCGCCCGCCAGGCCGCCCGGCGCGCGGCCAC
>CAZEFK010000364.1:0-3583 GCA_964511405.1 uncultured Comamonadaceae bacterium | reverse complement strand
CGATGCCGACGCCGCCGGACAGGTGGCAGTTGCGCCCGATCTGGGCGCAGCTGCCGACCGTGACCCAGGTGTCGACCATCGTGCCGCTGTCGACATAGGCGCCCAGGTTCACGAAGCTCGGCATCAGCACGACGTTGGGCGCGACATAGGCGCCGCGCCGGACGATCGACCCCGGCACTGCCCGGAAACCGGCGGCGGCGAAACGGTCGGCCGACCAACCCGCGAATTTCGACGGCACCTTGTCCCACCACACGGCTCCGCCCGGGCCGCCCGGGATCACGTCCATGCCGGTCAGGCGGAACGAGAGGAGCACCGCCTTCTTCAGCCACTGGTTGGCGACCCAGCCATCGGCACCCTTTTCGGCGACCCGCCGCTCGCCGCGGTCGAGCAGGTCGAGCGCGTGCTCGACGGCCTCGCGCACGGCGCCGGTGGTCTGAGGCGTGAGCGTATCCCGGGCGTCCCAGGCTTGGTCGATGGTGGCGGCGAGGTCGTCCATGGCGGGTCCTTAAAACTCGGAAGGCGGGTCTCGGAAGGGCGGGTCTCGGAAGGCGGCGAACGATGGTTTGCCCCAGCGGCGCTGTCAACGCATCGCCCGGACACGCATCGCCAGCAACGGATGACGCCGCGCCCGCGGCAGGACAGACTGGCCATCCGACCCCCGGAGATCAACCATGGCCGCGCTCGACGTCCTGTCCCTCAACCGCCGCATCGAGACGCTGTACCGGCGCTGGCAGGAGCCGGGCATGCCGGGCGGCGTGGTCGGCGTGATCCGGGATGGCGACTGGCTGGTCCGGCGCGGCTTCGGCCTGGCCAGCCTGGAGCTGGCGGTGCCGAACCGGCCCGAAACCGTCTATCGCATCGCGTCGGTGACGAAGCAGTTCACCACCGGCTGCGTGCTGCTGCTGGCCGCCGAGGGCAAGCTGTCGCTGGACGCCGACATCCGCGACTGGTTTCCCAGGCTCGCCGACTTCGGCCACCGGATCACCCTGCGCCACCTGATGCAGAACACCAGCGGCCTGCGCGACCAGCTCGAGATCACACGGCTGGGCGGCATGACCCTGGCCACACCCTGCACCAGCGACGACCTGCTGGACGGGATCCTGCGCCAGCGCACCCTCAACTTCGTGCCGGGCGAGCGGTTCCTCTACAGCAACACCAATTTCAAGCTGCTGGGACTGATCCTCGAGGCGGTGACCGGCCGGCCGCTGGCCGACATCATGGCCGCGCGCATCTTCGAGCCCCTGGGCATGCGCCAGACCAGGCTGGTGCGCGAAACCGCCGAGGTGGTCCCGGGCATGGCGTCGGGATACCTGGAGACGCCGGGCGAGGGCGCGCCGCGATTCGTCCGCGCGGTCCATGCCTACCCGCTGGGCGGCGAGGGCGGCGTCGCCTCGTCGCTGGACGATCTGGCGCTGTGGGCGCGCAACCTGGATCGGCCCGATGTCGGCGGGCCCGAGTTCACCGCGCGGCTGGTGGCGGCGGCCCGGTTCAACGGCGGCCGGCCGAACAGCTATGCCAATGGTGTCGAGCTCGGCCGCATCGGCCCCTACGACACGGTCGGCCATGGCGGGCTGTGGCCGGGCTACCGCACCGAGTTCCTGCGTGTGCCGGCGGCGCGCCTCGCGGTCATCTGCATCGCCAATGTCGGCAGCCTCGACCCCCATGTCATGGCGCGCGAGATCGCGGCACCCCTGCTCGACCAGCCGCGGCCGGTGCGGCCGAGCCCGGCGGAGCTGCCGCCCGGCCTCTACCTCGATCGCGCGACGCCGGCGACCATCGAGGTCACGGCCCAGGACGGCGCCGTGAGCGCGCGCATGAACGGCGTCCGCTTCGCGCTGGCCCGCGCCGGCGCCGGCACCATCCGGCCGCTGCGCGGCGCTTTCGACCTGACCTTGACCCCGGTGCCGGACGACGGCCGCCTGACCGTCGAGCTCGGCTCCGGCCACCGCTTCGAGTTCGAACGGCTGGCCGACCGCGGCGCCCTGCCGGCCGGCCTCGACGGCCGCTATGCGAGCGACGAGCTGGCGGCCGAGTGGACGATCCAGGGCAGCCGCTTGACCATGTGCGGGCCGATCCGGGCCAGCTCCGCGGCCTGGCGGGTGCTGGCGCTCGACGGCGACCTGATCCAGATCGCCGGCACCGACCCGTTCCAGCCGACCCTGCTCGACGCCCGCGCCATCCGCAGCGCCGACGGCACGGTCGCCGGCCTCCTGGTCCAGGGCGGCCGCATCAAGAACCTGCGCCTGACGCGCATCGGCAGTCTGTGAGGACCCCCATGAAGCTGACCGACATCCCGTTCTGCACCACCGACTGGTCGGCGGTCGAGCCGACCCGGCATCCCGGCGAGACCGGCGAGGCGCTGTGGCGCACCCGGTATTTCGGGCCCGAGGGCAACCAGGTGCGGGTGCGCATGGTCGAGTATTCGCCCGGCTATGTGGCCGACCACTGGTGCGAGAAGGGGCACATCATCCTGTGCCTGGAGGGCGAGCTGGAGACGACGCTGACCGACGGCCGGGTCTTCCCGCTGCGTCCGGGCATGACCTACCAGGTCGCCGACGGCGCCGAGGCCCATCAGTCACGGACACGCGCCGGCGCCAAGCTGTTCATCGTCGACTAGGGCAGGATGAGGTCAGGTTGATCCGCTCACGAAAGCCTTGAACCGGCGGGAGTCCCCCTTCTCCCAGCCTCCTCCCACAAGGGGAGGAGGTCGGGTGGAGGGGTGAATCCCAACGATTCCGTCCAGGGCCCCTACACCGGCCGCAGGACTCGGAAGCGGGCGTCGCCGTCGCGCGCGATCTGCTGGGTCAGGTCGACCTCCCAGCTCAGATAGGCGCGCATGAACGCCTCCTGGTCGCGCTCGCGGTGATAGGGCTTGTACCAGAGGTCGACCGTCGGGCAGAGCGGCTGGGTCAGACCGGCATCGAGCGGCCGCCCGGCCGCCGCCCAGGCCTGGGTGCCGCCGTCGAGCGCCAGGACCGGCCGGCCGCTGCCGGCGAGGTCGGCCGCCGCCAGCCGGGCCAGCACGCCGTCGGCCGAGGTCAGGACCACGGGGCCGGTGCCGGGCAGCGCCAGCTCCGGCAGGCGCGCCCGGATCGCCCAGACGGCGCCGGGAATGTGGCCGTCGCGGTAGGCCAGGCTGGTGCCGACGTCGACGATCGTGGCGTCGGGCATCGCCGCCAGGGCCGCGACCGCGATGCGCTCGGCCGTCGGCTCGCCGCCGAGCGGCACTGTCGCGGCCGGACCGGTAGCGCCGGTGCACAGTCCGGGCAGGACATGGACCTCGGGCCAGCCCATCTGGAGCAGCCAGCTGGCCGCCATGGTCGCGCGGGCGCCGTCGTCGTCCATCAGCACCAGCGTGGCGTTGCGCACGCCGACATAGGCGTCGGTCGCCTGGACCAGCTGGCCGCCGGGCGCCGAGCGCGCGTCGGGGTGGTGGCCGGCCCGGAACTCGGCCGGGTCGCGGACGTCGAGCAGGAACAGCGTGCGGCCCGGATCGGCCTGCAGCTGCGCGAGTCCGCCGGCGTCGAGCGTCCGGACCCCGGCGCGGGCGCCGACCGCCGCCGCGGCGTCGCGCGCCCAAGCC
>CAZEFK010000363.1:0-3741 GCA_964511405.1 uncultured Comamonadaceae bacterium | reverse complement strand
CGGCCCTGCTTGGCCGAGCCGCCGGCGCTGTCGCCCTCGACGATGAACAGCTCGGCCGCCGCCGGGTCGCGTTCCTGGCAGTCGGCCAGCTTGCCGGGCAGGCTGGCCATGTCGAGCGCACCCTTGCGCCGGGTCAGCTCCCGCGCCTTGCGCGCCGCCTCGCGCGCCGCGGCCGCCTCGATCGCCTTGTTGACGATGCGCTTGGCCTCGGCCGGGTGCTCCTCGAACCACTGGGCCAGGCGGTCGCCGACGATGCCCTCGACCACCGGCCGGACCTCGCTCGACACCAGCTTGTCCTTGGTCTGGCTGGAAAACTTGGGGTCCGGCACCTTGACCGACAGGATGCAGGTCAGGCCCTCGCGGGCGTCGTCGCCCGAGAGCGTCACCTTCTCCTTCTTGGCGCTGCCGATGCCGGCGGCGACCGCGTTGATGGTCCGGGTCAGGGCGGCGCGGAAGCCGGCCAGGTGGGTGCCGCCGTCACGCTGCGGGATGTTGTTGGTGAAGCACAGCATCGTCTCGTGGTAGGCGTCGGTCCATTCCATGGCCACCTCGATGGCCATGCCGTCCCGCTCGCCCTGGACGGCGATGCAGTCGTGGAGCGCGGTCTTGGACCGGTCGAGATAGGCCGCGAACGCCTTCAGGCCGCCCTCATAGTGCAGCTCGACCCGGCGCGGCTCGATGCCGCGCGCGTCGGCCAGGCCCAGGGTGACGCCGGAATTCAGGAACGCCAGCTCGCGCAGCCGGTGCTCCAGCGTGTCGAAATCGAAGACCGTCTTGGTGAAGGTCTCGCGCGACGGCAGGAAGGTGACCTCCGTGCCGGTGAGCCCGTCAGCCGGCCCGACCACCTTCAGATCCTCGATCGGATCGCCATGGCGGAACTCCATGCGGTGCTCCTGACCGCCGCGCCACACCCGCAGCTCCAGCTTCTCGGACAGGGCGTTGACCACCGAGACGCCGACGCCGTGCAGGCCGCCCGAGACCTTGTAGCTGTTCTGGTTAAACTTGCCACCAGCATGCAGCTGGGTCATGATCACTTGCGCCGCCGACACCCCCTCTTCCGGATGGATGTCGACCGGGATGCCGCGGCCGTCGTCGCGGATGGTCGCCGAGCCGTCGGCGTTGAGCGTGACGTCGACCCGGGTGCAATAGCCGGCCAGCGCCTCGACGATGGCGTTGTCGACGACCTCGTACACCAGGTGGTGCAGGCCCGACCCGTCATCGGTGTCACCGATGTACATGCCCGGGCGCTTGCGCACCGCGTCCAGGCCGCGCAGCACTTGGATCGAGTTGGCGTCGTAGGTCTCGGGTTCCCCGGGCCGCGGCTCGGGGAGCGGATAGGCGGGAACGGCAGAACTCATGATCCGCATTCTACTCCAAAGGGCCGCACGGGGGGCTCCAATTCGGTTGCGTCATGCCGTCAGGCGTGGACGCGGTCAGGCGTGGATTCGGACATGGCCCGCGTCGACGGCCAAATGCTGGGCCGGCAGCCGCATGCCCGCGAACAGCTCGGGCTCGGTGCCGGTCAGCCAGGCCTGCCCGGGCAGGGCCGCCAGCGCCTCGAACAAGGCCAGGCGGCGCGTCCGGTCGAGATGGGCCGCCACCTCGTCCAGCAGCAGCAGCGGCGCCTGGCCGGCTGCGGCCAGCAGGCGCGCCTGCGCCAGCAGGATGGCGATCAGCAGCGCCTTCTGCTCCCCGGTCGAGCAGCGCTGGGCCGCCTGGCCGGTCGCGCGATGCCGCACCGCCAAGTCGCTGCGATGCGGGCCCGCCGTCGTGGCGCCGGCCTCGGCATCGACCGACCGCCGGCTTGCGAGCTCGGCTCGGTAGCGGTCGGCGACCGTGTCGGCATCGGCCTCCGCCAGCGCCGCCTCCAGGCTGCCGTCGACCTCGAGGTCGGCAGCCGGGAACGGACCGTCGCCATCGGCCATGGCGGTGCCCAGGCGCTCGGCCAACCGACGTCGCGCCGCGGCCAGCGCGGTGCCGGCTGCCGCCATCTCGGCCTCCAGCGATCCCATCCATATGGGGTCGCGGGTGCCCTCTTTCAGCAGGCGCAGGCGCTCGCGCATGGCACGGTCATAAGCCTGGGCCCGCACCGCATGATCGGGGTCGAAGCCCAGCGCCAGCCGGTCGAGGAACCGGCGGCGCGGTTCGGCCCCCTCCAGGAACAGCCGGTCCATCGCCGGGGTCAGCCAGGTCATGGGCATCAGGCCGGCCAGCGCCGCCTGGCTACGCTGGGCGACGCCGTCCAGCCGCACCAAGCGGCGCTCGCCGGCCCCGGCCTCGCGACCAGTCGCGACCTCGACCGGGCCCTGGGCGGCGAGCACCGTCGCCCCGACCGCCCACTCGCCGGTGCCGCCGGCCCGCGCCACCTCGGCCAAGGCCGCCCGGCGCAGGCCGCGCCCCGGCGCCAGGAACGACACGGCCTCCAGCAGGTTGGTCTTGCCGGCGCCGTTGGGCCCGGTCAGGACCACGGCCGCCGGCTCCAGCGCCAGCTGGGTGGCGGCGTGGTTGCGGAACTCGACCAGGTTGAGGCGCAGGATCGCCGGCCGGGTCACACCCGCATCGGCATCAGGACGTAGAGCGCGCTGGGGTCGGCGCGATCGCGCACGACCGTCGGCGACGCCGAGTCGGCCATGGCGAACTGGGCGCCGTCACCCTCGATCTGCTGGGTGATGTCGAGCAGGTAGCGCGAGTTGAAGCCGATCTCGATCGGCGTCGCGCCATAGTCGACCTCCAGCTCCTCGGTGGCGCTGCCGGCCTCGGGGCTGGTCGCCGACAGCACCAGCACGCCGCGGTCGACGCTGAGTTTCACGGCCCGGGTCTTCTCGGTCGAGATGGTGGCGACGCGGTCGACGGCCTGGGCGAACAGCCGGCAGTCGACCTCCATCATCTTGTCGTTGCCGGCCGGGATGACCCGTTCATAGTCGGGGAAGGTGCCGTCGATCAGCTTGGTGGTCAGCACCACGTTGCCGAAGGCGAAGCGGGCGCGCGTCTCGCTGAGCGAGATCCGGATGCCCGCCTCGGTCTCCTCCAGCAGCTTGCGCAGCTCGGTGATCGCCTTGCGCGGCACGATCACGCCGGGCATGCCCGACGCGCCATCGGGGCAGGGCATCTCGACCCGGGCCAGGCGGTGGCCGTCGGTCGCGACCGCGCGCAGCACCGGCAGCTCGTTGCTGCGCGTGGCGTGCAGGAAGATGCCGTTGAGATAGTAGCGCGTCTCCTCGGTGGAGATGGCGAAGCGGGTGCGATCGATCAGGCTCTTGAGCTCCGCCGCGGCCAGCTCGAAGCCGTGGGGCAGCTCGTCGCCGGAGATCGCCGGGAAGTCGGTGGTCGGCAGCGCCGGCAGGGTGAAGGTCGAGCGGCCGGCGCGCACCGTCATGCGCTCCTTGTCGCCGCCGCCGGCGAGCTCGATCTCGGCGCCGTCGGGCAACTTGCGCACGATCTCGTACAGCGTGTGCGCCGGCGCGGTGGTGGCACCCGGTGTCGCCACGTGGGCCGCGACCTGCTCGACGATGTCGATCTCCATGTCCGTCGCGGTCAGGTCCAGGCGCCCGTCATGCGCCGACAGCAGCACGTTGGCCAGGATCGGGATCGTGTTCCGACGCTCGACCACGCTCTGCACATGCGCCAGGCTCTTCAGCACTTTCGCGACGGTCGCCTGCGGCACGCAACCGGCGCCATCCACGAAGAGTTCATCAATTGTCATCGACGGGTCAGTCGCACCCATCACCGCCGATCCAGGCC
>CAZEFK010000362.1:0-3758 GCA_964511405.1 uncultured Comamonadaceae bacterium | reverse complement strand
TGATCCTGGCGGTGATCGGCGGCATCGGCACGGCCGGCGGCACCGGCCACGTGATCGAGTATGCCGGCCCGGCGATCCAGGCCCTGTCCATGGAAGGCCGGATGACGGTGTGCAACATGTCGATCGAGGCGGGCGCCCGGGCCGGCCTGATCGCGCCCGACCAGACCACCTTCGACTACCTGGCCGGCCGGCCGTACGCGCCCAAGGCCGGCGCCTTCGAGCAGGCAGTCCAGTTCTGGAAGACCCTGCCGTCGGATCCCGGCGCCCGCTACGACAAGGAAGTCACCATCGATGCCGCCGGCATCGAACCCCAGGTGACCTGGGGCACCAGCCCCGAGGACGTGCTGCCGATCAGCGGCCGCGTGCCCGATCCGGCGTCGGCCGCCGACCCCGGCAAGCGCCAGGCGATCCAGCGCAGCCTGGACTATATGGGCCTGACTCCGGGCACGCCGCTGGCCGAACTCAAGGTCGACCGCGTGTTCATCGGCAGCTGCACCAATGGCCGCATCGAGGACCTGCGGGCCGCCGCGGCGGTCGCCCGCGGCCGCAAGGTGGCGGCCCATGTCAGCGCCATGGTGGTGCCCGGCTCTGGCCTGGTGAAGGCGCAGGCCGAGGCCGAAGGCCTGGACCGCGTGTTCCAGGAGGCCGGCTTCGAATGGCGTGAGCCCGGCTGCTCGATGTGCCTGGCGATGAACGCCGACCGGCTGGAGCCGGGCGAGCGCTGCGCCTCGACTTCGAACCGCAATTTTGAAGGCCGGCAGGGCCGCGGCGGGCGCACCCACCTGGTCAGCCCGGCCATGGCCGCCGCCGCCGCCGTGGCCGGCCACCTGGCCGACGTCCGCGCCGTCTCGGGAGACAAGTGATGCAGCCCTTCACCGAGCTGACCGGGGTCGCCGCCCCGCTGCCGATGATCAACATCGACACCGACATGTTGATCCCGAAGCAGTTCCTGAAGACGATCAAGCGCACCGGCCTGGGCCAGCACCTGTTCTCGGAGCTGCGCTTTGACGACCAGGGCCGCGAGAAGCCGGGGTTCGTGCTGAACCAACCGGCCTGGCGCAACGCCAGCATCCTGGTCGCCGGCGAGAACTTCGGCTGCGGCTCCAGTCGCGAGCACGCGCCGTGGGCGCTCCTGGATTTCGGCATCCGCTGCGTGATCGCGCCCAGCTTCGCCGATATTTTCTATAACAATTGCTTCAAGAACGGCATCCTGCCGTTGACGGTCCCGCAGTCGGTGGTCGACGCTCTGGTCGAGGACGCGGCCAAGGGCGCCAACGCCACCCTGACCGTCAATCTGGAGGCGCAGACGATCACCCGGCCCGACGGCAGCACCGTGCCCTTCGAGATCGACTCGTTCCGCAAGCATTGCCTGCTGAACGGGCTGGACGACATCGGCATGACGTTGCAGAAGACGGCGGCGATCGACACGTTCGAATCCGCGAACCGGACGACCCAGCCCTGGCTGTGGACCGGGCCGGCCGCCTAACGCTTCGAGGAACGATAAGAATGGCTTCAAATCGACGCGTCCTGGTGCTGCCCGGCGACGGCATCGGCCCCGAGGTGATGCGCCAAGTGCGGCGCGTGATGGACTGGATGGGCAGCCGCCGCAGCCTGAGCTTCGACGTGGCCGAGGGCCTGGTCGGCGGGGCCGCGCTGGACGCCCATGGCGTGCCGCTGGACGACCGCACCCTGGCCGACGCCATGGCCGCCGATGCCGTGCTGTTCGGCGCCGTCGGCGGTCCGAAATGGGACAATGTCTCGTTCGAGAAGCGGCCGGAGCAGGGCCTGCTGCGCCTGCGCAAGGAGATGCAGCTGTTCGCCAACCTGCGCCCGGCGATCGTGTTCGATGCCCTGGTCGACGCCTCGTCGCTGAAGCCCGAGATCGTGCGCGGCCTGGACATCATGATCGTGCGCGAGCTGACCGGCGGCGTCTATTTCGGCGAGCCGCGCGGCATCGAGACCCTGCCCGACGGCACCAAGCGCGGCGTCAACACCCAGGTCTACACCACGCCCGAGATCGAGCGCGTGGCGCGCGTCGCCTTCGAGCTGGCCGGCCGGCGCAACAAGGTCGTCCACTCGGTCGAGAAGGCCAATGTCATGGAGTCGGGCCAGCTGTGGCGCGAGGTCGTGACGGGCCTGCGCGACGCCGAGTTCAGGACCGTGGCGCTGCACCATATGTATGCCGACAACTGCGCCATGCAGCTGGTGCGCAATCCCAAGCAGTTCGACGTCATCGTCACCGACAACCTGTTCGGCGACCTCTTGTCGGACTGCGCGGCGATGCTGACCGGCTCGCTGGGCATGCTGCCGTCGGCGTCGCTGGGCGCCACCGACTCGACCGGGCGCCGGCGGGCGCTCTACGAGCCCGTGCACGGCTCGGCGCCTGACATCGCCGGCCGCGATCTCGCCAACCCGATCGCCATGCTCTTGAGCTTTGCCATGATGCTGCGCTGGTCGTTCGGCCAGGACGGCGAGGCCGACCTCATCGAGCAGGCGGTCAAGAACGTGCTGGCCAAGGGCATGCGCACCGCCGACATCGCCCAGCCCAACACCGCCCGCGTCTCGACCACGACCATGGGCGAGGCGCTGCTGCGCGAGCTCGACAAGCTGGTCTGACGGCCGCCCCTACCGCGCGCGGCGGAACCGCCACACCGCCGCGGGCGGCACGTTCAGGAAGATGCGGCCGACCCGCTCCCCGACCAGCCCCAGCCGGGCGGCCGGCAGCGGGCAGCCGGCCGGATAGGTGTACTGGACCAGCACGCCATCCGGCGCCATCACCGCCAGGGCCGCTTCGACGATCGCGCGCTGGGTCGCGAACGCCATGGGGCGGAGCGGCAGGCTGGACACCACCGTCGACACCTTGCCCCGCCATTGCGACGGCAGCAGCTCGGGCGCCGCCGCCGCATCGCCCAGCAGCACCGTTACCCCCGGGAAGCGGTTCTGCAGGTATTTGTGCATGCCGGGGTTGAGCTCGATGACGAACAGCCGGTCGCGCGGCACACCCAGATCGAGTAGCGCGCGGGTCACCGCCCCGGTGCCGGCGCCGACCTCGACGATCGCCTCGCCGGTCCTGAACGTGACCGAGCGGCACATCAGCTTGGCCAGGGCCGTCGAGCTGGGAAGCACCGCCCCGATCTGCGCGGGGTTGCGCATCATGCTGCGCAGGAACACGAGCACTTCGTTGGGCGGGCTGGGCGCCATGACCGGCGGTTCTTAGGCTGCGCCGCCGGCTGGCGTCAAGCATTTGCCGGACCTTGCGCAGGCCGGCGATCGGCCCTACCACGGGGCGCCCACGCGGGGGAACCAGTCGAGGAGCGAACAGCATGGGCTACAAGGTTGCGGTGGTCGGCGCTACCGGTTCGGTCGGCCACGAGCTGCTGACCATCCTGGCGGAACGCGAGTTCCCGGCCAACACGGTCGTGGCCCTGGCCTCGGAGCGCTCGGCCGGGCGCGAGGTGTCGTTCGGCGAGGACGAGGTGCTGCGGGTCGAGGCGCTGGAGCGCTACGACTTCCGCGGCACCGACATCGCGCTGTTCTCGCCGGGCGCCAAGGTCTCGGCCGTCTATGCCCCCAAGGCCGCCGCGGCCGGCACCATCGTCATCGACAACACCTCGCAGTTCCGGATGGAGCCCGACGTGCCGCTGGTGGTGCCGGAGGTCAATCCCGAGGACATCGGGCTGTACCCGAAGCGCCGGATCATCGCCAACCCCAACTGCTCGACCATCCAGCTGGTGGTGGCGCTGAAGCCGCTGCACGAC
>CAZEFK010000361.1:0-3820 GCA_964511405.1 uncultured Comamonadaceae bacterium | reverse complement strand
TGATCGCCGACGAGCCGACCACCGCGCTCGATGTCACCATCCAGGCCCAGATCCTGGAGCTGATGCGGGCCCTGCGCCAGGAGACCGGCACGGCCGTGCTGCTGATCACCCACGACATGGGCGTGGTCGCCGACATGGCCGACCGGGTCGCGGTCATGTATGCCGGCCGCATCGTCGAGCTGGCGCCGACCGAGCCGCTGTTCGCACAACCGCACCATCCCTATACCGAGCTGCTGCTGGCCAGCGTGCCGAGCCTGGACCACCCGCCCAAGGCGCCGCTGGCCACCATCGAGGGCAGCGTGCCCCTGCCCGGCCGCATGCCCGCCGGCTGCCGCTTCGCGCCGCGCTGTCCCCATGCCGACAGCCGCTGCCGGGCCGAGGTGCCGCCGCTGGCGCCGCTCGCCGACGGCCGGCTGGTTGCCTGCTTCCATCCGCGGTCGGCGCCATGACCCAGGCCTTGCTGGAG
The DNA here is from genome assembly GCA_964511405.1 of uncultured Comamonadaceae bacterium. GTDB lineage: Bacteria > Pseudomonadota > Alphaproteobacteria > Elsterales > Elsteraceae > CAZEFK01. Next base: position 3,354 of record CAZEFK010000361.1, on the reverse strand, counting down.
GTCGACGACCTCAAGGTCCATTTCGCGCCGCGCCAGCGGCTGTTCCGGGCGGCCGGCGCGACCGTGCGCGCGGTCGACGGCGCCAGCTTCTCGCTGGCGTCGGGCGAGACCCTGGGCGTGGTCGGCGAGAGCGGCTGCGGCAAGTCCACGCTCGGCAACGCGATCCTGCGGATCCTGCCGCCGACCGCGGGCGCGATCCGCTTCGAGGGTCGCGACCTGGCGGCCATGGGCGGGACCGAACTGCGCGCGGCGCGCGCCCGCATGGCCATGGTCTTCCAGAACCCCTACGCCTCGCTCAACCCGCGCATGACCGTCGGCGAGAGCCTGGGCGAGCCGCTCTATGTCCGCGGCCTGGCATCCGGCTCGGCCCTGCGGGCGCGGGTGGCCGAGCTGCTGACCCTGGTCGGGCTGTCGCCCGAGCATGCCTCGCGCTTCCCGCACGCCTTCTCAGGCGGCCAGCGCCAGCGCCTGGTCATCGCCCGCGCCCTGGCGCTCAAGCCGCGGCTGATCCTGTGCGACGAGCCGGTGTCGGCGCTCGACGTCTCGGTGCGCTCGGCGATCCTCAACATGCTGAACGACCTGCAGCGGCGCTTCGGCCTGTCCTATGTCTTCATCAGCCATGACCTGTCGGTGGTCCGCCATATCAGCGACCGGGTCGCGGTCATGTATCTCGGCCGGATCGTCGAGCTGGCGCCGCGCGACACGCTGTTCCAGGCGCCGCTGCACCCCTACACCGAGGCGCTGATCGCCGCGATCCCGGTGGCCGACCCGGTCGCTCAGCGGCGCCGGCCGCGGCAGGTCCTGTCCGGCGACCTGCCCAAGCCCAGCGACCCACCGCCGGGCTGCAGCTTCCACACCCGCTGCCCGCTGGCCCAGGACATCTGCCGCCGGGTCCGGCCCGAGCTGGTCGAGAGCCGCCCCGGGCACGCGGTCGCGTGCCACCTCCGGGCTTGAGCGGATGGACCGCAGCCGCCCCCCGTCCGGCCAAACCGGTGTAGGCTTCGCGCCATGTCCGCGCCGTCCCGCCCCAAGCCGCCCAGTGGCGAGCTCGCCCGCAACGCCGACGAGCACGCCGCCATCGAGGAGCGCTGGCACATCGCCGGCACCGGCCACCCGCCCCCGGCACCGCGCCAGCCCTACAGCTATGTCGACGAGCTGGCGCGCCTGCAGCGGGAGCTGATCAAGCTGCAGGAATGGGTCCGGCTGCAGGGCCTGAAGGTGGTGGTGCTGTTCGAGGGCCGCGACGCCGCCGGCAAGGGCGGCGTGGTCAAGCGCATCACCGAATGCCTGAACCCGCGGGTCTGCCGCGTCGTGGCCCTGGGCACGCCGACCGAGAAGGAGCGCGGTCAGTGGTATTTCCAGCGCTATGTCGCCCAGCTGCCGGCCCCCGGCGAGATCGTGCTGTTCGACCGCAGCTGGTACAACCGCGCCGGCGTCGAGCATGTCATGGGGTTCTGCACCCAGGCCGAATATCGCGAGTTCCTGCGCGCCTGCCCGCTGTTCGAGGAAATGCTGATCCGCTCGGGGATCCACCTGCTGAAATACTGGTTCTCGGTCAGCGACGAAGAGCAGGAGGCGCGGTTCATCGAGCGCATGCGCAATCCGATCAAGCGCTGGAAGCTCAGCACCATGGACCTGGAAGCGCGCCGCCGCTGGGTCGACTATTCGCGCGCCAAGGACGCCATGCTCCGCCACACCGACACCAAGCTGGCGCCCTGGTACCTGGTCGACGCCGACAACAAGAAGAAGGCGCGGCTCAACTGCATCAGCCACCTGCTGCGCCAGCTGCCCTACAAGGACCTGACGCCGGTCGAGATCCCGCTGCCCGCGCGCCAGCCCGACCGCGGCTACCGCCGGCCGCCGAAAGCCAAGCAGAATTGGATCGAGGAGCGATACTGACCGGGCGTTACTCCCTTATTCGAGCTTGGTGCGACACGGTGCTCCCGGGACGCCGGACCTGGGCTCCGGCCGCGGCTTCGCCGGCGCCGCCATCAGCGAGGGGCCCAGTATTTCGACGACAAGGGGACTCCCGAGGTCGTCGACGGCGGCGTCTTCCGGCTTGTGCGCATGGTGATGACGGATCGGGTACCGTCCGCCGGTTCAGTCGGCGGACGACCCGGCTCAGACCCAGCCGCCGTCGACCACGAAGCCCTGGTTGGTGACCATCCGGCTGTCGTCGGCGGCGAGCCACAGCACCATGCGCGCGATGTCCGGCGGGTACAGCTTCTCCTGCAGGCACTGGTTCTTCATCAGCTCGGCCTCGGACTCGGGCGTCAGCCACAGCTTGATCTGGCGCTCGGTCATGATCCAGCCGGGCAGCACCGAATTGACCCGGATCTTCTTCGGCCCCAGGTCGCGCGCCAGGCCGCGGGTCAGCCCGACCACCGCCGACTTGGCCGACAGATAGACCGGCATGCCGCCCATGCCGACCATCCAGCTGCACGAGCCCATGTTGATGATCGAACCGCCGCCGGCCTCGGCCATCTTCGGGATCACCGCCTGGGCGGCGAAGAACTGGTGGCGGAAATTGACGGCGATCCGCTCGTCGAAGAATTCCGGGGTCACCGATTCGATGGCATGGCGGTCGTCGCGGGCGGCATTGTTGACCAGCGCCCGGATCGGGCCGAGCGCCGCCTCGGCCGCGGCGACGGCGGCCTTCAGCGCCGGGATGTCGCGGATGTCGACCGCTTGGAACCACGGCTTCGGCCCGATTGCGGCCAAGCGGTCGACCAGCGCCGCCGCGGCGTCGCGGTCCAGGTCGACGAAGCCGACGCGCGCGCCCTGGGCCACGAAATGCTCGACGATCGAGGCGCCGATGCCCGAGGCGCCACCGGTCACGAATACGGCACGGTCCTTCAGGCTGGGATAGCTGGCGAACCCGTCCATGGATCTTCCTCCCGATTGTGGCCGGCCTTGATAGCGCGTCTCCCCCTGCGCGTCGCCCCCCGCGCGTTGCCCCCCGCGCGTCGCCCCCCGCGCGTCGCCCCTTGTCCTGGCCGACACACGCTCCTAGCCTCGCGCTGCCATCAAGCGGAGGAAACCCCGGTCATGACGTCGCCGACGCGGAAGCGGCTGCGCAGCCAATTGTGGTTCGACGAGCCCAGCCATCCCGACATGACGGCGCTCTATATGGAGCGCTATCTCAATTTCGGCCTGACCCGCGGCGAGCTGCAGTCGGGGCGGCCGATCATCGGGATCGCGCAGACCGGCAGTGACCTGTCGCCCTGCAATCGGCACCATATCGACCTGGCCTCCCGCGTGCGCGACGGCATCCGCGACGCCGGCGGCGTGCCGATCGAGTTTCCGGTGCATCCGATCCAGGAGACCGGCAAGAGACCGACGGCCGGGCTGGAC
>CAZEFK010000360.1:0-3857 GCA_964511405.1 uncultured Comamonadaceae bacterium | reverse complement strand
CACCCAGACGACGCTGTCGGTCGACGACACCGCCGATATCGTGGCCGTGCTGCAGCGCCGCTTCCCGAACATCGCCGGGCCGCGCAAGGACGACATCTGCTACGCCACGACCAACCGCCAGGCCGCGGTCAAGGCGATCGCGGCGCGCTGCGACGCCCTGCTGGTGATCGGCGCGCACAATTCGTCGAACTCGCGCCGGCTGGTCGAGGTCGCCCAGCGCGCCGGCTGCAGCAAGGCGGCGCTGGTGCAGCGTGCCAGCGCCATCGACTGGTCGTGGTTCGACGGGGTCGAACGGCTGGGCCTGACCGCCGGCGCCTCGGCGCCCGAGGTGCTGGTCGAGGAAGTGCTGGCGTGCCTGGCCGAGCGCTACAGCCTGTTGATCGAGGAAGTCCGCGTCACCACCGAGGACGTGATCTTCAAGCTGCCGAAAGTGCTGGTCGAGTAGCCAGCTCATGGCGGTCTACACGGAGGTCAGCGACGACGCCGTGCGCGCGTTCGTCGGCGAGTACGGGGTCGGTACCGTGACCGGCTGCGCCGGCATCGCCGAGGGCGTCGAAAACTCGAACTTCCTGGTGCGCACGACTGAGGGCCAGTTCATCCTGACCCTGTACGAGAAGCGGGTGGCCCCGGCCGACCTGCCGTTCTTCCTGGGCCTGATGCGCCATCTGGCGGCGCGGGGCGTCCCCTGTCCGGTGCCGCTGTCCGACCGCCAGGGCCACAGCCTGCGCGAGCTGAATGGCCGCCCCGCGGCGCTGATCACCTTCCTGGACGGGCTCTGGCCGCGCCACATCGCGGTCCATCACTGCCGCGCCGTCGGCGAGGCGCTGGTGTCGCTGCACCTGGCCGGCGCCGATTTCCCGATGGCGCGCCCCAACGCGCTGTCGGTCGAGGGGTGGCGCACCCTGGTCGCGGCGACCCGCGCCCGCGCCGACGAGGTGGCGCCGGGGCTGGCCGATGCCATCGCCGCCGAATTCGCCGGTCTCGCCGACGCCTGGCCGCGCGGCCTGCCGACCGGGGTCATCCATGCCGATTTGTTCCCGGACAACGTGTTCTTCCTGGAGGACCGGCTGTCGGGGCTGATCGACTTCTATTTCGCCTGCACCGACGCCTTCGCCTACGACCTGGCGGTGTGCATCAACGCCTGGTGCTTCGAGCCGGACGGCCGGTTCAATCCGGACAAGGCCCGGGCGCTGACCCGCGCCTATCATGCCGGCCGGCCGCTGAGCCCGGCCGAGGCCGAGGCGCTGCCGATCCTGGCGCGCGGCAGCGCGCTGCGGTTCCTGCTGACCCGGCTCTATGACTGGCTGAACCACCCGCCCGGCGCCTTCGTGAAGCCCAAGGATCCGTTGGAGTATCTGGCGCGGATGCGGTTCCACGCCGGGGTGTCCGGACCGGCGGGGTACGGGCTGTGAGCGACGCCACGGGCGACGCGCCCCGCACCGTCGAGCTGTTCACCGACGGCGCCTGCTCGGGCAATCCCGGTCCCGGCGGCTGGGGGGCGATCCTACGCCTTGGCGACCGCGAGAAGGAGCTGTCCGGCGGCGAACCCCAGACCACCAACAACCGCATGGAGATGATGGCGGCGATTGCCGGCCTGGAGGCGCTGACCCGGCCCTGCCCGGTGATGGTCTATACCGACAGCCGCTACGTGCTGGACGGCATCACGCGGTTCCTGGCCAACTGGAAGCGCAATGGCTGGCGCACCGCCGACAAGAAGCCGGTCAAGAATTCGGACCTGTGGCAGCGCTTGGATCAGGCCCAGGCCCGCCACACGGTGCAGTGGACCTGGGTCCGCGGCCATGCCGGCCATCCCGAGAACGAGCGCGCCGACGCCTTGGCCCGCGCCGCCATCGCGGCCCATCGCCGGCCGAGCTAGGAACTGCTGCGGACAGGGCCCGTTGGCCTGGCATCGCCACATCAGGAGCGTGCCATGGACAAGGATCGGATCGAAGGCGCCGCCCGTCAGGCCAAGGGTGCCATGAAGGACGCCGCCGGCAAGATGACCGGCGACGCCAAGATGCAGGCCGAGGGCAAGGCCGACAAGATGGCGGGCAAGGCCCAGAACGCGGCGGGTGCCGCCAAGGACGCCCTGCGCAACAAGTAGCGACGGTCCGGCCGGTGCCGCCGCGCCGGCCGGATCCTTACGCCGTGATGTTGATGTTGAGTACGATCAGGCCGCTGCTGTCGAGGGCCAGGCTGGTGCTCGCCGACGTATAGAAGCCGTTGGACAGGCCGTTGGAGAAGCTGGTGCTGACGACGCTCTGGTTGATCGCCACCGATTGGCCGGACTTGAGTCGGAGTCAACGAGCTCCAGATCAGATCCTTGGTGAGCTGCGAGTAATCAAACGCAGCCAAAAACGTCGACGGCGTCGGTATTGGCGTTGTCACGGCGGACCTCATTTTAGTCCGATTGAGCTTTAGCGTAAACCCGAAGGGACGGCACCGTGCATCGGCTTGCCGGCCGGGCGCCCGAGCGATTCGGCGGCCGCAGCCCTGGCCGCGACCGCGGGCCGCAGACGAAGCGGCTCCGCTTATACCGTGAGATAGCGCCGCACCTCGCTTTCGACCATGTCGGCGGTGCGGCCGGCCAGCACCACCTCGCCGCGGTCCAGCACGACATAGGCCTGGGCCAGGTCCCGCGCGAACTCGAAATACTGCTCGACCAGCAGGATCGCCATGTCGCCGCGCGCCGCCAGATGGCCGATGACGCGCCCGATGTCCTTGATGATCGAGGGCTGGATGCCCTCGGTCGGTTCGTCCAGCACCAGTAAGCGCGGCTGGGTCACCAGGGCGCGGGCGATCGCCAGCTGCTGCTGTTGGCCGCCCGACAGGTCGCCGCCGCGCCGGCCGCGCATGTCCTTCAGCACCGGGAACAGCTCGAAGATCTCGTCGCCGATGCGCCGGCGCGACCGCGGCAGCACGGCCAGGCCGGTCGCGAGGTTCTCGGCCACGGTCAGGCGCGGGAAGATCTCGCGGCCCTGGGGCACCAGCGCCAGGCCGCGGCGGGCGCGGCGGTAAGCGGGCAGGCCGTCGAGCGGCTCGCCCTCCCAGGTGACGCGGCCGGCACGCGCCGGCTGCAGCCCGAAGATCGCCCGCAGCAGGCTGGTCTTGCCGACGCCGTTGCGGCCGAGCACGCACGTGACCTCGCCCTTGGCCGCCTGCAGGCTGACCCGGCGGAGGGCGTGACTGGCGCCGTAATAGAGATCGAGCTGGTCGACGGTCAGCATCAGCGCCCCAGATAGACTTCGACGACGCGCGGGTCGCGCTGGACATGGTCGATCGAGCCTTCGGCCAGCACCGAGCCTTCATGAAGCACGGTCACACGCGCGCCCAGGCTGCGCACGAACTCCATGTCGTGCTCGACAACCAGGATGGTGTGCTCGGCCGCCAGGCTCAGGATCAGCGCCGCGGTCTCGGCGGTCTCGGCGTCGGTCAGCCCGGCCACCGGCTCGTCGAGCAGCAGCAGGCGCTGGTCCTGGATCAGCAGCATGCCGATCTCCAGCCACTGCTTCTGGCCATGGCTCAGCAGGCCGGCCAGGTCGTCGCGCCGGGACCCCAGGCCGATGCGGTCGAGCACCGCGTCGATGCGCGCCCGCTCGTCGCGGCCCAAGCGATGGAACAGGCTGTGGCGCAGGCCGCGCGGCCCCTTGAGCGCCAGCTCCAGGTTCTCCAGCACGGTCAGGTTCTGGAACACCGTCGGCTTCTGGAACTTGCGGCCGATGCCCAGGCCGGCGATGGCCTCCTCGTCCAGCCGGGTCAGGTCGCGGGTGCCGGCGAACAGGGCGATGCCGGAGTCGGGCCGGGTCTTGCCGGTGATGATGTCCATCATCGTGGTCTTGCCGGCGCCGTTCGGGCCG
>CAZEFK010000359.1:0-3876 GCA_964511405.1 uncultured Comamonadaceae bacterium | reverse complement strand
GCCCGCGGCCGCGGCCAGGCCACGCCGCTGGCCGAGCGCGTCGCCAGGGTCGCCCGAGACGACGGCGCCTGCCTGAACTACACCACGGGCACCGGCGGCCGGCCCAAAGGGGTCCTGCTCAGCCACGGCAACGTCCTGGCCAACTGCGATTCGGCCCATGCCCTGCTGGAAGGGCTGGGCCCGGTCCGCTTCGGCGGCGAGGTGTTCCTGTCGTTCCTGCCGCTCAGCCACGCCTACGAGCATTCCGCAGGCCTGTACTTCGCCGTATCGGTGGGCGCGCAGATCTATTACGCCGCGGGCGCCGACGGCCTGGCCCAGGACATGGTCGAGGCCCGCCCGACCATCATGACCGCCGTGCCGCGCCTGTTCGAAGTGCTGCTGCAACGGATGCAGACCGGCCTGAAGCGGTTGCCGCCGCGCCGCCGCCGCCTGTTCGAGCGCGCGGTCGAACTCGGGACCAAGCGCTACCACGATCCCGGATCGCTGACGCTGGCCGAGCGGCTGACCGACGCCGCCCTGGGCCCCCTGGTGCGCCGCCAGGTCCGGCGCCGGTTCGGCGGCCGCCTCAAGGCCTTCGTGTCAGGCGGCGCGCCGCTCAACCCCGAGGTCGGGATCTATTTCCACGCGCTCGGCGTGCCGGTGCTCCAGGGCTATGGCCAGACCGAGGCGGCGCCCTTCGTCAGCTGCAACCCGCCTGGCCGGCCCAAGCTGCACACCGTCGGGCCGCCGATGAAGGGGGTGGCGGTGCGCATCGCCGACGACGGCGAAGTGCTGGTGCGCGGCTCCAACGTCATGGCGGGCTACTGGCACGACCCCGAGGCGACCGCGCGGACCGTGGTCGACGGCTGGCTGCACACCGGCGACATCGGCACCCTCGATCCCGACGGCTACCTGCAGATCACCGACCGCAAGCGCGATCTGATCGTGGTCTCGGGCGGCGACAACCTGTCCCCGGCCAAGCTCGAGGGCCTGCTGGGGATCGAGCCCGAGATCGCGCAGGCGATGGTCTATGGCGACCGCCACGCCTACCTGGTGGCGCTGCTGGTGCCGGCAGCCGACCTGCACGGGCGCGATCCGGCTGCGCTTCGGGCCGTGCTGGGCGCGGCCGTCGAGCGGGTCAACCGGCGGGTCTCCGGGATCGAGCGGATTCGCGCGTTCCTGGTCGCCGACGAACCGTTCTCCGTCGACAACGGCCTGCTGACCCCCACGCTCAAGATTCGCCGGCATCGCATCCGCGAGGTCTACGGTCCGCGCCTGGAAGCCCTATATGACGGAAGAGGCGCGCCGGGCGGCTGATCGGCGCCGTCGTCACAGGCTTTACGATCGGCGCGGATCATGACACTGCTGCCAGGCAAGTCACCGAGGATGGCCAGGATGGACCCAGCTCCGCTCGGCCGGACCGACGTCGCAGAGGCGCTGTCCGCCCTGCCCTTGTTCGCCGACGTCGACCGCACGGTGATCGCGCGCCTTGCCCAGCTGGGCCGCCCGGAGCTGGTGCCATCCGAGACCGAGCTGTTCCGCCAGGGCGACCGCCCGGCCGAGCTGGTGATACTGCTGGACGGCCGCGCCTGCCTGCTGGGCAGCGCCCCCCATCGCGCCGCAACCATCGTCGACATCGTCGCGGCCGTTGCGCCGCTGGGCCTGGCGGCGGCGTTGACGGGGGAGCCGCACCTGACCGGGGCGCGGACCATGACGCCGGCGCGCATCCTGAGCGTGTCCGCGGCGGAGCTCCGGATCCTGGTCGCCCAGGATACGCGCCTGGCGACCGCCATGATCGCCGCCGTGGCCCACCACTACCGGCTGATGGTTCGCCAGGTGAAGGACCTCAAGCTGCGCTCGGCGGCGCAGCGCCTGGCCTGCTTCCTTCTGGAGCTGTCGCAGGAGGAGGGCGGCCGCCAGCAGATCCGGCTGCCCTTCGGCAAGCAGCTCCTGGCCGCGCGCCTGGGCACCACGCCCGAGCATCTCAGCCGCGCCTTCGCGACCCTGCGCCAATGGGCGGTCGAGACCCATGGCTCGCGGGTGACCTTGGGCGATGTCGGGGCGCTGGCCCGGTTCGCCGAGCCCGACGACTCCGACCACTACGCCTCCTGAGACGGCATGGGGCCGGCGCCCGAGACCATGGCGGCGACGATGCTCGCCGGCCGGTGGGAGGGCGTCGAGCTGTGCCAGGCGCGCTATGTCACGCACCGGTTTCCGGTCCATGCGCACGCCGAAGTCCATGTCGCGCTGATCGAGGCCGGGCGCTATGGCTTCCGCCTGGATGGCCGGCCACAGCTGGCCGAAGCCGGCGACATCATGCTACTGCGCCCGGACGAGCCCCATGACGGCGCTGCCGCCGATCCGGCCGGCTATGCCTACCGGCAGGCCTTGATCCCGGTGCCGCTGTGGGAGGAGACGATGGCGGCGGCCGGCCGGCACCCGCCCGGTCCAGCCGTGCGGCGCTCGACGGCGGCGGCGTGGCTGCGCCGTGCCTTCGCAGCCTATCGCGACCGCGACGCCTTGGTTCTCGACGCCGCGCTGGCCGCCACGATCCTGGAACTCGGCGGCGGCTCCGCGGGCCGGACGACAGCCGCGCCGCGCGCTGTCCGCCAAGCCCTCGACCTGATGCGCGCGCAGTTCGCCGCGCCGCTGACCCTGGCCGACCTGGCCGCGGCAACCGGGACCAGCCGCTTCGCCCTGGCGCGCGCCTTCCGGCACCACACCGGCATCGGCATCCATGAGTGGCTGATGACCTATCGCCTGCGCCAGGCGCGGCGCTGCCTGGCGCAGGGCATGGCCGCCGCCGAGGCGGCCGCGGCCAATGGCTTCGCTGACCAGAGCCATCTGATCCGCCGGTTCAAGCGCACCTACGGCGTAACGCCCGGACAGTTCGCCACCGCCTGCACATCGATCCAATCCTGACGGCGCCATTGCGGCGATGCTCTGCCCGAACTGGACAGGGAGTGGTCGCCGTCGAGAGCCTGGGCACGCCGACCTTGGCGCGGGCACTCGAGGCCGGCCACCCGGTCGACGTCGAGGTCGGCGGCCTGGCTGCCGACGCCCTGGGCGCCACGCGCATCGGCGCCCTGGGACTGGCCCTGGCGCAAGCGCATCTCAGCGGCTTGGCGCTGGTGCCGGACGAGGCGATCCGCGCCACCCAGGTCCGTTTGTGGGACGAGATGCACCTGCTGGCCGAGCCGGGCGGGGCTGCAGCCCTCGCAGCCCTCGTCGCCGGCGCCTATCGGCCCCGTCCCGGCGAGCGCGTCGGCGCGATCCTGTGCGGCAGCAACGCCGACGTGACGGCGCTGGCCGTCTGATCCCGGGTCGGTTTCTTGCGTGCGCGGCCGGCGCCGCGCAACTTTTTTCTGTGCGCCGGGCCGGACGCCTTGACTTGTTGCTTTTTGTGTGAAGAGCGCGCTTTGCGCGCGATGCCGCGCGGTCAACTGCATCGTTCGTGCCAATATCTAGGCAGGACACGGGCGGCCGCGGGGACAAACCCGGCACGGGCCGCCAGGGGTGGGAGGAGCCGCATGCCGCTCGATGCCGTCACGCTCGACGACAAGTACACGCTCGACCGCGGGCGGGTGTACCTGACCGGGATCCAGGCCCTGGTCCGGCTGCCGATGCTGCAGCGCCAGCGTGACCGCGCGGCCGGGCTGAACACGGCCGGCTTCATTTCCGGCTATCGCGGCTCGCCGCTGGGCGGCCTGGACAAGGCCCTGTGGGAGGCCCGGGGCCACCTGGATGCCGCGGACGTCAAGTTCCAGCCCGGCCTCAACGAGGACCTCGCCGCCACGGCGGTGTGGGGCACCCAGCAGGTCAACCTGTTCCCGGACGCCCGCGTCGATGGCGTCTTCGCCCTGTGGTACGGCAAGGGCCCCGGCGTCGACCGCTCGG
>CAZEFK010000358.1:0-3889 GCA_964511405.1 uncultured Comamonadaceae bacterium | reverse complement strand
GGGCCAAGCCCGGCCATGGCGGCGTGCTGCCGGGCGCCAAGGTGTCGGCCGAGATCGCGGCGGCCCGCGGCGTGCCCCAAGGCGTCGACTGCATCTCGCCGGCCCGCCATCCGGCCTTCGGCACACCCCTGGAGATGATGGCGTTCCTCGCCCGGCTGCGCGGCCTGTCCGGCGGCAAGCCGGTCGGGTTCAAGCTGTGCATCGGCCATCCCTGGGAGTTCCTGGCCATCGCCAAGGCGATGCTGGAGACCGACGTGGTGCCCGACTTCATCGTCGTCGACAGCGCCGAAGGCGGCACCGGTGCTGCGCCGCTGGAGTTCGTCGACCATATCGGCATGCCGATGCGCGACGGCCTGATGTTCGTGCACAACACCCTGGTCGGTATCGGCCTGCGCCCCCAGGTCAAGGTCGGCGCCGCCGGCAAGATCACCAGCGCCTTCGACATCGCCCGCGCCATGGCGCTCGGCGCCGACTGGTGCAATGCCGCGCGCGGCTTCATGTTCGCCATCGGCTGCATCCAGTCGCAGAGCTGCCATACCGACCGCTGCCCGGTCGGCGTCGCGACCCAGGACCCGGTCCGCCAGCGCGCCCTGGTGGTGGCCGACAAGGCCGAGCGGGTGTTCCATTTCCACCGCTCGACCGTGACGGCGCTGGCCGAAGTGATCGCCGCCGCCGGCCTCACCCACCCCAGCCAGCTCGAGCCCAGGCATCTGTCGAAGCGGGTCGGCCCCAACCTGGTCCAGACCTACGCCCAGCTCTACCGGTTCCTGGAGCCCGGCGAGCTGCTGGCCGGCACCGACGACCCGCGCTTCCGCGAGGCCTGGGCGATCGCCCGCGCCGACAGCTTCATGCCGGCGGCGCCGGCGCGGGCGGCCGCGGCGGCGGGTGCGCCTGCCTAAACCAAATGGCGGGGCCCGCACCCGCCCGGGATCGGCCGCGCCCGCCCGCCGTTATGGCCGGCGGGGAACGGAGCGACGGATGGCGCGACGCAGACAGGCCTGGTTGTTGGCGGCGCTGACCGTGGCCGGCTGCTCGGTGGCGCGCTCCGACACCGCGGCCGACGCCGCGGTCAAGATGATTGGCCTCACCCGCGACCAGCTCTATCGCTGCGCCGGCGTGCCCAACCGCACGGCCAGCTTCGACGGCACCGACTACGCGACCTTCGACAACAGCGAGTTCGTCTCGTCCGGCCTGACCCTGCCGCTGATCGGCGGCGGGCTGAACACCGTCGAGTCGCAATATTGCAGGACCACCGTCACCCTGGTCGGCGACCGGGTGACCTCGGTGACCTATTCCGGCGACACCGGCGCCTTCTATGCCCGCAACGAGCAGTGCGCCTATACCGTGCGCCGCTGTCTGGCCGACGCCGAGCACCTGCAGACCCCGGCGCCGGTTCAGAAATAGACGGATGGTTCGGCGGCTCGGCCCGTAGAACAGGGCATGGCAAGTGCCGCCGGGGCGGCAGGAGGTTCGTCTTGCGGCTGAATCCCGTCCTGGTCGCCTGCGCCCTGGCCGCCTGTACGCCAGCCCCGGTGACCGTCCCGTCGCCGCGCCTGCCGGTGGCCGCCGCCGATGTCCCGACCCAGTGCGCCGTGGACTACGCCGCCGTGCTCGACGTCCTCGGCCTCGCGCAGCGCTACGGCAGCTCTGCGGCCGTGTTTCAGACCGCCTTCGATGACCTGATGACGCAATTGGGCGATTGCCTGGCCGGCGCCTCGGGAGCCGCGCCTGAGACCGGTGCCCAGGTGCTCGCCATCGCTGGCCGCCGCTACCGTTGAGCCGCCGGCTGGCCGTCGCCGCCGGCGCGGCGCTGGCGGCGCTGACCGCGGCGGTGCTGACGCTGCCGGCGCTCGCCGCCTGGGACGATGCGGCCGGCGCCCTGTTCCAGCCTTGGCACACGGGCTGGCCGCTGGCAGTCCTGGTGTGGGTGACCACCCTCGGCGCCGGCGCGACGCTGACGGCGGTGCTGGCCGCGGCCGCCGCCCTGGCCTGGGCGTGGCGCCGCGTGCCGGCGCTGCTGCCGTGGTGGCTGGCGGTGCTCGGCGCCGAGGCCACGACCTGGGCGCTGAAATATGCGGTCGGACGCCACCGGCCGGTGTTCCCGACCGCCGTCACGGCCCAGTCGCCGTCCTTCCCCAGCGCCCATGCCGCCGGCGCGGCGGTGGTCTATGGCGGCCTCGCCTGGCTGGTCGCCCACGACCGGCCCGGGCCCGGACCGTGGGCCACGGCCGCCGCGGTCGTCCTGGCGATCGGGCTCAGCCGCATCGCGCTCGGCGTCCATTACGCCAGCGACGTGGCTGGCGGACTGCTGATCGGCCTGGCCTGGGTGCTGCTGCTGCCGGCGCTTCAGCGGCACCAGCCGCCATGGGCGAAGCGGTAGGCGGTCAGCGCCGCGGTCTCGAAGCGCAGCCCCGTCCAGGCCTCGATCGCCACCCGGACATGATCGGCCTCGGCCTCGATATGGTTGAAGCTGTTGGCTTCGCCGCGGATCCGGGTGGACACCGCCGTCCCGGCCTGGACCACCAGCACCGATCGCTGCGCCGCGACGCCCCCCCCATCGCCCGAGCAGCCGGCGCGGTGCCGGTGCCCGGCGAGCAGCATGCGGACATCGGCCGCGGTGATGGCGTCGAGGACGCGCCGGGGCGGGCCGGCGCCGCACTCGAGCAGCGGATGGTGCGTGACCAGGACGCGCAGCGGCGCATGGGCGCCGGCGAAGGCCGCCTGCAGCTGGCCGACCTGGGTGGCCGACAGCCGGCCATCGGACAGGGCCAGCGCCCGGGCGGTGTTGAGGCCGAGCACCGCGATCTCGTCGTCGGCATAGCGCGGCTGACGGTCCGCCGAGATGTGCAGGCGGAAGCGGCCGAACGGCGCCAGCAGCCGGCGCAGCGGGTTGCGGAGCGGCAGGTCGTGGTTGCCGGGCACCGCCAGCGTCGGCCGGCCGAGCCGCGCCAGGAACGCCGCGGCCGCCGCGAACTCGCGCGACCGGGCGCGCTGGGTGAGGTCGCCGCTGACCACCACCAGGTCGGGGGCCGCCCCCTGGATGGCCTGGGCCAGCGCCTCGACCATCACCGGGTCGTGCCGCCCGAAATGCAGGTCCGAGATGTGGACCAGGACGCGCATCAGCCGGGCTGCGGCGCGAACACCTGGAGTGCGCCCGGCCGGCTGCGGTAGCGCAGCGGCGGCCGCAGCACGACCACTTCGCCGTCGACCGACACCGGCAGTCGGCTGGCCGCGGAATGCACGTCGAGCGCCGGCACCCGCGCCACGCCGAAGTCGCGGCCGGGATCCAGCCGGCCGAGCGCGGCCCGCACACCGAACGTGAAGATGCCCCACCGGCTGGCGTGGTCGACCACCACCAGATCAAGCTCGCCGCGGTCGAGGGCGGTGCGCCGGCCGAGCTGCAAGAGGCCCAGCCCATAGGCGTTGTTGCCGACGAACAGGCAGGGCGTGCGCACGCGCCGGATCTGCCCCGCGAACCGCACCGACAGCCGGTGCAGCGGGAACCGCCGGATCGCCCGCAGCACCGCCGGCAGCATCGCCCAAGCGCGGGCGAGACGGCCGCGGGCGGCACCGTGGCGGCGGGCGCGATCGATCACCAGGTCGGGGTAGATCCCGATCGACGAGGTGTTGACGAAGCAGCGGCCGTTGACTGTACCCAAATCGACGGCGCGCCGGTGGCCGGCGGCGATCACCGCCGCCGCCGCGGCCGGTCCCGGCGGCAGCCCGAGGGCCTGGGCGAAATGGTTGAAGCTGCCGACCGGCAGGATGCCGAGCGGCACCCCGGTGCCGGCCAGCACCGTGGCGACCGTGCCGACGCTGCCGTCGCCGCCGGCCACCACCACCGCGTCCCGCTCGCCGCGCCGGGCCGCGGCGACCCCGGCGGCCGCAA
>CAZEFK010000357.1:0-3925 GCA_964511405.1 uncultured Comamonadaceae bacterium | reverse complement strand
AGAACTCGTGAGGATAGCGGTCGACGGCATCGGGCAACAGCCCGACCAGGCCGAGCAACGCGCGCGCCTTGTCGAGCGCCGCCGCGGGCGCGGTGCCATGGGCGATCGGTCCGTCGGCGATGATCGCGCCGACCCGGCGGCGCGGATTGAGCGACGCGAACGGGTCCTGGAACACCATCTGGATGCGCCGGCGCTGGGCGCGCAGCGCCGGCCCGCCGAGCAGGGTCAGGTCGTGGGGCCCCAGGCGCACGCTGCCGGCATCCGGCATCGCCAGGCGCATGACCAGCCGCGCCACCGACGACTTGCCGGATCCGGATTCGCCGACCAAGCCCAGCGTCTCGCCGCGATGGAGCACGAAGCTGACGTCGCGGGCCGCCGCCACCCGCCGCCCCGGCCGCAACCAGGCGCCGCCACTGATATAGGTCTTGGCCACGCCGACGACCTCCAACGCCGCCACCCGGTCGGCCGGCGCCGCGCGGGCTGGCGGCGCCAGCGAGGGTACCGCGGCCAGCAGCGCCCGCGTATAGGGATGCGCAGGCCGGCCGAGCACGGCGGCCGCGGTCCCCTGCTCGACCACCGTCCCGCGCTGCAGCACCACGACTCGGTCGGCGATCTCGGCAACCACGCCCAGATCGTGGGTGATGAACAGGACGGCCATGCCGCGGCGCTGCTGCAGCTCGCGGATCAGCCGCAGCACCTGGGCCTGGGTGGTGACATCGAGCGCCGTGGTCGGCTCGTCGGCCACCAGCAGCCGCGGCTCCAGCGCCAGCGCCATGGCGATCATGGCGCGCTGGCGCTGGCCGCCGGACAGCTGGTGCGGGTAGGCGCGGACGATCCGCTCCGGCTCGGGCAAGCCGACCTCGGCGGCCAGTGCGACGGCGCGCCGCCGCCGCTCGGGCGGTGTCAGCAGGCCGTGCGCCTCGAACGCCTCGGTGATCTGGTCGCCGATCCGCATCAGCGGGTTGAGCGCGGTCATCGGCTCCTGGAACACCATGCCGATCCCGCGGCCGCGCAGCGCCGGCCAGGCGTCGGGCGGCAGGGCCAGCAGGTCCTGACCGCCGAACCAGATGCTGCCGGCGGTCGGCCGGATGGTGGCCGGCAGCAGCCCCATCAGCGCCTGGGCGCACAGCGACTTGCCCGACCCCGATTCGCCGACCAGGCACAGGATGCGGCCGGGCTCCAGGTCGAACGACACGTCGTCGAGCGCCAGCGGGCGGTCGCCGCCGGGCGGCAGCGCCAGGCTCAGGCCGCGGATTGCGGCGACCGGTTCAGTCACGGGTGCGATCACGGGCGCGGCCGGCTGCGGCGCGGATTGAGGGCGTCGTTCAGCCCCTCGCCGACCAGGTTGAGCGCCAGCACGGTCAGCAGGATCGCCAAGCCCGGGAACAGGGTGATCCACCAGGCCTGTCGGATCACCGTGCGGCCGGCGCCGACCATGTAGCCCCAGGACATCAGGTTGGGATCGCCCAGGCCCAGGAACGACAGCGACGATTCCAGCAGGATCGCGGTCGCCACCATCAGCGAGCCCAGCACGACGATCGGCGACAGGGTGTTGGGCAAGACCTCGTGCCAGATGATCCAGCCGTCGCCATGACCTGCAACCACCGCCGCCTGGACATAGTCGCGGGCACGCAGCGACAGCACTTCGCCGCGCACCAGCCGCGCCACCGGTGGCCAGCTGACGATCGCGATCGCCGCCACGATCGAGGCAAGCGACGGCTGCAGCACCGCCACCAGCACGATCGCCAGCGCAAAGCTGGGCACCGTCTGGAACAGCTCGGTGAAGCGCATCATCAGGTCGTCGATGCGGCCCCCGGCATAGCCGGCGACGGCCCCCATGGGCACGCCGATCGCCAGTGCCGCCAGGGTCGAGACCAGCCCGACCAGCAGCGACACCCGGGCGCCGTGAACCAGCCCGGCGGTGACGTCGCGGCCCAGGGCATCGGTGCCGAACGGAAAGCCGGCCACGGCGAAGGGCGGCAGGAATGGCCGCTGCACCATGCGCCAAGGCGATTGCGGTATCAGCAGCGGGCCGGCGACGGCGAACGCCAGCACCAGTGCCAGGATCGCCAGGCCGACGGCCGCCCCGGGATGGCGGACCAACGTGCGCAACGCCGTCATGCCACGACGATCCGCGGATCGACCGCGCGATAGACCAGATCGGTCACCAGGTTGAACAGCAACACCAGGGCCGAGCAGACCACGAACACGCCGAGCAGCAGGCTGTAGTCGCGCTGCAGCAGGGCGTCGTACATCAGGCGGCCGATGCCGGGCCAGGCGAACACGGTCTCGGTCAGCACCGCGCCGCCGACCAGGGTACCAGCCTGCAGGCCGGCCAGGGTGACGACCGGCAGCAGCGCGTTGCGCAGCACATGCCGGCGCTGCACCAGCCGCTCGCGCAGACCCTTGGCGCGCGCGGTGCGCACGAAGTCCAGCTGCAGCACCTCGAGCATCGAGGCCCGGGTCATGCGGGCGTAGCTGGCCATGAAGAACAGCCCGAGGGTGACCGCCGGCAGCGCCAAATGCTGGGCGACATCAACGGCGTGGGCGAGGCCGGTATAGCCGGCACCGACGGTCTCGTAGCCGAAGCTCGGCAGCCACTCGAGCACCACCGAGAACAGCAGGACGGCCATCAGCGCCACCCAGAACAGCGGCGTGGCATAGAACAACAGCGCCAGCACCGTGATCGCGGTGTCCGACCAGCGCCCGGCGCGGGGTGCGGCCAGCGCGCCCAGCAGCACCCCCAGTCCCAGCGACAGAACGAAGGCGCTACCGGTCAGCAGCAGGGTTGCCGGCAGCCGCTCCGCGATCAGCGCGGCAACCGGCATCTGCTGGCGCGGCGAGTACCCCAGGTCGAGCGCCGCGACGGCCCGCACGTAGCGCCACAGCTGCACCGGCAGCGGCTGGTCCAGCCCGAACTTCTCGCGCAGCTGCGCGACATAAGCGGCGTCGCCGGCGCCGGCCTCGCCCGCCATCACCAGCGCCGGGTCGCCCGGCGCCGCGCGGATCAGGAAGAAGTCCAGGACCACGATGGCCAGCAGCACGACCACCGCCTTGGCCAGGCGCCGCGCGATGAACCCCAGCATCGGTTATTTGTCGATCCAGGCGTCCCGGAACCCGTCATTGACGCCGATGGCGGTCGTGACCAGGTCCTTGACCTTGCAGCGGGTGATGGTCGGGAAGGCGAGTTCGAGCTGCCAGGCGACCGGCACGTCGTCGACCAGCTGCTTCTGGGCCTGGGCATACAGCGCCTGGCGCTTGGCGTCGGGGAAGGCGGTCGCGCCCTCGGCGAACAGCCGGTCGATCTCGGGGTTGGAATAGCCTTCGACGTTGTTGAACTGGAAGCCCTTGGCGATCTGGCTCGACACGTAATTGCGGGCGACGCCCAGCGCCGGGTCGCCATATTGGTACAGATAGGTGAAGGCCAGGTCGTAGTCCCAGTCGGCGACCTTCTGGTTCCAGCCGGGCACGTCGGTGGCGACCAGGTCGACCTTGATGCCGACATCCTGCAGGTTCTGGCGAACGGCCTCGGCCCAGCGCTGCCACGTCTCGCCATAGGGCAGCGGCAGCAGCCGGACGGGCTCGCCCTTGTAGCCGGCCTCCTTCAGCAGCGCCTTGGCCTTGGCCGGATCGTAGGGGTACTTGGCGACCGCGTCGCTGTAGAACTTGATCGCCGAGCTGGACGGCCCGGTCGCGACCTTGCCCAGGCCGTTCCATATGACGTTGAGCGCGAAGTCGCGGTCGATGGCGTACATCAGCGCCTGGCGGAACAGCTTGTTGGCGGTCGGGCCCTGGCGGTTGTTGAGCCACAGCCACGACATCGGGCTGAAGAACTCCCAGCCGGCGCCGGTCACGCAGACATCCTTCAGCTTGGACAGTCGGGGCACGTCGAAGTTCTCGACCGAGCCGCCGGGCAGGATGTCGA
>CAZEFK010000356.1:0-3961 GCA_964511405.1 uncultured Comamonadaceae bacterium | reverse complement strand
CGCGCTGGCCGGCGCCGGCCCGGCGGCCGGCGCATCGGCGCGGACCAGCGGGCCGCGGGCGAACCCCAGCGACGCGGTGCGGCCCCGGACGACCCGGAGCTCGGTGCCGACCGTCATCGCTCGGCCCCCGGGTCGGGGAAGTCCTGGGCGACCAGCGCCACCAGGGCGGCGACAGCGGCGGTGGCATCGGCGCCGGCGGCCCGGAACTCGAAGACGCTGTCGCGGGCGGCGCGCATCGCCATGACCCGGGTCACGCTCTTGGCGTCGATCCAGTCCTCGGTGCCGGCCACGCGCAGCGCGATGTCGGCCTTGAAGCTCTTGGCCAGCTTGGTCAGCTTCACGGCGGGGCGGGCATGCATCCCGACGGCGTGGATCAGCTGGACGCTGCCGGTTGCGATGTCGTCCTGGTGGTCCAGCATGGGGGCTCCCAAGTGTGGCAGGGTGTGGTCCATCGCCTAGGCGGGCGACAGCTCTTCGGCGACGGCGCGCACCGCCTCCAGGGGACTACCGCCGGCGGCCTCGGTGGCGGCCATGACCGCCCCTTCGACGATCGGCGCGTTGCACACGACGACCCGGCCGCGCCGGTCGGGCGGCAGCATCTCGACGGCCATCTCGCTGTTGGTCTCGGCGCCGCCGAGGTCGACCAGGATGGCCACGCCCTTGGGCGACCAAGCGGTGTCGACGGCGTCCAGGATGCTCTGCACGTCGGTGCCGAGGCCGCCGTCCCGGTTGCCGCCGCAGAACGCGACCCGGACTTCGGTGCCGACCATCTGGCGCACCATGTCGGCAGTGCCCTTGGCGACGTCGGCCGAATGCGAAACGATGACGATGCTGACGGTATCCGTCACGGACGGGCCTCCAGGCTAGAGCAGATGGCGCCGATCAGCAGGCTGCTGGACCGCGCGCCGGGATCGACATGGCCGACGCTGCGCGGGCCGAGATAGGCGGCGCGGCCCTTGGTGGCGAGCATCGGCGCGGTCGCCTCGGCCGCGGCCGCAGCCGTCGCGCTTACGCGACCGGCGAGATCAGGCGCGCCGGCATGGGCCCGAAGCGTCTCCAGCACCGGCACCAGCACGTCGAGCATGGTCTTTTCGCCGGGGCCCGAGCGGCCGCGGGCGCCGACCGCCTTGATGCCGATGGCGACCAGGTCGGCCAGATCCTCCGGCAGCCGCTTGCCGGCCTCGACGGCGTCGCCCATCGCCATGAAGAAGCTGCCATAAAGCGGGCCCGACGCGCCGCCGACGGTCATCACCAGGGTCTTGCCGACGGCCGTGATGGCCTCGCCGGGCGGCAGCCCGGCCAGGCTGTCGAGCTTGGCGAGCACCGCCTCGAAGCCGCGCTTCATGTTGGCGCCGTGGTCGCCGTCGCCGATCGCCTGGTCCAGGGCGGTAAGCTCGGGCGCGCTGGCGACCACTTGGCTGGCCGCGGCGGCGATCAGCGCTTTCAGGAGAGATGGATCGAGTGGCATGGCGGTCCTCAATGCACGATCCGCGCGCCCGCGGCATCGAAGAACAGGGGATCCAGGAAGGCGAGGCCGACCTCCTGGCCGGCGGCCAGCGGCTGGTGCGGGTCGGCCAGGGTCACCAGGGCGTGGCCGCGGCAGTCCAGGTGGACGTGGTTCTGGTCGCCCAGATGCTCGACCCGGTGCACCCGCGCGGTCAGGCCGTTGCCCGCAGGCTCGGCGATGCGGAGATGCTCGGTGCGCACGCCGACGGTGCGGGTCGCGTGCGGCATGGGCAGCAGCCCCTGGGCCAGCTCCGGCGGCACCCGGTTGATGGCCGGCATGCCCAGGCGGGTCGCGACGTAGAGGTCGGCCGGGCACTCATAGACCTCGCGCGGGGTGCCGACCTGCAGCAGCCGGCCATCGCGGATGACCCCGATGCGGCTGGCCATGGTCATCGCCTCGATCTGGTCGTGGGTCACGTACAGCATGGTGGCGCCCAGCTCCATCTGGATGCGCTTGAGCTCCAGCCTGAGTTCGGCCCGCAGCTTGGCGTCGAGCGACGACAAGGGCTCGTCCATCAGGTAGATCGCCGGCTCGCGGACCAGCGCGCGGCCGATCGCGACGCGCTGCATCTCGCCGCCTGATAGTCGCGTCGCCTTGTTGGCGAGCTTGGCCTCGATGTGCAGCAGCTCTGCGACCTGCTGGACGCGCGCGCGGATCTTGGGCTCGGGCACCCGCCGCGCCGGCGAGCGCAGCGGGAACGCCAGGTTGTCGTAGACCGTGAGGTGCGGGTAGAGCGAGTACTGCTGGAAGACGAAGGCGACGTCGCGCGCCGACGGCGGCTCGCGCGTCATATCGTGGCCGCCGATCGCGATGCTGCCCTGCTCGGGGCGCTCGAGCCCGGCGATCAGGCGCAGCGTCGTGGTCTTGCCGGCGCCGGTCGGCCCCAGCAGCACCACGAACTCGCCATTGGCGATGTCCAGCGACAGGCCGTCCACCGCCTGCACGTCGCCGAAGCGCTTGGCGACACCGCGCAGCGTGACCTCAGCCATGAGCCTGCTCCTCATAGAGGGCGCTGCGCGTGGCGCGCCCGGTCGCCGCGTCGAACACCACCAGCCGGTCGGGCCGGAAGTCGAGGCCGACCAGCTCGCCGACCCGGACCGGCTGGCGGGCCGGCAGCCGCGCCTTGATCCGGCCCTGCTGGACTTCGACGGTGACGATCTGCGTGGTGCCCAGATATTCGGTGCCGAACACCCGGCCGCGGACCGGACCGCGGTCGGCCAGGGTCACATGCTCGGGCCGCACCCCCAGCGCCAAGGCACCGCGGATGCCGTCCTCCCGCACTTCCGGCACCGCCACGTCGGCGTCGGCCAGCCGCACGCTGCGATCGCCGCGTGCCAGCGACCCCTGGAAGCGAAGGACGTTCATGGGCGGCGAGCCGATGAAGTCGGCCACGAACAGGGACGCCGGCCGGTCGTAGATCTCCTGCGGCGTGCCGATCTGCTCGACCACGCCGCGGTTCATGACCGCGATGCGGTCGGCCATGGACATCGCCTCCATCTGGTCGTGGGTGACATAGACCGTGGTGGCGCCGATGCGGTCGTGCAGATCGCGCAGCTCGCCGCACATGAGGTGCCGGAACTCGGAGTCGAGCGCCCCCAGCGGCTCGTCCATCAGGAAGGCCTTGGGCCGCCGGACGATGGCGCGGCCCAGCGCGACGCGCTGGCGGTCGCCGCCCGACAGCCTGGAGACCTTGGCGCCCAACAGGTGCTCGATGCGCAGCAGGCGCGCGGTTTCGCGCACTTGGGCGTCGATCTCGGCCCGGCCCAGGCCCTGGCATTTCAGCGGGAAGCCGATGTTGCGCCGGACATCCATGTGCGGGTAGAGCGCGAACAGCTGGAACACGAAGGCGATGTCCCGCCCGGCGGCGCGCCGGTGGGTGACGTCCTCGCCGTCCAGCAAAATGCGGCCCTCGGTCGGCAGCTCCAGCCCGGCGATCATGCGCAGGGTGGTGGTCTTGCCGCAGCCCGACGGCCCCAGCATGACGAAGAAGCAGCCGTCCGGGATCGTGAAGGTCGAGCCCTGCACGGCGACGAAGTCCTGGAAGGCCTTGCGCAGGCTCTCGACGCGGATCTGTGCCATGGTCGGCCCCCTAGTCCGGGAAGTGGCTGACCACCACGAAGCCCAGCGTGCCGGCCAGGATCGTGGCGAAGGAATAGCCGTAGAGGTCGAGCGATACCGGCTGGGTCAGCATCACGATGCCGAGGCCGATCACGGTGGTGGCGGCGGCCTCCCAGGGGCCGCGCCGGAACCAGCGGCCGAGGCCCGCCCGGGGAGTCGAGGACCGCGGAGTCGAGGAGAAGTCGGTCATTTCCGCACCGCGCCGAAGGTGATGCCGCGCAACAGGTGCTGCCGCAGCAGGAAGGTGAAGACGACGATCGGGATCAGGAACAGCGTGGTCGCGGCCGCGACCGCCGGCCAGTCCTGGCCGCCCTCGCCGATGATGAACGGTATGAA
>CAZEFK010000355.1:0-3974 GCA_964511405.1 uncultured Comamonadaceae bacterium | reverse complement strand
CCCCGACAGCTTGGTGCCCTGGCTCTTGAGCCGTTCGCGCAGGTTCGGGAACAGCTCGAAGATGGTCGCGACCGGCATGCCGCCGTCGCGCACCACCGGCGGCAGCATCAGGTTCTCCTGGACGTTGAGGCTGGCGAAGATGCCGCGCTCCTCCGGGCAGATCGCGATGCCCATGCGGGCGATGCGGTTGGAGCCGAGGGCGATGGTCTCGGCACCGTCCAGCCGCACTGAGCCCGCGCGTTTCGAGACGATGCCCATGACCGACTTCATGGTGGTGGTCTTGCCGGCGCCGTTGCGGCCGAGCAGGGTCACCACCTCGCCGGCGCGCACCTCGAAATCGACCCCGTGCAGGATGTGGCTCTCGCCATACCAGGCGTTGAGCCCCTGGACCGCCAGCAGCGGCGTCCCGTTTGCGCCGCCGTCACGCATGGGCCGTCCCCATATAGGCCTGGATCACCTGCGGGTTGCTCGACACCGTGGCATAGTTCCCCTCCGCCAGGATCTCGCCGCGCGCCAGCACGGTGATGGTCTCGCACAGGGTCGAGACGACGCTCAGATTGTGCTCGACCATGAGCACGGTGCGCCGCGCCGCCACGCGCCGGATCAGCTCGACGATGCGGTCGATGTCCTCATGCCCCATGCCGGCGGTGGGCTCGTCCAGCAGCATCATCTCGGGGTCGAGGGCGAGGGTGGTGGCGATCTCCAGCGCCCGCTTGCGGCCATAGGGCAGCTCGACCGCGGGCACCGCCAGATAGTCGGACAGCCCGACCTCCTCGATCAGCTCGAGCGCGCGCGGATGATAGGCCTCGAGCACCGCCTCGCCGCGCCAGAAGTCGAACGAGCCGCCGCGCTGGCGCTGCAGCGCCACCCGCACATTCTCCAGCACCGTCATGTGCGGGAACACGGCCGAGATCTGGAACGACCGGATCAGGCCCAGCCGGGCCACCTCCGCCGGGCGCATGCCGGTGATGTCGCGGCCGTTGTAGCGGATGGTCCCGCGCGTCGGGATCAGGAACTTGGTCAGCAGATTGAAGCAGGTGGTCTTGCCCGCGCCGTTCGGCCCGATCAGGGCATGGACCGAGCCGCGGCGCACCCGGAGCGCGACATTGCGCACGGCGACGAAGCCCTTGAACTCCTTCGTCAGACCGTCGGTCACCAGGATCTCGTCGCCGGCCATGCCTGTTCCGCCTCTCCCCCCTGCGCGACCTGTGCCTGCGCGAGCCATGCATTGGACGCGGCCCTGATCTGCCCGGGGACATTTGCACGAGCCGTCGGATGGGGCAAGAGAGCGGACCAATTCGCACAAGGCGGCGGAAAAGGCGGTTGACAAGGCCGGTCGCCTTGCCTTTTATCCCGCGGCGCGCCCAGGTGGCGGAATTGGTAGACGCGCTAGATTCAGGTTCTAGTGACCGCAAGGTCGTGGAAGTTCGAGTCTTCTCCTGGGCACCATTCCTGTCGAGCCGCCGGACCTGACCGGCACCGACGCGCGGGGGCGGGGCCGGATGCGCCAAGCATCCGGGCCCGCGCGGCGCCACCCTCCGCGAACGGCGGCCGGATGATGAACAAGATCCTGCATCGCGGGGACCTGCCCGCAGACATGGACCTCGGCACCCTGGTGGCGGTCGACACCGAGACCATGGGTCTGGTGATCGGGCGCGACCGGCTGTGCCTCGTGCAGCTCTCGGCCGGCGACGGCACGGCTCATCTGGTGCAGCTCGACCGTCCGGGCCCGAGCGGGCGCATCCATGCGCCGCGCCTGGCCGCGCTGATGGCCGATCCGGCGGTGACCAAGATCTTCCATTTCGCCCGATTCGACGTGGCGGTCCTGCTGCACCATCTGGGCGTGGTCACCCAGCCGGTCTACTGCACCAAGATCGCCTCGAAGCTGATTCGCACCTTCACCGACCGCCACGGCTACAAGGACCTGTGCCGCGAACTGCTGGGCGTCGAGATCTCCAAGCAGCAGCAGTCCTCGGACTGGGGGGCGCCGACACTGACCGACGAGCAGCTGACCTATGCCGCGACGGATGTCATGCACCTGCACCAGCTCAAGGCCAAGCTCGACGCGGTGCTTGCGCGCGAGGGCCGTACCGAGATCGCCGAGGCCTGCTTCCGCTTCCTGCCGACCAAGGCCAAGCTCGACCTCGGACCCTGGCAGCCCGACATCTTCGAGCACTGACCCACCGATCGTCGCCCGCGGACCGATTGGACGTCCGACGATCGGTCGCGGACCTTGGACGGGGGTTAAGTTGACGGCCACCCGGGTCCCCCGGCATAGTCGCACCGCACCATGCGCACGCGCCATGCAAATTGCCGGCCAGCCAAAGCTCTGCCGCGCCTGACGCGGCAGCGGCCGATCGGCGCGGGAGCCGGGCGATGAGCCTTCCGGCCGAATCAGGCGTCCTGGACCGGCCCGCCGTTGCCGCCGCGCCGCGCGTGGCCGTGCATTGGCACAGCCGCAAGGTTGCTTATTTGAAGCTGATGCTGCCCGCGGTGGCCCTGGCGATCGTCTCGCTGGTGCTGCTGTGGCCCCAGCTGCGCAGCGAGGAGGCCCGGCTGTCGCGGCGGGCGGCGCCGGCGGCGATCGAGGACGGCGAATCGCTGCGGATGCTCAATGCCCGCTATGTCGGCACGGACGACCAGCAGCATCCCTTCGTGGTGACCGCCAGCTCGGCCATCCAGGCCGGGCCTAATGCGACCTCGGTCGACCTGGTCGATCCCAAGGCCGACACCACGCTCGCCTCGGGCGCTTGGACCTCGACCACGGCCGACACCGGCATCTACGACCAGCGGGCGCGGATCCTCAACCTGGCCGGCCATGTCGTGCTCTATCACGACAGCGGGTTGGAGTTTCACACGGCGCGCAGCCGCGTCGAGCTGGCCACGGGCATGGCCTCGGGCGACGATCCGGTCGACGGCCAGGGGCCGGCCGGCACCATCCAGAGCCAGGGGTTCCGGGTGATCGACCGCGGCGCCTCGATCCTGTTCAGCGGGAAGGCCCACGCTGTTCTGAACGCGTCGGGTCACGGCCGCCCGTGAGCCGCCGATGGATCGGACCGGCGGGCGTCCTGGCGCTCGCGCTGCTGGCATCGGGCGCGGCCCGGGCGCAGCAGCTCCCGGAGGCCGGCAGCGGCCCGGTTTCGGTCGAGGCCGACCAGGGCATCGAATGGCGGCGCGCCGAGCAGGTCTATATCGCCACCGGCAACGCCAAGGCGACGCGGGGCACGACCACGGTCTATGCCGATCGCCTGGTCGCCCACTACCGCGAGAAGCCGAGCCCGGCGGCGCCGAAGACCGCGCCGGCCCAGCCGGCGGCGGCGATCCCGGGCCTGGGCGCGTCCGACAGCGGCGGTGGCGGCACCGAGGTCTACCGGCTGGAGGCCGACGGCCATGTCCGGATCACGACGCCGACCGACACCGCGGTCGGTGACCATGGGGTCTACGACATCGACCAGAGCGTTCTGGTCCTGACCGGTCAGCACCTGCAGATGAACACCCAGACCGACCAGGTGACCGCGCGCGACAGCCTGGAGTACTGGGAGCAGCGCAAGATCGCCGTGGCCCGGGGCAACGCCGTCGCGGTGCGCGCCGACCGGCGCGCCGAGGCCGACACCCTGACCGCCCACATCGCCGAGGACCCCAAAACCAAGAGCAGCCACATCGAGCGCGTCGACGCCTTCGGCAACGTCCGGCTCTCGACTCCCAACCAGTTCGCCACCGGATCGAAGGGGGTGTACAACTTCGATGCGAATCTGGCGACGCTGGTCGGGAATGTCCGAGTGACCCAGGGGCACAATCAGCTCAATGGCGAATATGCCGACGTCAATTTCAATACGGGTGTCAGCCGGATGCTGAGCGGCGCGGCCGCCGGCCGCCAGGGCGGGCCGGTGCGCGGCTTGCTGGAGCCGGCCCAGGGCACGCCGCCGGCCGAGGCTGCGCCCACCGAGGAGATCATCGAGATATGCCGTCCGCTC
>CAZEFK010000354.1:0-4003 GCA_964511405.1 uncultured Comamonadaceae bacterium | reverse complement strand
ACCGTCGACTTCCAGCCCTACTACGACGAGTCCGAGCGCGAGCCGGTCGTGCTGCCGGCCGAGTTCCCGAACCTGCTGGTCAACGGCGCCGGCGGCATTGCGGTCGGCATGGCCACCAACATCCCGACCCACAATCTGGGCGAGGTGATCGACGCTTGCTGCGCCTATATCGATGACGAGACCATTGGCCTCGACCGCCTGATCGAGATCTTGCCCGGCCCGGACTTCCCGACCGGCGGCGTGATCGTCGGCCGCAGCGGCATCGTCGATGCCTTTCGCACCGGCCGCGGCTCGATCGTGGTCCGCTGCAAGAGCCAGATCGAGACCATCCGCAAGGACCGCGACGCCATCGTGGTCACCGAGATCCCGTACCAGGTCAACAAGGCGCGGATGCTCGAGCGCATCGCCGAGCTGGTCCACGAGAAGGTGATCGAGGGCATCTCGGACCTGCGCGACGAGAGCGACCGCGACGGCCTGCGGGTGGTGATCGAGCTGAAGCGCGACGCCAATCCCGATGTCGTGCTGCAGCAGCTCTATCGGCACAGCCAGCTGCAGACCACGTTCGGCGTCAACACGCTGGCGCTGAACCGCGGCCGCCCGGAGATGCTGAACCTGCTCCAGGTGATCCAGGCCTTCGTCGCCTTCCGCGAGGAGGTGATCACCCGGCGCACCCTGCACCTCTTGGGCAAGGCGCGCGAGCGGGCGCATGTCTTGGTCGGCCTGGCCATCGCGGTCGCCAACATCGACGCGGTGATCGAGATGATCCGCGCCGCACCCGATCCCGCGACGGCGCGGGTGCGGCTGATGGCCGAGGCGTGGCCGGCCGAGAGCGTGGCGCCGCTGATCGAGCTGATCGACGAGCCCGGCCACCGACTCGAGGCGGGCGGCACCTACCGTCTGTCGGAAGCCCAGGCCCGCGCCATTCTGGATCTGCGCCTGCATCGGCTGACCGGTCTGGAGCGCGACAAGATCGGCGAGGAGCTGAGCGAGATCGGCCGCGAGATCGTCGACTTGCTGGGCATCCTGGGCTCGCGTCAGCGGGTGCTGGACATCATGCGCGGCGAGCTTGTCCGCATCCGCGACGAGTTCGCGACGCCGCGGCGCACCGCCATCGAGGCCGGCGAGTTCGACCAGGACATCGAGGACCTGATCCAGCGCGAGGACATGGTCGTCACGGTCAGCCACGGCGGCTACATCAAGCGCGTGCCGCTGTCCACATACCGCTCGCAGCGCCGCGGCGGCAAGGGCCGGTCGGCGATGGCAACCCGCGACGAGGATTTCGTCCGCACGCTGTTCGTCGCCAACACCCACGCGCCCGTCCTGTTCTTCACGACTTCGGGCCGCGCCTTCCAGCTCAAGGTCTGGCGGCTGCCCGAAGGCTCGCCCCAGAGCCGCGGCCGGCCGATGATCCAACTGCTGCCGCTCCAGCCCCAGGAGCGCATCGCGACGGTGATGCCGCTGCCCGAGGATCCGGCCAGCCTGGGGCCGGTCACGATCCTGTTTGCGACCTCCGGCGGCGAGGTGCGCCGCAACCAGCTGGCCGACTTCCTGAACATCAAGGCGAACGGCAAGATCGCCATGAAGCTCGAGGACGAGGCCGGCCAGTCGCTGGGCGAGCTGATCGGCGTGGCGCTGGCGCGCGACGACCAGGACGTGCTGCTGGCCACCCGCCACGGCAAGTGCATCCGCTTCCCGGTCGGCGACGTGCGGGTGTTCAGCGGCCGCACGTCGACCGGAGTGCGCGGCATCCAGCTCGACGCCGACGGCACCGATGGCGTGATCTCGCTGTCGGTGCTGCGCTCGGCGTTCGACGTGACCATCGAGGAGCGCGACGCCTATCTCAAGATCGCCGCCCAGCGCCGGCGTCAGAACGGCGATGGCGACGATGAGGCCACGGGCGACGGCGAGGCCGGCGACACGCCCCTCAGCCTCTCCGAGGAGCGCATCGCCCAGCTCGGCGCGGCCGAGGAGTTCGTGCTGACCGTGACCGACCGCGGCTTCGGCAAGCGGACCTCGGCCTACGAGTACCGGGTCACCGGCCGCGGCGGCAAAGGCATCCGCAACATGGAGCTGACGGCGCGCAACGGCACCGTGGTGGCGTCGTTCCCGATCGCCGCGGCCGACCAGATCATGCTGGTGACCGACGGCGGCCAGCTGATCCGGACGCCGGTGCATGACGTGCGCATCGCTGGCCGGCTGACCCAGGGCGTCACCCTGTTCAAGATCGCCGACGAGGAGCGCGTGGTCTCGGTCACCCGCATCGACGAGACGCCCGATGCCGAGTTGCCGGAGGCCGACGGCGAGGTGGAAGAGGGAGCTTGAGGTCCATGAAGATCGGCGTCTATCCCGGCACCTTCGATCCCATCACCACCGGCCATCTGGACATCGTCCGGCGCGCGGTGCGCCTGGTCGACCGGCTGGTCGTCGGGGTTGCCCAGAACGAGGACAAGCACCCGCTGTTCACCCTGGACGAGCGGGTGCGCCAGGTGGTCGAGGAAATCGGCGCGCTCGAGCCCGAGGCTCAGGCCCGGATCGAGGTCAAGCCGTTCGACTCGCTGCTGATGCATTTCGCCCAGGCCAACGGCGCGTCCGTCATCATCCGAGGCCTGAGGGCGGTGTCGGACTTCGAGTACGAGTTCCAGATGGCGGGCATGAACGCCAAGCTGAACCCGGCGGTCGACACGGTGTTCCTGATGGCTGCCGACGGCCAGCACTTCATCTCGTCGCGCTTCGTCAAGCAGATCGGACTTCTGGGCGGCGACGTCTCGCACTTCGTGTCGCCGCGCATCGCCCGCGCCCTGGTGGCGCGGGTCTCGGCCCGCAACGGCGCCGCATCAGCCTGAGGGCGCCGGCCGAATCCCGCCTTCCGCACGCGGATGGCGGGACAGCCTCGCGGGGGCTGGGCGGCTAGCGGCCGCTCGCGCGCTGGACCAGGTCGACCAGGTGCTCGGTACGCTTGGTCAGGCTGGTCAGCACCAGGCCGACCTCGGCCGTCGCCTTCGCGGTCTGGCTCGACAGGTTCTTCACTTCGCCCGCGACCACGGCAAAACCCTTGCCGGCCTCACCGGCGCGCGCGGCCTCGATGGTGGCGTTGAGCGCCAGCAGGTTGGTTTGCTTGGCGACGACGTCGATCTGCTGGGCCACCTTGCCGACCTTGTCGATCTCGGTGCGCAGGCCATCGAGTTCCTGGCGGATTTCAGTCAGGATGTTCGCGAGGTCGGTCTCGTTCATGGAAGCACTTTCACGGTTAGGGCCGCAGATCGCTGTCTAGCTACACGAAAAGTGTGAAGAGTTGGTCAGCGCAGCGCGCCGGAGTCGCCGGTTCGGCGCGCCGCGCCCGGGCTTCGGTCAGGACTCGGTCCGGGTTTCCTCGCGATAGCACCGCGATTCGTGCTCCACGCCCCAGGTATCGTTCGGACGGCAGATATTGACCTTGCCATCCACGCACACCGTGGCCCCAGGCGGGAACCGCTGGCCGTTCCATACGCAGTCGGCGGCTGCGGGACCGACAGCCGCAGCAGCCGCACCCAACAGTCCGAACAGCAACCCACGCATGGATGCATCTCCTTTGCACTGCCTTTGGCTCAAGAATACCGCGGCGGCCGCAGTCCACATAGAGCGTTTGCGAGCCTTCCGGACCGGCGATGGGGCCGGACGGCAGCAAATTGGACGCGGATTTTGATGTTCGGCAAGCCGTGCGGGCAATGCTCGGCAAGACTGTGCGCCGAGCATTGCTCGGAGCCGGTCGACAGCACAGAAGTCAGCCGCTAGCCCCCGGTCTCGGCCGCCGGCTTGCGTCGGCCGCGCGTCGGTTTGGCCGCCGCTGCGGCCGGGGGTGGTGCCGGCGCAACCGGGGGCGGCGGCGGGGCGGCGGGAGGACGAGCAGCATCGGCCGGCGGCGGTGTCCGGCGTCCGCGCTGCGCCATTGGCTCTGCCGGGGCCGACATCGGAGGTGCAGCCGGCTTGGGCGCCTGGCGATCGGCCTGGGGCGGCGCGGGAGCAG
>CAZEFK010000353.1:0-4015 GCA_964511405.1 uncultured Comamonadaceae bacterium | reverse complement strand
GGCAGCCTCGCCGATCACACCACCCAGCCAAAGGTGGGCGCAGAACAGCGCTTACAATAGTTCGAGATATGGGCCTCGAAGACCCGCTCAAGAAGTAATCTGTGCGCCTCGCCGGCACGAGCCACCTGCCGCGCCGCGGCGATCCGCGGCAATCCAAAGCGCTGGGTAAGGTTGTTCAGCAGATCCTCTAAATCTGGCCAAATGATTGGTTTGCCTGCGTCGATCCAGCATTGTCCGGCCACCTGCAGCGGCAGCAACAGGTACGTGGCAAACGCATTGGCCCTTACTTCGATATGGCGCGGCGTCCGGCCAGCGCTTGCATCGATCAGACCAGGCCATTCGTCTTGATCTTGCAGGAGATGGCCGAGCTCGTGGGCCATTGTGAAGTTTAGCGAACGCTCCAGGTCTTCGTCACCTGCTCCCTGACGACGAGTATCCATGTTCAAAATAATGGCCGGCCCATGCTCCGGCCCCGCGATCGCGATACCATCCAGCCGGCTGTCCCCGAGCCGCTGCCGCTCGACCTTGACCCGCAGCTTCGCCGCGAGATCATTGAGGTCGACAGGATCCGCAACGGCGTATTGACCCCATTCGCGGATCCACGTTGCGGCGCGTACGCCTTCGGATGTGGGGTTTTGCGGTAGGCTCGAATGCATATGTCGACGCAAATCGGTCCGAATTCGTGCGAGTTGAGCCATGTCTCCGGATGGAAATGCACGGATGGCGCGGAGGATAGTCGCAATCGCACTAGGCCCCAGCGGACCCGAACTTCTAGCCGCCGCAAGGATGGGACTCTGGTTGTCATTCGCTAGTTGCGAAACGGATCGATTTTGAAGTTCGTAGACCCATGCATCGATAAGTTCGTTGGACGTTCGGATCTGATCAGGGTCGACGCCGCTAATAAGGGCTGCCGCCATGACGGGCTCTATCCTGTCCTTGGCCTCCCATCGCTCGACGACCCGGCGCGCCCGGTCATCGCCCCGCTCCCTGAGGAGCGCCGCCGAAGCCTCGCCGAGGTTTAGCAGCTCCTGCAGGAAGCCCGCGAACGTCTCGCCCTCTATCACCTTGCCCTGCGTCTCAATGCGAATGCGATCGTTTTGGCGGAGCACGAAACACGAGGCGAGACCAGCCCCGTGTTTCAAAGAACTGAGGTCGTGAAGCTGGAGAAACGATTCGACCAATCGAGCCTCAGTAGCGATCTCGGGCTCCGTGAGTTCACCGGAGTCCCACCGCGCCTCGGCTGCACGCAGCAGACCCGTGATGGACCGCGGCTCCTGTCGTTGGTCGAAGGCAATCGGCCAGGATTGGCTCAAGAGAAGCGACCCCCATGCATCAGCAATGAACGCAAGGACATCCTCTGGATCGAATTCCGAGGCGCCATCGCCATTGGGGTCGTCGGGATGAGGCCACAGAGGCTCCCCATTCTCCAGGACGGCAAGCCGGATCTGCCCGGCATCCGCCTCCAGGTCGAATTTCAAGCTCATAGATCCGGCGGCCCTCCAACCTGGATATGGGTCTTCACCCATTGTTCGAATGCGGGCTCGCATCCATGCCGCACAGCCATTTGCCGTAATGCTCCGAGCAAGCGCTTCCCCATTTTTCCGGCATAGGGATAGCCATGATAGCTGTCACCGGGCACTGTCGTCTCGGCAGCATAGATCGGGCCATCTACGTCGACCGCATAGAGGCGCTTCGGATGGGACACGCTGTAGGGCGGAGTCGTGATGCACGGAACGGCCACGGCGAGCAACGCATTGCTCCGCTCGACCGGAAAGCCCGCCGGGCATTTCCCGACGAACTCGCGGCCGTGTCCTATCCTGACGATTTCGGGCCTTGGGGACGTGCCCATATGTTTGCGGCGATTCCAACCTCGCTCGTACCGCCGTGGCGGCGGCGCGCTCGCCATCTCATCCCCATCGGAACGCGCAGGCATTCGATTCGTCAGGCGACCCCGTTCCTTTCCCACCACAGGACACCGCCGCACGTCTAAGTGGAGATGAGATAGCTCCGACACAGTCCAAACGGCAAGCACCTTGGAACCGCGTAAGCGTCGGCTACCCTCCCTACCCCACCTCCACCAGTTCCCGCGGCGCCGTCACCCGGGTCTCCAGCCGCCGCAGCAGCACGTAGAACACCGGGGTCAGGAACAGGCCGAACAGGGTCACGCCCAGCATGCCGGCGAACACCGCCACGCCCATGGCGTGGCGCATCTCGGCGCCGGCGCCGGTCGAGGTCACCAGCGGCACCACGCCCATGATGAAGGCGAAGCTGGTCATCAGGATCGGCCGCAGGCGCAGCCGCGCGGCCTCGACCGCGGCCGCCACGATGCCGCGGCCGTGGCCCTCGATTTCGCGGGCGAACTCCACGATCAGGATGGCGTTCTTGCACGCCAGGCCGGCCAGCACGAACAGCGCGATCTGGGTGAAGATGTTGTTGTCGCCGCCGCTGAGCCAGACCCCGGCGATCGCCGACAACAGGCACAGCGGCACGATCAGGATTACCGCAAGCGGCAGGATCAGGCTTTCATATTTGGCGGCCAGCACCAGATAGACCAGCAGCACGCAGATCGGGAACACCAGGACCGCGGTATTGCCGGCGATCTGCTGCTGGTAGGTCAGCTCCGTCCATTCGAATTCCATGCCCTTGGGCAGGGTCTCTTCCAGGATCTTGGTGATCGCCTGCTGGGCCTGGCCGCTGGAATAGCCGGGCGCCGGCCCGCCATTGAGGTCGGCCGAGCGGAAGCCGTTGTAGCGCATCGCGCTCTCGGGGCCGGTGGTGTCGGTGAGCCGCAGCAGGGCGCCCAGCGGCACGCGGCGGCCGTCGGCGCTGCGCGTCTCCAGGCGCAGCACGTCGTCGGGCTTGGAGCGGAACCGGGCGTCGGCCTGGGCGATGACCTGGTAGGTCCGGCCGAACCGGTTGAAGTCGTTGACGTACAGCGAGCCCAGATAGATCTGCATGGCGCCGAAGACGTCCTGGATGTCGACGCCCAGTTGCTGCGCCTTGGTGCGGTCGAGGTCGGCATAGAGCTGCGGGACGTTGATTTTGTAGCTGGTGAACACGCCGGCCAGCTCCGGTGCGGCGCGCGCTTTGGTGACCACCTGCTTCATGACGGCGTCGAGCGCCGGGTAGCCCAGGTCGGCGCGGTCCTCGACCTGCAGCTTGAAGCCGCCGATGGTGCCCAGGCCCTGCACCGGCGGCGGCGGGAAGATGGCGATGAAGGCGTCCTTCACCCCGGCATATTTGCGCTGCAGCTTCTGTGCGATGGCGAAGCCCGACAGGTCAGGCGTCGTGCGCGCCTCGAACGGCTTCAGCGCCACGAACACGATGCCGGCGCTGGAGCTGTTGATGAAGCCGTTGATCGACAGGCCCGGGAACGCAACTGCGCTCTCGACGCCTGGCTCCTTCAGCGCGATATCGGACATCTCGCGGATCACGGCGTCGGTGCGGTCCAGGGTGGCGCCGTCGGGCAGCTGGGCGAAGCTCACCAGATATTGCTTGTCCTGCACCGGCACGAAGCCCGGCGGCACCGCCTGGAACCCGACATAGGCCGCCCCCAGCAGCAGGCCGTAGACGCCCAGCGCCAGCAGCTTGTGACGCAAGGCCCCCTGTACGCCGCGGCCATAGCCGGCCGAGCTGCGCACGAAGACGCGGTTGAAGCGCTTGAAGAAGCCGCCCAGCACCGCGTCGGTGGCCCGGGTCAGCCAATCCTTGGGCGCGTGGTGCGACTTCAACAGGATCGCCGCCAGCGCCGGGCTCAAGGTCAGCGAATTGAACGCCGAGATCACCGTCGAAAACGCGATGGTCAGCGCGAACTGCCGGTAGAACTGGCCGGTCAGCCCCGAGATGAAGGCGATCGGCACGAACACCGCGCACAGCACCAGCGCGATCGCGATGATCGGGCTGGTGACCTCGGTCATGGCGCGCACCGTCGCCTCGCGCGGGGTCAGGCCTTCCTCGATATTGCGCTCGACGTTCTCGACCACGACGATCGCGTCGTCGACCACGATGCCGATCG
>CAZEFK010000352.1:0-4021 GCA_964511405.1 uncultured Comamonadaceae bacterium | reverse complement strand
GCGGCGGCGGGCCGCTCCAGCACCGGCGTCGGGGCCGTCCGGGCGGCGGCGGCCGGCCGCGTCGTAGGGTCGCGTCGCGACGGCTCACCGGGGGGGGCATGGGGCGGGGACTCGGGGATGCGGCGCCGGTCGAGGGGCCGGTCGTCGATCGCCTCGTCGACCCCCATCGACACATACCAGTCGAGCATCGCCCGGAGCGTCGTCCGCGCATCTCCGGGCTTGCATCGCTCGTCCGCATCGCGGCTCATGGTGGTTCGGTACAGGGGGGCTGCGGGCGGGTCAAGCCGGCGCGGGGCACGAGAGGGGATACGAGGGTCTGATGGCGCGCGAGGTGATGGAGTATGACGTGGTGATCGTCGGAGC
This sequence comes from uncultured Comamonadaceae bacterium, assembly GCA_964511405.1. Classification (GTDB taxonomy): domain Bacteria; phylum Pseudomonadota; class Alphaproteobacteria; order Elsterales; family Elsteraceae; genus CAZEFK01. The sequence goes on along the minus strand of CAZEFK010000352.1, from coordinate 3,658 downwards.
CGGGCCGTCGGGCCTGGCCGCGGCGATCCGGCTGAAGCAGGTCGCGGCCGAGGCCGGCCGCGAGATCGCGGTGTGCGTGATCGAGAAGGGCTCGGAGGTCGGCGCCCACATCCTGTCCGGCGCGGTGATCGAGCCGCGGGCGCTCGACGAGCTGATCCCGGACTGGAAGGACCGGGGGGCGCCGCTCAACACCCCGGCGGGCGAGGACCGCTTCCTGTTCCTGACCGAGTCGAAGGCGCTGCGCCTGCCGACGCCGCCGGGCATGCGCAACCACGGCAACTACATCGTCAGCCTGGGCAATGTCTGCCGCTGGCTGGCCGGCCAGGCCGAGGCGCTGGGCGTCGAGATCTATCCCGGCTTCGCCGCGGCCGAGGTGCTGTATGACGAGGCCGGCGCGGTCGCGGGCGTCGCCACCGGCGACATGGGCGTGGCGCGCGACGGCAGCCATACCGACGCCTACACCCCGGGGGTCGAGCTGCGGGCGCGTCAGACCCTGGTCGCCGAGGGCTGCCGCGGTTCCTTGACCAAGACCCTGATCGCGCGCTTCGGGCTGCGCGACGGCCGCGGGCCGCAGACCTACGGCATCGGCCTGAAGGAGCTGTGGGAGGTCGACCCGGGCAAGCACCGGCCGGGCACCATCGTCCATTCGGTGGGCTGGCCGCTCGATCGCCGCACCTATGGCGGCTCGTTCCTCTATCACCTGGAGGACAACCAGGTCGCGGTCGGCTTCGTGGTCGGGCTGGACTACCGCAATCCCTACCTGTCGCCGTTCGAGGAATTCCAGCGCTTCAAGCAGCATCCCGCGATCCGGCCGACCTTCGAGGGCGGCCGGCGCCTGGCCTATGGCGCCCGCGCGCTCAACGAGGGCGGCTGGCAGGCGATCCCGCGCCTGACCTTCCCGGGTGGCGCGCTGATCGGCTGTACCGCCGGCTTCCTCAACGTCGCCAAGATCAAGGGCAGCCACACTGCCATGAAGTCGGGCATGCTGGCGGCCGAGGCGGTGGCCGAGGCGCTGGTCCAGGCCCCGCCTGATGCGCCGGTCGAGGCGACCCAATACCCCGAGCGGCTGGCCCAATCCTGGGTGGCCGACGAGCTCAAGGCCGTGCGCAACCTGCGGCCGGCATTCCGGCACGGGCTGTGGGCCGGCCTCGCTTATGCCGCAATCGACACCTATCTGTTGCGCGGCAAGGCGCCCTGGACCCTCCGCCACCATGCCGACCATGAGAGCCTGAAGGATGCCGCGTGGGCCACGCCGATCGCCTATCCCAAGCCCGACGGCAAGATCAGCTTCGACCGGCTGTCGTCGGTGTTCCTGTCGAACACCAATCATGCCGAGAACCAGCCGGTGCATCTGCGGCTGCGCGACCCGGACAAGGCGATCTCGGTCAATTGGGCGCTTTATGAGTCGCCCGAGCAGCGCTACTGTCCAGCGGGTGTCTACGAGGTGCTGGAGGATCCGGATTCCGGTGGCCGGCGCCTGCAGATCAATGCGCAGAATTGCGTGCATTGCAAAACCTGCGACATTAAGGATCCGGCCCAGAACATCGATTGGGTCGTACCACAAGGCGGGGATGGCCCGAATTACCCCAATATGTGACCCGCGTCCCCGCGGCGCGGGTTTGGATAGGTTCCGTCCATGACCGATCGGACAACGCCCACCCGCCGTTCCGCCCCCCGTCCTGCCGGCCCCCGTCCTGCAGGGCCGCGTCCTGCCGGCCGGCCCCTGCGCCGCTCGGCGGCGACGGCGCTGGCCAGCCTGCTGCTCGCCGGCTGCGCCGCCCTGCCCAGCGCGTCGGCCGACGACCCCGGCCGCACCGTCGACGGGATGAACGTGCCCTACGGCGCCTACCTGGCCGGCGAGGCGGCGCTGCAGGCCCGCGACTATACGGCGGCCGAGCGCTTCTTCGGCCAAGCCATGAGCGTCGACCCGGCCAACCCCGACGTCATCCTGCGCGCCTACCTGGCCGCGGTCAGCGGCGGCGACCGGGCCCGGGCGGTGGCGCTGGCGCCCAAGGTGCTGGCCGGCGACCCGCAGAACCTGCTGGCGGTGCTGCAGCTGGCGGTGGACGACATCGCCAACCAGCGCTATGCCGCGGCCGACGACAAGCTGGCCGGCCTGCCCAAGACCGGCATCGCCAACCTGGTGGCGCCCCTGGCGCGCGCCTGGATGGCCGCGGCCCAGCACGATCCGGCCAAGGTCGACGAGCAGCTGAAGGCGCTGGGCGACGTCGGCGCGCTCAAGCCGCTGGTGACTTTCCACCGGGCCCTGATGGCCGACTATCTGGGCGACCGCGCCCAGGCCGAAGCGACCTACAAGTCGCTGGCCACCAGCGACCAGCAGCAGACCTTCCGGGTCGTCCAGGTCTACGGCGCCATGCTGGAGCGCACGGGCCAGCGCGACCAGGCGCAGGCGCTCTACCGGCAGTTCGCCAACAATCCCGACGCCGCCGAGCTGGTCAAGGCGATGATCGCGCGCGCCGAGGCCGGCGGCGTGGCGCCGCCGGCGCCGACCCCGGCCGACGGCGTGGCCCAGGCCCTGTTCGACGTCGGCAGCCTGCTGCAGCGCGAGCGCCAGGGCAGCGACATGGCGCTGATCGCGGCGCGGCTGTCGCTGGAGCTCGAGCCCGATTTCGTGCTGGCCCAGCTGCTGCTGGGCGAAGTGCTCGAGGACGACCACCTGCCGGCCCAGGCCAACGCCGTCTATGGCGCCATCGACGCGGCCTCGCCCTTGAAGTGGACGGCGCGGCTGCGCGTCGCCAACAACCTGGACAGCATGGGCCAGACCGACGAGGCGATCGCCCAGCTGACCCAGATGGCGGCCGAGCGCCCGCAGAACCCCGACGCCTCGGCGCGGATCGGCGATATCCTGCGCGCCCACAATCGCCCGACCGAGGCGATCACCGCCTATGACGAGGCCATCACGCGCGCCGGCACCATCGACAAGGACGACTGGTCGCTGCTGTTCAGCCGCGCCATCGCCTTCGAGCAGGCCAAGCAGTGGCCCAAGGCCGAGGAGGACCTGGTCCACGTCCTCCAGATCGTGCCTGACGAGCCCTATGTCCTGAACTATCTGGGCTATAGCTGGATCGATCAGCAGAAGAACATCGATCGCGCCAAGTCCATGATCGAAAAGGCGGTGTCGCTGCGCCCGCGCGACGGCTCGATCGTCGACAGCCTGGGCTGGGCCTATTACCGCCTGGGCGACTTTCCCAAGGCCGTGGCCCAGCTGGAGCGCGCGGTCGAGCTGCGGCCGCAGGACGCCGTGATCAACGACCATTACGGCGACGCGCTGTGGCAGGTCGGCCGGCGCAACGAGGCGCGCTTCCAGTGGCAGCGCGTGCTGACGCTCGAGCCCGACACCGACCTCAAGGGCACGGTCGAGCGCAAGCTCGCCAGCGGCTTGGGCGCCACCGCCTCGGCCCAGCCGCAGCCTGCCAAGCCCTGACGCGACGGCCATGGCCGATGGGGTGAGCCGGCCGGCGCCGGCCAAGATCAATCTGTGCCTGCGCGTGGTCGGGCGCCGGGGCGACGGCTATCACCTGCTGGACAGTCTGGTGGCGTTCACCGAGCTGGGCGACACCGTCGCGGCGGCGCCGGCCGACGGCCTGTCGCTGGCGCTCGACGGCCCCCGCGCCGGGGCGCTGGCGGCCGAGCCGGA
>CAZEFK010000351.1:0-4046 GCA_964511405.1 uncultured Comamonadaceae bacterium | reverse complement strand
GTCATGAGCGGCATGTCGCCCATGTAGACGTCCTGCTCCTTGATGTCGCGGATCGACCTGGAGCCGGTGTCCTCGTCGACGTCCCACACCACCAGGCGCAGGGTCACCTTGAGCGGCGCGGCGAAGGTCATGCCGCGCTGCTGGCACTCGTCGACGTCGTACTTGGGCGGCTCCAGCTCGTACTTCACGAACTCGAGCTGGGCACGGTCGGAGAAGTCCTTGATCGGGAAGACCGAACGGAACACCTCCTGCAAGCCGACCTGCTCGCGCAGCTCCGGCTGGACGTCCATCTGCAGGAAATGGTCGTACGAGCTCTTCTGCACCTCGATGAGGTTCGGCATGGGCGCCACTTCGTGGATCCGGCCGAAGCTCTTGCGGATCCGCTTACGTCCCGTGAACGATTGTGCGATGGCTGCCATGATGTCTCCCCTGGTGCTCGGGCTACTCGGACCGGGTGCCGCTCAGCGGCGCGCCGGCGCCCGCCGGCGGGAGCGCCCCCGCCGAAACGGACAGCGCCGCCGCGGCCAGGCCGCGCCGGCGGAACAAGGGCATCCCGGCCATCGGCCGGGATGCGGGATCGGGTCGGCCGGCCCGGCGGGGCGCGCTCCCGCCGAGGCCTGACGTCATCAGGCCTGGCAACCGCTTTCTTGACCTCCACGGTGGCGCCGGCTTCCTCGAGCTGCTTCTTGAACTTGGCCGCGTCGTCCTTGGACACGCCCTCCTTCACGGGCTTCGGCGCCGCCTCGACCAGGTCCTTGGCCTCCTTCAGGCCGAGGCCGGTGATCGCGCGGACCTCCTTGATCACGTTGATCTTCTTCTCGCCGGCACTGGCGAGGATCACGGCGAACTCGGTCTGCTCCTCGACCGGGGCAGCGGCAGCGGCGGCGGCCGGGGCGGCGGCAACCGCCACCGGGGCGGCGGCGGACACGCCCCACTTCTCTTCCAGCAGCTTGGACAGCTGGGCGGCTTCCAGCACGGTCAGGCTGGACAGGTCATCGACGAGCTTGGTGAGATCAGCCATTTGAAGAGTCTCCATAGATCGTGTGCTTGGGATTCTGGGAAAAGGGGTGCGGCGTCAGGCCGCTTCCTCGGTCTCGCTCTTGTCCTTGTCGGCCAGCGCCGCGAACACGCGGGCGAGCTGTCCGGCGGGCGCCTGCAGCACCGCGGCGAGCTTCGCCGCCGGCGCCTGGAGCACGCCGATGAGCTTGCCGCGCAGCTCGTCGAGCGACGGCAGCGTGGCCAGCGCCTGGATGCCGGCCGCGTCGAGGACTTGGCCGGGCAGCGCGCCGCCCTTGATGGTCAGCTTGTCGTTTTGCTTGGCGAACGCGACGGCCACCCTGGCTGCGGCCACGGGATCGCGCGAGAACGCGATCGCGGTCGGCCCCTTGAACAGCGTGCTGAGCGGCTCGTACGCCGTGCCGGCCAGAGCAAGACAGGCAAGCCGGTTCTTCGTTACCTTGAAGCCCGCGCCAGCATCCCGCATGCGACTGCGCAGGTCGGTGACCTCCTTGACGGTCAGGCCGATCTGCTGGGTCACAACGACCAGGCCGGAGGCCTGGAAGGTGCGGTTGAGGCTGGACACGAGCTCCTGCTTTTCGGACCGGTCCACGTCTCTCTCCGTTCTGAGCGCCCCGGCCCCGAAGGGCTGGAACGCCGTTGCACGTGGGCGGCCCAATAGGCGGCCGCCCGATTCGCCTGTCCCAGAAGTCCCAGCACCGGTATCGCCCCCGATGCCCGTCATTCCGTCTCATGCCGGTCCCGCAGAACGGGCTTAGGTGCCCCTTGGGGATCCCCCTCGGGCCACGCCGGCAGTCTTGGACAGGTCCTCAAACACCGCCGCCCGGGCCTGGTCGGACCGGGCGGCGGATCTCGGTCTCCGCAGGCCCTAGGCGCTGTGGAGGTCGGCCAGGTCGACCCGGACCCCGGGGCCCATGGTCGAGCTCAGGCTGATTTTCTTGATGTAGGTGCCCTTGACCCCGGTCGGCTTGGCGCGGTTGATGGCGCCGACGAACGCCTTGACGTTCTCGACCAGGGCGTTGGCATCGAAGCTGGCCTTGCCGACGCCGGCATGGACGATGCCGGCCTTCTCGGCGCGGAACTGCACCTGGCCGCCCTTGGCGGCCCGGACCGCCTCGGCGACGTCGGCGGTCACCGTGCCCAGCTTGGGATTCGGCATCAGGCCGCGCGGGCCCAGCACCTTACCCAGGCGGCCGACGATGGCCATCATGTCGGGCGAGGCGATGCAGCGGTCGAAGTTGATGGTACCCGCCTGCACCGCCTCGGCCAGATCCTCGGCGCCGACGATGTCGGCCCCGGCGGCCTTGGCCTGCTCGGCGCGGTCGCCGCGCGCGAACACTGCCACGCGCATGGTCTTGCCGGTGCCGTGGGGCAGGCTGACCACGCCGCGCAGGGTCTGGTCGGCCTTGCGCGGGTCGATGTTGAGGTTCATCGCGATCTCGATCGTCTCGTCGAACTTCGCGGCTGCCCGGGACTTGATCATCTGGACGGCGGCGTCGAGCGCCACGGTCTCGGTGGCGCTCACACCCTCATAGGCCTTCTTCAGGCGCTTGCCGATCTTCGCCATGGCTTACTGCTCCACCACGTCCAGGCCCATCGAACGGGCCGAGCCGACGATCATGCGGCTGGCGGCCTCGATGTCGTTGGCATTGAGGTCGACCATCTTCTTGGCCGCGATCTCGCGGATCTGCGCCATGGTGACCGTGCCGGACTTGGCGCCCTTGCCGGTGGTCTGCGACCCCTTCTCGATGCCGGCCGCCTTCTTCAGGAAGTAGGTCACCGGCGGGGTCTTCATGACGAAGGTGAAGGTGCGATCGCCGTAGGCGGTGATCACCACCGGCACCGGCATGCCCTGCTCCATGCCCTGGGTCTGGGCATTGAAGGCCTTGCAGAATTCCATGATGTTCAAGCCGCGCTGGCCGAGCGCCGGGCCGATGGGCGGCGACGGGTTGGCCTTGCCGGCCGGCACCTGCAGCTTGATGTAACCGACGATCTTCTTCGCCATTCGATGTCCCTACCCTTCGCTGGGTGAGTGAGTCGCGGTCGCGGCCATGGCGGGCCTCCCGCGGGGATCGAGGGCCCGGCTGCCGCCGGGCCCGGGATCAGGTCTTCTCGACCTGGCTGTATTCGAGCTCGACCGGGGTCGATCGCCCGAAGATCGACACCGCCACCTTGAGGCGGGCGCGCTCCTCGTCGACGTCCTCGACCAGCCCGTTGAACGAGGTGAAGGGGCCGTCGCAGACCCGCACCTGCTCGCCGATCTCGAAGCGGATCGACGGCCGCGGCCGTTCCACGCCCTCCTTGACCTGGCGGACGATGCGGTCGGCCTCGGCGTCGCTCATCGGCATGGGCTTGCCCTTGGCGCCCAGGAAGCCGGTGACCTTGGCCGTGTTCTTGACCAGGTGGTAGCTCTGCTCCGTCATCTCCATGCGCACCAGGACATAGCCCGGGAAGTACTTCTTCTCCGAGCTGACCTTGGCGCCGCGCCGGACCTCGACGACCTCCTCGGTCGGCACCATCACGTCGCCGAACTTCTCGGCCATGCCCTTCTGCTCGGCTTCGGCCTTGATCGCCTCGGCGACCTTCTTCTCGAAGCCGGAATAGACATGGACCACGTACCACCGCATCGCCACGGGATCAGCCTCCGAACCCTAAGATCTGTCTGACGCCGAACGACAGCAGCTGGTCGACGAAGAAGAAGAACAGCGCGGCCAGCACCACCATGAGGAACACCATGGCGGTGCTGACGGCCGTCTCCTTCCGGGTCGGCCAGGTGACCTTGGCGGCCTCCTGGCGGACCTCACGGAAGAACTTCGCTGGGGTAATCTTGGCCATCGTGCCGAACTGCTCGCCTTACCGGGCTGTTTATCGGCGGGGGTTCGAGGCCCCCGCGCCGCCAGGCCGTCCCACGCCTGCTGCGGCAACGCAAAAAGAGCCATGGGACGAGCCCCGGGTTTAACCCGGGGTTCGTCCCATGGCAGGAGTGGAGGGGCTCGAACCCCCAACCCCCGGTTTTGGAGACCGGTGCT
>CAZEFK010000350.1:0-4106 GCA_964511405.1 uncultured Comamonadaceae bacterium | reverse complement strand
GCATCTTCTCCGGGGTCGACGTCACCAAGGAGCCGATCCCGGTGCTGCCGACCGTCCACTACAACATGGGCGGCGTCCCGACCAACTACCACGCCGAGGTACTGCGGCCGACCGCGTCGGACCCCGACGCCGTGTGCCCGGGCCTGATGGCGATCGGCGAGGCCGCCTGCGTCTCGGTGCACGGCGCCAACCGCCTGGGCACCAACAGCCTGGTCGACCTGGTGGTGTTCGGCCGCGCTGCCGCCCACCGGGCGTCCGAGGTGGTCAAGCCCGGCCAGGGACATAAGCCGCTGCCGGCCTCGTCGGCCGACCGGGCGCTGGAGCGGCTGGACCGCATCCGCTACGCCAAGGGCGGCACCAAAACCGGCGAGCTGCGGATGCAGATGCAGCGCACTATGCAGACCCACTGCGCGGTGTTCCGCGACGACAAAGTGCTGCGGTCGGGCGTCGAGAACATCCAGAAGGTCGCCGCCGGCATCGCCGACCTGGGCATCGCCGACCGCTCGCTGATCTGGAACTCCGACCTGGTCGAGGCCTTGGAGCTCGAGAACCTGCTCGCCCAAGCGGTGGTCACCCTGCACTCGGCCGAGGCGCGCACCGAGAGCCGCGGCGCCCATGCCCGCGACGACTACCCGAACCGCGACGATGTCAACTGGATGAAGCACTCGCTCGCCTGGCGCGACGCCGACGGCACCGTCCGGCTCGACTACCGCCCGGTGCACATGCACACGCTGTCCAACGAAGTCGAACCGTTCCCGCCCAAGGCGCGGGTCTACTGAGGGGTCCGCGCGATGGCCGAGTTCACGCTTCCCGCCAATTCCAAGGTCGGCGAGGGCCGCAGCCACAAGGCGCCGGCCGGTGCCAAGCGCGTGCGAGTGTTCAAGATCTATCGCTGGGACCCCGAGGGCAACGCCAACCCGCGCCTGGACAGCTACGAGGTCGACCTCGACGCCTGCGGTCCGATGGTCCTGGACGCGCTGATCAAGATCAAGAACGAGATCGACACGACGCTGACCTTCCGGCGCAGCTGCCGCGAGGGGATCTGCGGTAGCTGCTCGATGAACATCGACGGCACCAACACCTTGGCCTGCCTGAAGCCGATCGACGAGGTCGACGGCGAGGTCAGGATCTATCCGCTGCCGCACATGCCGGTGGTCAAGGACCTAGTGCCCGACCTGTCGGTGCCCTATGCCCAGTATGCCTCGATCAAGCCGTGGCTGCAGACCGAGACCCTGGCGCCGCCCGACACCGAGCAGCGCCAGTCGGTCGCCGAGCGGCAACAGCTGGACGGCCTGTGGGAGTGCATCCTGTGCTTCTGCTGCTCGACCAGCTGCCCGAGCTACTGGTGGAACGGCGACCGCTACCTGGGGCCGGCGATCCTGCTGCAGGCCTATCGCTGGCTGGCCGACAGCCGTGACGAGCACACCGGCGAGCGGCTGGACGACCTGGAAGACCCGTTCCGGCTCTACCGGTGCCACACCATCATGAACTGCACCCGCACCTGCCCCAAGGGCCTCAATCCGGCCAAGGCGATCGGCGAGATCAAGAAGATGATGGTGGCGCGGCGATAGGCCTAAGCCGCCCTCGTCAATTTGGCGGCGGCACGTCGACCGCCGGATTCGCCGGTACGCGCTCGCCGCCCTGCCGGGTGTTGGTGGGCGGCTGGCGATCGCTGCCGCCCGTAGTGTTGGCGCCGGCGCCCATCATCGGGCCGGTCGCGATACCGGGTGAATGCTGCTCGCCGGAGGCGCCGACCGGGCCTGGGCCGGCCGGAGCCGGCTTGGGGGCGGCGTCGCCGGGCTTCGCCTGGGCCGCGGCGGCGGCATTGGGCGATGGCGGCGGGCTCTCGGCCCAGGGCTCGGCCTTCGGCGATGGCGGCGGGCCGGTCAGTTCGTTCGGCGCGCCCGATGCGGTGGCGCGCGGCGGGTTCGGCTGCGGGCCGGTGCCGGCCGGGCTTGGCGTAATCGCCTGCTGCGGCGCCACGGCGACCGTTGGCCCGGCCCCGCCGGGCGCAACCGCGTCGGCGGGCGGCGTCGCCCGGCGATCGGCCGTGGTTCCGGACACGCCGGCCCGATTGGACACGGGCTCGCGCAGCGGATGGACCCCGGTGCGATCGGCGATCACCAGCAGGGCCAGCGCAATCAGGGCACCGACTGCGACGGATATGAGCGTCAGCTTCATCGTCGACCTCTCGCCCTTGCCTGTCGGTGCAACGACGTCAGGCGCGGCCATGCTCCCTTGGCCGGATGCCGCGCGATCGGCTAAGCATCGCCGTCGCCCTTCTCCAGGACCCCTCCATGCAACTGGCCGAACCGCCCCGTCAGCATCCGCTGGACGACGACAGCGTCTCGGTCGCCGCCCCCCTGCAGCGCTACCGGGCGCTGCTCGCCGCCGGCCAGATCAAGCCCGACCCCAACCAGGCCGCGGTCGCCGCCCGGCTCGACCGCCTGCACCAGGACCTGGCGGGGTGGCGGCCGCCGGCGCGCGACAATGGCTGGCGGCCGTTCTGGCGCAAGGAGCGGCCGACCGCGGTCCCGCCCAAGGGGCTGTATGTCCATGGCGGCGTCGGCCGCGGCAAGTCGATGCTGATGGACCTGTTCTTCGCGTCGGCGCCTGTGGCGCGCAAGCGCCGGGTCCATTTCCACGCCTTCATGGCCGAGGTGCATCAGCGGCTGCACGACCTGCGCACGGCCAAGGCCAACGGCGCGGCCGACCCCTTGCCCACGGTGGCCGCCGACATCGCCCGGGACAGCTGGCTGTTGTGCTTCGACGAGTTCGTGGTCAACAACATCGCCGACGCCATGATCCTGGGCCGGCTGTTCCAAAGCCTGTTCGCCGAAGGCGTGGTGGTGGTCGCGACCTCAAACTTCGCGCCTCACGACCTGTACCAGGATGGCCTGCAGCGCGACCGCTTCGAGCCGTTCATCCACCTGATCGCGGCGACCCTGGAGGTGATCGCGCTGGACGGCCCGACCGACTACCGGCTGGAGCGACTGAAGGGGCGGCCGGTCTACCATGCGCCGCTGGGCCCGGCCGCCGACCGCGCGATCGAGGAGACCTGGGCCGACCTGATCGGCAGCGACACCCCGGCCCCGGCCGAGGTCATGGTGCTCGGCCGCAAGGTCCGCATCCCCGCGGCCGCCCGCCAGATCGCGCGCTTCCAGTTCGACGACCTGTGCGCCAAGCCGCTCGGCGCCAGCGACTACCTGGCCATCGCCGGCCTCTACCACACCGTCATCGTCGAGCGGATCCCGCTGCTGTCGCCGGCCAACCACAACGAGGCGCGGCGCTTCATCACCCTGATCGACGCGCTTTACGAGACCCGGACGACGCTGGTCTGCTCGGCCGCGGCCGCCCCCGACGCGCTCTATCCCGAGGGCACCGGCGCCTTCGAGTTCGGCCGGACCGCCAGCCGCCTGATGGAAATGCAGTCGGCCGACTGGCTGGCCGGCCCCAGCCGAAAGAGTTGACTAAAAGTTTATAAATTCGCTCCTACGCTGTGCGCCGGCCGGTTCCGGTCGACCCCGGCAGGCCCGCGATCGGCGCCGTTTCGCTTGCGCGCCCCGGGGATTCTTAGTAGGGACACGCCGGGGCAGGCGGCGGGTGAAGGATGCCTCTTCCGGGTCGGCCCTCCCTCCGGACCCAAGCTCGAGGTCGCCATGGCACGCCACAAGATCGCTCTCATCGGCGCCGGGAATATCGGCGGTACGTTGGCCTTCCTCGCCGGCCTCAAGGAACTCGGCGACGTCGTGCTGTTCGACGTGATCGAAGGCGTGCCCCAGGGCAAGGCGCTCGACATCGTCGAGGCCAGCCCGGTCGAGGATTTCGACAGCCACATGGTCGGCGCCAACGACTACAGCGCCATCGCCGGCGCCGACGTGGTGATCGTGACCGCCGGCGTCGCGCGCAAGCCGGGCATGAGCCGCGACGACCTGATCGGCATCAACGCCAAGGTCATGGCGGCGGTCGGCGAGGGCATCAAGGCCCACTGCCCCAATGCCTTCGTCATCTGCATCACCAACCCGCTCGACGCCATGGTGTGGGTGCTGCGCGAAAAGTGCGGCCTGCCGCACAATAAGGTGGTCGGCATGGCCGGGGTGCTCGAC
>CAZEFK010000349.1:0-4130 GCA_964511405.1 uncultured Comamonadaceae bacterium | reverse complement strand
GCCGCGCGATCTCGGTCTTGCCGACGCCGGTCGGGCCGATCATCAGGATGTTCTTGGGCAGGATCTCGTCGCGCAGGTCCTGGGCGACGCGCAGCCGCCGCCAGCGGTTCCTGAGGGCGATCGCGACCGCGCGCTTGGCCTCGGCCTGGCCGACGATGAAGCGGTCGAGCTCCGAGACGATCTCGCGCGGGCTGAACTCGGTCATGGCTCAGGCGGTCTCCAGGGTCTCGAGGACGACGTTCTGGTTGGTGTAGATGCAGATGTCGGCGGCGATGCGCATCGCCTTGCGCGCGATCGCCTCGGCGTCGAGGTCGAGGTCGGCCAGCGCCCGCGCCGCGGCCAAGGCATAAGCGCCGCCCGAGCCGATGCCGATCAGGTGGTCCTCGGGCTCCAGCACGTCGCCGGTGCCGGACAGGATCAGCGACGCCTTGGCGTCGGCCACCGCCATCATGGCCTCCAGCCGGCGCAGGTAACGGTCGGTGCGCCAGTCCTTGGCCAGCTCGACGCAGGCGCGGGTCAGCTGCGCGGGATATTGCTCGAGCTTGGCTTCCAGCCGCTCGAACAGCGTGAAGGCGTCGGCGGTGGCCCCGGCGAAGCCGGCGAGGACCTTGCCGTCGGCCAGGCGCCGCACCTTGCGCGCGTTCGATTTCATGACCGTGTTGCCGAAGGTGACCTGGCCGTCGGCGGCCAGCACCACCCTGGGCCCCTTGCGGACGCACAGCACGGTCGTGCCGTGCCAGGTGGGAGAAGCGTTCATCGGAATCCGGATCGGAAAAAGGGGGCCATCGGCATGTGGGGAACCGCGGGATCCGGTCAAGCCAGTCGCGGCACTGCCGCGACCGAGCCGCGGCGTGACGGGTCTTACCGCGTCCGGCCGGTTCCTGCTATAGCAGCCGCCGAGACCAGGAGATCCCCATTCCCATGCGCACCGCTACCGTGCGTCGGCACACCAAGGAGACCAAGATCGACGTCACCGTCGACCTGGACGGCGCCGGCCGCTACCAGGTCGCGACCGGCATCGGCTTCCTCGACCACATGCTCGAGCAGCTGTCGCGGCACAGCCTGATCGACCTGACGGTGCGCGCCGAGGGCGACCTGCATATCGACTATCACCACACCACCGAGGACACGGGCATCGTCATCGGCACGGCGGTCGCCCAGGCGCTGGGCGACCGGCGCGGCATCACGCGCTACGGCCATGCCTACATCCCCATGGACGAGACCCTGACCCGGGTGGCGCTCGATTTGTCGAACCGGCCGTACCTGATCTGGAAGGTGGCGTTCAGCCGCGACAAGCTCGGGCAGATGGATACCGAGCTGTTCAAGGAGTGGTTCCAGGCGTTCGCCCAGGCCGCCGGGGCCACGCTCCATGTCGAGACCCTGTACGGCGAGAACAACCACCACATCGTCGAAAGCTGCTTCAAGGGCCTGGCCCGGGCGCTGCGCGTGGCGGCCACGGTCGACCCGCGCGCATCAGGCGCGGTGCCGTCGACCAAGGAAACGCTGGGCGGCTCGCTGCCGGTCGAAAGCTAGGCCGATGATCACCGTCATCGACTGCGGCTCGGGCAACCTGCGCTCGGTCGCCAAGGCGCTGGAGCGGGCGTCGGGCCAGCCGGTGGAGGTCAGCGACCGGCCCGAACGGGTCGCCGCGGCTGATCGCCTGGTGCTGCCCGGTCAGGGCGCCTTTGCCGATTGCCGCGCCGGCATCGACCGGGTCGACGGCCTGCTCGACGCCCTCGCCGATGCCGTGCTCGCCCGCGGCCGGCCGTTTCTGGGCATCTGCGTCGGCCTGCAGTTGATGGCCGAGGCCGGGGTCGAGCATGGCCGCCACCCTGGCTTCGGCTGGCTCACCGGCGCGGTGGTGCGGATGGATCCGGCCGGCGGCCTCAAGCTGCCGCACATGGGCTGGAACCAGCTGATCCTGGATGCGCCCGACCATCCGGTCCTGGGCGGGCTGGGGCCGGCCGACCACGCCTATTTCTGCCACGGCTATCACCTGACCGGGTTGGAGCCGGGCCGGCGGCTGGCCTGGGTCGACTATGGCGGGCCGGTCACCGCGGCAGCCGGCCGCGACAACCTGGTCGGCGTGCAGTTCCACCCCGAGAAGAGCCAGGCGGTCGGTCTCAGGCTGCTCGCCAATTTCGCCGGCTGGCGCCCGTGACCGGCACCGAGGTGGCGGTCGAGCGGGCCGAGACGTTCGCCGGCACCGATCTCGACGATCTATGCGACGCCACCGAGGCGGCGATCGCCGACGGCGGCGGCTTCGGCTGGGTCAAGGCGCCGCCCCGGCATGTGCTGGAAGCCTATTGGAAGGGCGTGGTGCTGGTCCCCGACCGGCAGCTGTTCCTGGGCCGCCTGGACCGTACCGTGGCCGGGGCGGCGCAGCTGATGCGGCCGCCGCGCAACAACGAAGCCCAGGCGCACCGCGCCCAGCTGACCGGGGCCTTCGTGGCGCCCTGGGCGCGCGGCCACGGCCTCGCCCGGCAGCTGACGCTGGCCGTCGAGGAGGCCGCCCGCGCGGCCGGCTTCAAGGTGCTGAGCCTCAGCGTCCGCGAGACGCAGGGGGCAGCGCTGGCGCTCTATCGCAGCCTGGGCTACGAGCAGTGGGCGACCGATCCGCGCTATGCCTGGATCGACGGCCGCTTCGTCGCCGGCCTCCATTTCTCGAAGCTCCTATGATCCTGTATCCCGCCATCGACCTGAAGGATGGCCGCTGCGTGCGCCTGGTGCACGGCGCCATGGACAGCGCCACGGTGTTCAACGACGACCCGGCCGACCAGTCCAGGCGCTTCGCGGCCCAGGACTTCGATTGGCTGCATGTGGTCGACCTGGACGGCGCCTTCGCCGGCCGGCCGGTCAACCGCGGCGCCGTCGAGGCGATCCTGGCTGCGTTTCCGCGGCCGGTGCAGCTGGGCGGCGGCATCCGCGACATGGCCACCATCGAGGGTTGGCTCGGCGCCGGCGTCGCCCGCGTGGTGCTGGGCACCCTGGCGCTGCGCGCGCCAGAGATCGTGCGCCAGGCGTGCCGGCAGTTCCCCGGCCGCATCGCGGTCGGCATCGATGCCCGCGGCGGCAAGGTCGCCGTCGAGGGCTGGGCCGAGACCTCGAGCCTGACGCCGCTGGAGCTCGGACAGCGTCTGGCCGACGCCGGCGTGGCGGCGCTGGTCTACACTGACATCGACCGCGACGGCGCGCTCGGCGGCGTCAACGTCGACAGCACCGCGGCGCTGGCCCGCGCCTTGCCGACGATGCCGGTGATCGCCTCGGGCGGGGTCGCCGGCCTGGCCGACCTCGAGCGCCTGAAGGCGGTGCCGCCGCCCGGCATCGCCGGCGTGATCTGCGGCCGCGCCCTCTATGACGGCCGCCTCGACCCGGCGGCGGCGCTGGCGCTGCTGCGCGGGTGACGGTCAGTTCGGCAGACGACCCGCGGCCGGCAGGCCCGCTGTTAAAGTTTCTTTCGTTGGCATCGGGCTTATTAAAACTTCGGGCCCGATCTTTTAACAAGCCGCATGCTGAAAGGCTCGACAGCCTCGTCAAAGCGCGCTTGAGTGCGGCCCATGCTGAAGACCCGCCTCATTCCCTGCTTGGACGTGCATGGCGGCCGCGTCGTCAAGGGCGTCCAGTTCGTCGACCTGGTCGATGCCGGCGATCCGGTCGAGCATGCCCGGGCCTATGACGCCGCCGGCGCCGACGAGCTGACCTTCCTGGACATCTCGGCCAGCGTCGAGGCGCGGGCGATCTTGTTCGACGCCGTCAGCCGCACGGCCGAGCAATGCTTCATGCCGCTGACCGTGGGCGGCGGGGTGCGCACCGTCGACGACGTGCGGCGGCTGCTGCTGGCCGGAGCCGACAAGGTGTCGTTCAACACTGCGGCGGTGGCGCGGCCCGAGGTGGTGGCCGAGGCGGCGCTGAAGTTCGGCAGCCAGGCGATCGTGGTCGCGATCGACGCCCGCGCCGCCGGTCCCGGGCGCTGGGAGGTCTATACCCATGGCGGACGCACGGCGACCGGGCTCGACGCCGTGGACTGGGCGGTGCGCCTGGCCGGCCTCGGCGCCGGCGAGATCCTGCTGACCTCCATGGACCGCGACGGCACCCGCGCCGGCTTCGACCTGGCGCTTACTCGGGCGGTC
>CAZEFK010000348.1:0-4174 GCA_964511405.1 uncultured Comamonadaceae bacterium | reverse complement strand
TCGCGGTCTTGCCGACCCCAGGCTCGCCGATCAGCACCGGATTGTTCTTGGTCCGCCGGCTCAGCACCTGGATCGTGCGGCGGATTTCCTCGTCGCGGCCGATCACCGGATCGAGCTTGCCCTCGCG
The DNA here is from genome assembly GCA_964511405.1 of uncultured Comamonadaceae bacterium. Lineage (GTDB taxonomy): Bacteria > Pseudomonadota > Alphaproteobacteria > Elsterales > Elsteraceae > CAZEFK01. The sequence goes on along the minus strand of CAZEFK010000348.1, from coordinate 4,047 downwards.
CGCGGCCTCGGTCAGGTCGCGGGCATATTTCTTCAGGGCGTCATAGGCGTTCTCGGCGGTGGCGCTGTCGGCCCTGCGGCCCTTGCGCAGGGCCTCGATGGCGCGGTTGAGGGCCTGGGCCGTGACCCCGGCGCCGGCCAGCGCCTTGCCGGCGTCGGTGGCGCCGGCCAGCGCGATCGCCAGCAGCAGGCGTTCGGCGGCGACGAAGGCGTCGCCCGCCTTGTCGGCCAGCTTGCGGGCATCCTCGAACAGCCGCGCGGTTTCCGGCCCCAGATAGAGCTGGCCGGCACCGGCGCCCTCGACGCGCGGCAGCTTGGCCAGCGCCGCGTCGGCCGCGGCCAGCGCCCGGGCCGGATCGCCGCCGGCCTCGCGGATCAGGTTGGCGGCCAGCCCTTCGGCATCGTCGAGCAGGGCCTTCAGGATATGCTCGGGCATGAAGCGCTGGTGGCCGCGGGCAAGCGCCAGCTGCTGCGCGGCCAGGATGAAGCCGCGCGCCCGTTCGGTGAACTTTTCCAGATCCATGATGTCCTCGAGATGTCCCGGTCAGGCGACAATCGCAGCGCCGCCGCAAGAGCCGGCGCCGTCGAGGACCATATGGAGAAGCGCCCGGAGCGCCGCAAGGGCCGAAGCCCCTGCGGCCCGGGTCGGCTATTTAGACCGGCTGCTCGCTCTCGGGACCCGGGCCTTCCGCCACCGCCGCCGGTTCGGCATGGCCGTTGCCGTTGACCACGGGGGCGGCCGGCTGACCGCCTTCATGCAAGCCCCCCAGATCCGGCTGCTCGCCGTCGAACCCGACCTCGCGCTGGTCCGGTCGCTGATAGGGCTGGCCGTCGTTGTTGGCATTGATGATGCGGTAGTAATGCTCCGCATGCTGGTAGTAATTCTCGGCTGCGATCCGGTCGCCGGCCGCGCTGGCGTCGCGGGCCAGCGCCAGGTATTTCTCGAACACCTGGAACGCGTTGCCGCGCACCCGGACATCCGGGCCGTTGCTGTCGAACGTCTGATGGCGCAGCGGCACTTGGCGGTTGCGGTTGCCCGGACCCGGGCCGCCGCCGCCGCCGTTCATGCCGCCGCCATTCTGGCCGTGCCCGCGACCACGCGAGCGTTTCACATGGGGACCTTGTCTCATGGCACCTACAACTGGCTGTCTTGAACCAAACCGGCAGAGCCGGTAGAAGCCGCGCTCGCCGCGGCGCCGCCATCCCGGCAACCACGGCCAGGAAGGCAAATCGAAGCCGGGGCGACCTCTGCGCGCGTCCGGCCAACCTATTCAGATGCGCGAAAGCCTAAGCAGTTCCGCTTCGCGTTTACAACTGTTTTCTTCGCTCTCGCCGCGGTCACGCCGACGCAATCACAACCCGCGCCCGGCCGGCCAAATCAGCCGCGGTGCCGCGCACCGTGAGGCCGGCGGCCGCCAGGAGTGCCGCGACATCCGCGGCTTGGCCGACACCGACTTCCAGCGCCGTGAGCCCGTTCGGCTCGAGCAAGCCGGGCAGGGCCGCGGCGATCGCCCGGTAGGCGTCCAGCCCGTCGGGCCCACCGTCCAGCGCCGCCCGCGGGTCACGCCGGACCTCGGCCGGCAGCGCGTCGAGCTCGCCGGTCGGGATATAGGGCGGGTTCGAGACCACCAGGTCGAACCGGTCCGAAACTCCCATGGCCCAGTCGCCGATCGCGAACCGCACGCGCTCGGCGATCCCCAAGGCCCGCGCGTTGCGTCGCGCCACCCGGACGGCGCCCGCCGCGCAGTCCATCCCCAACCCTGTCGCGTCCGGAATTTCTGTCAATAACGACAGAACCAGACAGCCCGTTCCGGTGCCCAGATCCAGGATCCGGCGCGCCGACCGGCGGCTCGCGGCCAGGGCCGCCTCGACCAGGGTCTCGCTATCGGGCCGCGGCACCAGGGTCGCCGGCCCGACCGCGAAGTCGAGGCTCCAGAATTCGCGGCGGCCGACGATCCGAGCCACCGGCTCGCCGGCGAGCCGCCGGCGCAGAGCCAGGGCCAGGCGCCGCCGCGCCGCGGCATCGGGTGCGGGCCGGTCGACATAGGCAACGGCACTGGGATCGCAGTCCAAGATATGGCCCACCAGCACCCGCGCATCAAGCCGCGGCGTCTCGACGCCGGCGGCCGCCAGTCGCCGGGTTGCGGCGTCGACGACCGCGCGCAGGCCGGCCGTCATTGCAGGTCCGCGAGGCGGGCCGCCTGATCCTCGGTGATCAGCGCCTCGATCAGCTCGTCCAGGGCCTCGCCCGCCAGCACCTTGTCGATCTTGTACACGGTCAGATTGATGCGATGGTCGGTGACCCGGCCTTGCGGAAAGTTGTAGGTGCGGATCCGCTCGGAGCGATCGCCCGATCCCACCTGGGTCTTGCGCGAGGCGGCGCGCGCCTGGTCCTGGCGCTGGCGCTCGGCGTCGTAGAGGCGGGCGCGCAGCACTTTCAGCGCCTTGGCCTTGTTCTTGTGCTGGGACTTCTCGTCCTGCTGCTGCACCACCAGGCCCGTCGGCAAGTGGGTGATGCGCACGGCGCTGTCGGTGGTGTTGACCGACTGGCCGCCCGGGCCGCTGGAACGGAAGACGTCGATGCGCAGATCCTTCTCGTCGATCTGGATGTCGACCTCCTCGGCCTCGGGCAGCACCGCGACCGTGGCGGCCGAGGTGTGGATGCGGCCCGAGCTTTCGGTCTGCGGCACCCGCTGCACCCGGTGCACGCCGCTCTCGAACTTCAGGCGCGCGAACACGCTGCGGCCGGTGATCGAGGCGCTGGCCTCCTTGAGGCCGCCGAGGCCGGTGTCGGCGATGTCCATGGGTTCGAAGCGCCAGCCATGGATTTCGGCATAGCGCTGATACATGCGGAACAGCTCGGCCGCGAACAGCGCCGCCTCGTCGCCGCCGGTGCCGGCGCGCACCTCCAGGATGGCGTTCTTGGCGTCCGCCTCGTCCTTGGGCAGCAGCATCACCTGGATCTCGCGCTCGAGCTCCGGCATCCGGCCCTTGAGCTGGCGGAACTCGTCCTCGGCCAGCGCGCGCATCTCGGCGTCCAGCCCCTGGTCGGCGATCATGTCGGCGGCCTCGTGCAGGCCGGTGCGCACGCGCCGCCATTCGCCGATCAGCGCCGCGATCGGGCCGAGATCGGAATATTCCTTCGACAGGCGCGCGAATTCCGCGGGATCGACGGCGCCTTCGCGCGCCAAGGTCGACGCCAGCTCGGCATGGCGCTCGGCCAGCTTCCCGAGCTTTTCCTCCAGGCTCAACTCCGGTTCTCCCAATGCCGGGCCCGCTTGGGGCCGGGCCGATTATTCGGCGGCGATCGCCTTGGCCGCCTCGATCTCGGCCGCCTTGCGCTCGATCAACTGGACCAGGTGATCGATGATGTCGGTATTCTTGATCCGATGGTCGGGGACGCCGGCAATGTAGACCTGATGGGTGTTGTTGCCGCCGCCGGTGAAGCCGATGTCGGTCTCGCGCGCCTCGCCCGGGCCGTTGACCACGCAGCCGATCACCGACACCGTCATCGGCGTGGTGATGTGGCCGATCTTCGCCTCCAGCGCCTCGACGGTGCGGATGACGTCGAAATTCTGCCGCGCGCAGGACGGGCAGGAAATGACGTTAACGCCGCGGTGGCGCAGGTTCAGCGACTTCAGCAGGTCGAAGCCGACCTTGACCTCCTCCTCTGGCTCGGCCGACAGCGACACCCGCAGGGTGTCGCCGATGCCGGCCCACAGCAGCGAGCCCAGGCCGATCGCCGACTTGACGGTGCCGGAACGCAGGCCGCCGGCCTCGGTGACGCCGATGTGCAGCGGGTAGTCGCAGGCATCGGCCAGCGCCTGGTAGGCGGCGACCGCCAGGAACACGTCCGACGCCTTGACGCTGATCTTGAACTCGCGGAAGTCGTGGTCCTCGAGGATCTTGGCGTGCTCCAGGGCGCTCTCGACCATGGCGTCGGGGCAGGGCTCGCCATACTTCTCCAGCAGGTGCTTCTCCAGGCTGCCGGCATTGACGCCGATGCGCATCGAGCAGCCATGGTCCTTGGCCGCCTGCACCACCTCGC
>CAZEFK010000347.1:0-4197 GCA_964511405.1 uncultured Comamonadaceae bacterium | reverse complement strand
GGCTCCTCGGCCGCGACGATGCCCGTCGCCAGGATCGCGCACCAACCGACCGAAAGTCTCGCGAGCATCGCCCTGCCCTCTCTAGAGCGCGGCCTTCCAGATGTGCAGGTCGGCCTGCTGGAAGTTCCAGAGCTTGCGCCCGGAGATCAGCTTGCGGAACGCCTTCGGGGCGCGCACCCGCCAGCGTTCCAGGTCGGCGAAGAGGGCGTCGCGCTCCTCGCCCGTCAACTCCACCTTGATCACGTCGGCGCCCAGGTCGCCGAGCACCAGGCCGCAACTCGGCCCCATGATCATGTGCGAGAACTCGACGACGCGGATGCCGTCGAGCGGCAGCGGCGCGCTCATGCCACCCGGCCCGCCGGCGTGGGCAGGAAGCCCAGCGGCAGTCCGACCTCGGGCACATGGCCGTAGAGCGGCTCGCCGGGCAGGCCCTCGGCGATCAAGGCCCGCGCGGCGATCAACCGGCCGATGTCGATCCCGGTGCTGAGGCCCATGGCTTCGAGCAGGAAGACCAAGTCCTCGGTGACGATGTTGCCGGTCGCGCCCGGGGCGTAAGGGCAGCCGCCCAGGCCGCCTTGGGAGGCGTCGAAGGTGGTGACGCCGGCGTCGAGGGCGGCGACCACGTTGGCCAGTCCCTGGCCGCGGGTGTTGTGGAAATGGCCGCCGCCGGTGCGGCCGCCCAGCTCCCGCCGCAGCCGCGTGAACAGGCGCTTGACCTGAGCGGGGTTGGCATAGCCGGTGGTGTCGGACAGGCCGATGCGATCGGCGCCGGCCGCGGCCAGCATCGCCGCCACCCGGATCACCCGATCTTCCGACACCGGCCCCTCCAGGGTGCAGCCGAAGGCGGTCGAGATGCCGACCTCGACGGCTGGGCGCTGGGCCGCGGGCAGGCTGTCGCGCAGCGTGCAGACGCGGCCGACCTCGGCGATCGCCGCCGCGGTCGTCATGCCGATGTTCTTGACGCTGTGCGCCTCCGACGCCGACACCGGCATGGTGAGCGTGGGCGCGCCGGCGGCGATCGCGCGCTCGGCGCCCTTGAGGTTGGGCACCAGCGCCAGCACCGACAGGCCGGGGATCTGGATCGCCGCGCGCACGACGGCGTCGGTATCGGCCATCTGGGGCAGCAGCCTGGGCGAGACGAACGAGCCGACCTCGATCTCGCGCAACCCAGCGTCGGCCAGGGCCGCGATCCAGCGCTGCTTCACGGCCGTCGGCATGGCGCGCGCGACGCTCTGCAGCCCGTCGCGGGGCGCGACCTCGCTGACCAGCACGTCGATCTCGGTCCCCATCCGCGCCATCTCTCCTCCCGCACCATCTTTCTGCTAGACAGAAAGCCATTCTGTAGAATAGAAAACTGCCGGTACCGCCGCCGGCTGTCAACCGGAATCGGCGTGAGCGGAGGGGCGTGGCGATGTCCGAGCAGCGGGTCGAGTCCGTCGAGCGGGCCCTGGCGATCGTCGAGGCCTTTGCGGACGGCAGTCCGCGCTTGGCGCTGGCCGATCTGGCCCAGCGCACCGGCCTCTATCGCAGCACCATTCTCAGGCTCAGCGCCTCGCTGGAGCGCTTCGGCTATCTGCATCGCGACGACGACGGGTTCTTCCGACTGGGGCCGTCGCTGTGGCGGTTGGGCGTGCTGTACCAGAACGCCTTCAACCTGGCCGACTATGTCCGCCCGGCGCTGCGCCAGCTGGTCGACGACAGCGGCGAGACCGCGGCCTTCTACATCCGCGACAAGGACAAGCGCATCTGCCTCTACCGGCTGCATGCGCCGCGGCCCATCCGCCACCATGTGGAAGAGGGGGCCGCGCTGCCGCTCGACCGCGGCGCCAGCGCCCATGTCCTGATGGCGTTCACCGGCGGTGCCGGCCCGGAGGCCGAGCGCGTGCGCGCCGCCGGCCACGCGGTGTCGCTGGGCGAACGCGACCCCGAGACGGCGGCGGTCGCCGTGCCGGTCTTCGGCATGGGCCAGCGCTTCGTCGGCGCGCTCGGCGTCAGCGGCAGCCTCGGCCGCTTCGACCCGGCGGCCTGCCGCCGCTTCGTGCAGTTGCTGAGCGACCGGGCCGCGCAGCTGTCCCGGGCGATCGGAGCCGGCCAGGGGCCGCGGCGATCGTCGTAGTGCTCGGGGAACGGCGGCTGCCGAGCGCTACACCGCCAGTGGTCCTGCTCCTCGGACACGAAGGCGTTCCACCAGCGGGGTGTTGCCGATGCGGGCCAGGATGTCGGACCGAGGGTTACGGCACCGGCTGCGGATGGGCTGACGGGACGGCGGCAAACAAGTACCGGTCGAACCAGCCGGGAAAGGCGCGCGCGAGGGCGGCCGGGCCGTCGATGCCCAGCCCCAGCCGTCGCGCGTCGGCAAACGCCGCGTCGCCGCGCCACCAGGCGACCAAGGCCGACAGCGGCCCGTGGAGGCGCAGCGGCTCGGGGAAGCCGGGGTTCTTGGCGCACAGCGAAGCCTCGCCCGCGCGCAGCAGCAGGAAGCGCGGGCGATGGCCGCGGATCTCGATGCGCACGACCAGCGGCTCCCGGGGCAGCACCGCGAGCCGGGCGCGCCGGGCGATGTCGACCAGCACCGGCTCCAGGTCGATGTCCTCGGTGTCCGGATGGCGCGGAAGCCAGCGCTGCCCCCAGGTGCCGAGGGCCGCGACGATGTCCAGCAGCTCGCGCCCGGCGTCGGTCAGCTCGTACTCCGGACCGTCGCTGCGCCGCACGGCACCGACCTCGACCAGCGCCTGCAGCCGTTCCGACAGGACGGTGCGCGAGATGCGCGGGATGCCGCGCCTGATGTCGTTGAAGCGGCGGCTGCCCATCAGCAGTTCGCGCACCACCAGCAGGGTCCAGCGCCCGCCCAGCACCTCGTGGGTGCGCGCCACCGCGCAGAATTGGCCGTAGCTCGACATGAGCGGGCTTCTAGCACGGCGCCAGCCGCTCGGGGCGGTCCGGAATCCGGACCGGTGTCAGCCCTGCGCGAGGGCCGTGAGGTAGGCGCAGACCATGTCGGCCATGGCGTCGGCGTAGGCCTCGATCTCGGCCGGCGTTCGCGGGCTTTCCGAAAACCGTTTGCCCACGGCGCTGAGCGTCGTCTTGATCAGCGCCGCCGCCAATACCCGACGCTCGTCCGAAATCGTGGGCAGCGCCTCGGCCAGGAAGCGCTCGACCGTATGGTCGCCCGATGCTTTGGCCGCGCGCGCCTCGGGCGCGGCGCGATAGAGGGGCGCGGCGTCGCCAAGCGCCACGCGCATCTCGGCCTCGTCGCACTCGGAGCGGACGAAGGCATGGACCGCCAGGCGCAGCCGATCGAGCGGCGCCTGTTGGGCGTCGTCGAGGATGCTGCGCAACAGCTCGGTGGTGCGCAGCCATTCATCGCGCTGCAGCCGAAACAGGATAGCCGCCTTGTTCGGGAAATACTGGTACAGCGAGCCCACGCTGACGCCGGCCCTCTCGGCGACCCGGGCGGTGGTGAAGCGCTGCGCCCCCTCGACGGCCAAAACCTGAAGCGCTGCTTCGAGAATGGCCGCGACAAGCTCGGTCGAGCGGGCCTGCTTGGGCTGTTTTCGCGAGGAAATTCGAGGGGTTCGGCGATCGGTCACGAGTCCGGCCGGCAATGCGAATCGGCAATCTGACGAATTAGTCGTATTTCTCGGGCCGCACAAGCTGGAGATCGTCATGACCACATTGACCCGCTCGCCGGTCGCGCCGCTGCTCGACCGGCTGTTCGCGGAGGCCGACGCCGCCGCGCCGGCGATAAGCCAGGCCGCGGCCGCGCTGCCGCCCGGCGAGCTCGCGCGCCTCATGGGCAGCAAGACCGACTATCTCGACTTTTACGGGCGGATGAAGGACCTGCCGCTGCCGGTGTCGCGGGAGGTCGGCCGCCTGCTCTACATGCTGGCGCGCAGCCGCGGCGTGCGCACGATCGTCGAGTTCGGGACCTCGTTCGGCATCTCGACCCTGCATCTCGCCGCAGCCCTGCGCGACAATGGCGGGGGCCGCCTGATCACCGCCGAGTTCGAGCCGTCGATGGGGGCGCGGGCCCGCGCCAACCTGACGGCCGCGGGCCTCGTCGACCTGGTGGAGATCCGCGAGGGCGATGCCTTGCAGACCCTGGGTCCAGACCTGCCCGAGCGGATCGACCTGCTGCTGCTCGACGGCGCCAAGGCGCTCTATCCCGAGATCCTGGGCCTGGTGGAAAGCCGCCTT
>CAZEFK010000346.1:0-4227 GCA_964511405.1 uncultured Comamonadaceae bacterium | reverse complement strand
CGGTCGACTCCGCGACGATGATGAACAAGGGGCTGGAGGTGATCGAGGCCCATCACCTGTTCCAGCTGCCGTCGGAGAAGATCGAGGTGCTGGTGCATCCGCAGTCGGTGGTACACAGCCTGGTCTCCTATATCGACGGCTCGGTCCTGGCCCAGCTCGGCCCGCCCGACATGCGGGTGCCGATCGCCCATGCGCTGGCCTACCCCGAGCGCATGCACACGCCGTCGGCACGCCTCGACCTGGCGGCCTTGGGGCAATTGACCTTCGAGCCGCCCGATCCCGAGAATTTCCCGGCGCTGCGGCTGGCCCGGTCGGCGCTGGAGGCCGGCGGCTCGGCGCCCTGCGTGCTCAATGCGGCCAACGAGGTGGCCGTGGCCCGCTTCCTGGCCGGCGAGATCGGCTTCCTGGACATCGCGCGCACGGTCGAAGCGGTGTTGGAGCGCCTGCCGGTCAAAGATTTCGGCTGCCTGGACGACGTGCGCGCAACCGACGCGGCGGCTCGTATCAGCGCCGAAAGGACCTTACTTTCGACATCGTTCGTCGCATAGTGCCGAGCCTGGCCCCCGGTTGCCTGCCCCGCTGACAAGGTGCGATCCATGGATGTCCTGATCTGGATTAAAACCAACATCCCACTGTTCCTTGTTTATTTGACGCTGTTGGTATTTGTCCATGAAATGGGCCACTATTTGTTGGCACGCCGCAACGGCGTCCGGATCGAAGTCTTTTCCATCGGGTTCGGTGCCGAGCTGTTTGGCTGGACCGACCGGCGCGGTACGCGCTGGAAGTTCAGCGCCGTGCCGCTGGGCGGCTATGTGAAGATGTTCGGCGACGCCGACCCGGCGAGCGTCGGCCAGATCGACCCGGCAGCGATGTCGGCCGAGGACCGCGGGCAAGCCTACCAGCACAAGCGTGTCGGCCAGCGGGCGGCGATCGCGGCGGCCGGGCCGGCCGCGAATTTCCTCTTCGCGATCGCGGTGCTGGCCGCCCTCTACAGCACGGCGGGGCAGCCCTACACCGAGCCGGTGGTCAACACGGTGACCACGGCCAGCGCCGCCGAGGCGGCCGGCCTGATGCCGGGCGACCGGGTGGTCAGCATCGACGGGACGAGTGTCGACCGGTTCGAGGACATGCAGCGCATCGTGCTGGCGCGGCCGGGGCAGGGGATCGACATCGACGTCCGCCGCGGCGACCGCGCCCTCACCCTTCACGCGACGCCGACCGCCAAGGAAGTGAAGGACCGCTTCGGCAACGTCACCAAGACCGGGTTGTTGGGCGTAACCTCCACCACGGTCACGGTCGTGCGCTACGATCCCGCGACCGCGGTCTGGCAGGCGGCGCGGGAGACCTGGGTCACGGTGACCGCGACGCTGCACGAGCTCGGCCAGATCGTGGCCGGCGCGCGCTCGACCGATGAGCTGGGCGGCGTGCTGCGCATCGCCGACATGTCGGGCCAGGTGACCCGCGCCGGCTTGGTCAACGTCGTCTCGTTCCTGGCGCTGCTGTCGATCAATCTCGGGCTGATCAACCTGTTCCCGATTCCGGTGCTGGACGGCGGGCATTTGTTGTTCTATGCCGCCGAAGCGGTGCGCGGTCGCCCGCTCAGCCGGCGGATACAGGAAATGGGCTCGATGGCGGGACTGGCGGCCGTGCTGGCGCTGATGGTATTTGCAACGTGGAATGACCTTGTCCAATTGCGCGTGGTGGCCTTCTTTGCCTCGCTGATCAGCTAGGCGCGCCGCGTCGACGGGGGCTTTCGAGAGAGGGGCGGCGCGTGGTCGGATACGGGGACTGGTTCGGGCGGTCGGCTAAGGCTGCCCAATTCGTTTGCACATGGGCAGCCGTCGTCCCGCTGGCCGCTGGCGCCGTGGCGGCCGGGCCGGCGTGGGCGGCCACCCGCATCGTCGCCCAGGTCGCCCAGATCACGCCCGGCGGCACGATCCAGCAGATTCGCGTCGAAGGCACGCTGCGCATCGATCCCGAGACGGTGCGCACCTATCTGGGGCTGGCACCGGGCGATCCCTTCGACCCCTACCGCATCGACCAGGCGCTGAAGACGCTGTTCCAGACCGGGCTGTTCGCCGACGTGACCGTGGCGCGCGAGGGCGATGTGCTGGCGGTGCGGGTGACCGAGAACCCCATCATCAACCGGATCGCGTTCGAGGGTAACCACAAGATCGAAGAGAAGACGCTGCAGGACGAGGTCCAGCTCAAGCCGCGCGTCGTCTACACCCGCACCAAGGTGCAGACCGACGTGCGCCGCATCCTGGACCTCTACCGCCGCAACGGGCGCTTCGGCGCCACGGTCGAGCCCAAGATCGTCGAGCTGCCGCAAAACCGCGTCGATCTGATCTTCGAGATCAACGAAGGCGCCCGGACCGGGATCGAGCGGATCAACTTCATCGGCAACAAGGTGTTCGACGAGTCGGAGCTGCGTTCGACGCTGCTGACCAAGGAGAGCCGCTGGTACCGGATCCTGTCGAACAGCGACAGTTACGATCCCGACCGAGTGACGGCCGACCGCGAGCAGCTGCGCCGCTTCTATCTCAGCAACGGCTATGCCGATTTCCGCGTGCTGTCGTCGGTGGCCGAGCTGTCGCCGGCCAAGGACGGATTCTACCTGACCTTCACCGTCGAAGAAGGCGAGCGCTACAAGTTCGGCAAGGTCGACGTCGTGTCGTCGATCAAGGACGTGCCGAGCGACAGCCTCAAGGCGCTGATCCAGGGCCACGACGGCGAGTGGTACAACGCCGACCAGGTCGAGCAGACCGGCAAGCTGATCACCGAAACCGTCGGCAACGCCGGCTATGCCTTCGTCGAGGTCGAGCCGGTGATCACTCGCGACGCCGCGGCGCACACCATCGGCGTCACCTACCAGGTGCGCGAAGGCCCCCGGGTCTATGTCGAGCGCATCGACATCACCGGCAATGTGCGCACGCTGGACCGCGTGATCCGGCGCGAGTTCCGTCTGGCCGAGGGCGATGCCTTCAACACGGCCAAGCTGCGCCGGTCGCAGCAGAACCTGAACAACCTGAACTTCTTCAAGAAGGTCGACATCAGCAACCTGCCGGGCTCGGCGCCCGACCGCACGATCGTCAAGGTGAATGTCGAGGAGCAGTCGACCGGCGAACTCAGCATTGCCGGCGGCTATTCGACCACCGACGGCCCCTTGGGCCAGGTCACGATCCGCGAGCGCAACCTGCTCGGGCGGGCGCAGGACCTGCAGGTGTCGACCACCATCGCCGGACGCCGGCAGCAGTTCGACATCTCGTTCACCGAGCCCTACTTCCTGGACAAGAACGTGTCGGCCGGCATCGACCTGTTCCGGATCCAGCGCGACCTGACCGACACCAGCTCCTACAACTACAACTCGACCGGCCTGCATCCGCGGCTGGGGTACCAGCTGACCGAGAACCTGCGCCAGACCCTGTCCTATACCGCCCGCAACGACAGCGTCACCAACATCCAGCCGGGCGCTTCGCGCTTCGTCATCGAGCAGAAGGGCACCCGCTTCACCTCGATGGTGTCGCAGGACCTGTTCTATGACCGCCTGGACAACCGGCTCGACCCCACCGACGGGTACTATCTGAGCGGCGGCACCGACTTCGCCGGCATCGGCGGCCAGTCCCGCTATGCCCGCGTGCACACCCGCGACGCGATCTATGTCCCGCTGGCCACGGGCTATGTGCTGGATCTCAACGCCGAGGCGGGCTACATCGGCGGCTTCGGCCAGCCGGTCCGCATCAACGACCGCTTCTATCCGGGCGGCGACAACTTCCCCGGCTTCCGCGAGGGCGGCTTCGGCCCCAAGGACATCGTCGCCAACGATGCCCTGGGCTCGAAAATCTACGCCATCGCCGGGGTCGAGCTGTCGTTCCCGCTCGGCCTGCCGAAGGAGCTCGGGATCTCCGGCCGCGTCTTCAACAAGGTCGGCATCGCCACCAGGACCGACGACAAAGGCCCGGAGGTGCGCGACAGCGGCACGCCGCGCGCGGCCGCCGGCGTCGGCGTGTCGTGGAAGTCGCCCTTTGGCCCGATCCGGATCGACCTCGGCATCCCGTACATCAAGAAGCGCTTCGACAAGACCGAGAATTTCCGCTTCGGACTGGGTACCCAATTCTGATGACCAACCGATTTGCCCTTCGTCCCGGCCTGCGCTGGGGCATCCTCGGCGCGGCGCTCGCCGGCCTCGCCGCGCTGCCGGCCGGCGACTACGAGGCGCAGGCGGTC
>CAZEFK010000345.1:0-4229 GCA_964511405.1 uncultured Comamonadaceae bacterium | reverse complement strand
GCTTCCCCCTTCCGGAGAAAACGACCACCCCAACCAGGGCTGTCAGGCATCGGAGCCAGTGAACTTAAGCGCCCCACCTTTCGGTGTCAAGAGCCGCCGTTTTCTGGCAGCGCCGCCGGACCTCGTTGCCGTGGTCCCCGGCGGCGTGGGCGGGGTTATAGGCAGGGGCCGGAGGGCTGTCAAAGGGAAAAATCACATCAGCCGGATCGCTCGCAATCGGGCGCCATCAGCGCCCGGGCGACGCGGGATACCGGCGCCCGCCCCAGCGCCGCCGACACCGCCCGCCCGGCGGCCGCCACCCGAGCCAGATCGACCCCGGTCCGGATCCCGAGACCATCGAGCATGTAGACCACGTCCTCGGTCGCCACATTGCCGGTGGCGCCCTTGGCATAGGGGCAGCCGCCCAACCCGGCCACCGCGCTGTCGACGACGCCGACCCCCAGCTCCAGGCAGGCATAAAGATTGGCCAGGGCCTGGCCCCAGGTGTCGTGGAAATGCAGGGCCACACGCGCGAGCCCGATGGCCTCGGCCACCGCCGCGGCCATGGCGCGCGCCTGGCCCGGCGTGCCGACGCCGATGGTGTCGCCCAGGCTGACCTCGGCGCAGCCGAGGGCGGTCAGGGCGCGGGCGACCCGCACCACGTCGGCCACCGGCACGGCGCCCTGGTAGGGGCAGCCGAGCACGCATGAGACGTAGCCGCGCAGGCCGACGCCGCGGTCCCGTGCCCGTTCGGCCACCGGCGCGAAGCGCTCCAGGCTCTCGTCGATCGAGCAGTTGATGTTGCGGCGGGAGAACGCCTCGGACGCCGCGGCGAAGATCGCGATCTCCTCGGCGCCGGCCGCCAGCGCCGCCTCCAGCCCCTTGAGGTTGGGCACCAGCACCGGATAGCGGACACCGGGCCGGCGCCGCAGCGTCGCCAGCACCTGGGCCGTGTCCGCCATCTGCGGCACCCATTTGGGCGACACGAAGCTGCCGGCCTCGACGACCGGCAGCCCGGCGTCGGCCAGCTGCTCGATCAGCGCCACCTTGACCGCGGTCGGCACCACCTGGGCCTCGTTCTGCAGGCCGTCGCGCGGCCCGACCTCGACCAGGCGCACCGCGGCGGGCAGGGTCATGGCGCGGTCTCGGCCTCGATCACCACCAGCTCGGCCCCTTCGGCCACGGTGTCGCCGACCGCGCAGTGCACGCTCGCGACCCGGCCGTCGGCAGGGGCGGCAATGCTGTGCTCCATCTTCATCGCCTCCATCAGCACCAGCGCCGCGCCGCGCTTGACCTCGGCCCCCGGCGCCACCCGCACCGCGATGATCCGCCCCGGCATCGGCGCCGTCAGGTGGCCGGAGCCGGCGGCGGCCCCGGCGGTCGCGGCCAGCCGGTCGATCAGGGCCAAGCGCCATTCGGCGCCGTCCTCGAACAGCGTCCAGGCGTCGCCCTGGACGGCGACCGCGGCCCGTCGCCGCACCCCGTCGAGGACCGCCGCCAGCGTGCCGTCGGGCTCCAGCCGGCCGTCGGCGTGGACGGTCGCGCCATCGATCCGGATCTCCAGCCCGGCCGCCCCGAAATGCACCGTCACATCGACCCGGCGGTCGCCGTCGCGCCAACTGACGTCGACAAAGGCGATCCGGTTCAGCCGCCAGCCGTCGGCCGCGGCCCAGGGCGACGCCGGGTCGGCCGTCGCCGCCGCCGCCTCGCCCTGGCGCCGGCGCTCCTGCAGCACCAAGGCCAGGGTGGCCAGCGCCACGGCGCGGTCGGGGACCGGCGCCGCATCGGGCAGCAGGTCGGCGCGATGCCGCTCGATGAAGCCGGTATCGAGCTCGGCGGCGGCGAACGCGGGATGCCCGACGATCGCCTGCAGCAGCGCGCGGTTGGTGGCGATCCCAGCGGCCCGGGTCGCCGCCAGCGCGGCGCCCAGGCGCCGGCGCGCCACCTCGCGGGTCGGCCCCCAGGCGATCAGCTTGGCCAGCATCGGGTCGTAGTGGATCGACACCAGGTCACCGGCACGGGCCCCGGCATCGACCCGGATGCCCTCGCCCGCGGGCAGCGCCAACTGGATCAGCCGACCCGACTGCGGCAGGAAGCCGCGGGCCGGATCCTCGGCATAGAGCCGCGCCTCGATGGCGTGGCCGGCCGCGTCGATGTCGGCCTGGGCGCGCGGCAGCCGCTCGCCGGCGGCGACCCTGAGCTGCCATTCGACCAAATCGAGACCGGTGATCGCCTCGGTCACCGGATGCTCGACCTGCAGGCGGGTGTTCATCTCCATGAAGTAGAAGCGGTCGCCCTCGGCGATGAACTCCACGGTGCCGGCGCCGACATAGCCGACCGCCCGGGCGGCATCGATCGCGGCCCGGGCCATGGCGGCGCGGCGCTCGGGCGGGAAGCCCGGGGCCGGCGCTTCCTCGATCACCTTCTGGTGCCGGCGCTGGATCGAGCAGTCGCGCTCGAACAGATGCAGAACGTTGCCATGGCCATCGGCGAACACCTGCATCTCGATGTGGCGTGGCCGGGTCAGGTATTTCTCGACCAGCACCGACGGGTCGCCGAAGGCCGAGGCGGCCTCGCGCTGCGCCGCCGCCAGCGCCGCCGGGAACGCCTCGGCCGAGTCGACGATGCGCATGCCCTTGCCGCCACCGCCGGCCGATGCCTTGATCAGCACCGGGTAGCCGATGGCCGCGGCGGCCGCGGCCAGCCGGCCCTCGTCCTGGTCGGCGCCGTGATAGCCCGGGACCAGCGGCACGCCGGCCTCCTCCATCCGCGCCTTGGCCGCCGACTTCGAGCCCATGGCGCGGATCGCCGACGCCGGCGGGCCGACAAAGATCACGCCCGCCGCGGCACAGGCCTCGGCGAAGTCGGCATTCTCGGACAGGAAGCCATAGCCGGGATGCACGGCCTCGGCGCCGCTGCGGCGCACCGCGTCCAGGATCGCCGCGATGTCCAGGTAGCTCTGGCGGGCCGGCGCCGGCCCGATGCGGAAGGCGGCGTCGGCCGCGGCCACATGGCCAGCGTCGGCGTCAGCGTCGGAATAGACCGCGATCACCCGCATGCCCAGGCGCCGGGCGGTACGCGCAATGCGGCAGGCGATCTCGCCGCGGTTGGCGATCAACAGGCTGCCGATCACGGCCGCCCCCAGTCCGGCGCACGCTTTTCCAGGAACGCGGCCACGCCCTCGCGGCCGTCGGGGCTGGCGCGGGCCGCGGCGATGCGCCGGGCGGTATCGTCGATGACCGCCGCATCGATCGGGCGGTCGACGGCCTGCACCAGCGCCTTGGCCGACGCGATCGCGGCCGGGCTGCCCTTGGCCAGCATCGCCAGGCTGCGCTCGACGGCCGCATCGAGCGCGTCGGGCTCGACGACCTCGTGCACCAGGCCCAGCGCCTGGGCCTCGGCGGCGCCGAAGCGCTCGGCGGTCAGAAACAGCCGCCGCGCCTGCCGAGCGCCCAGGCAGCGCACCAGATACGGGCCGATGACCGCCGGGATCAGGCCCAGCCGGACCTCGGTCACGCCGAACTGGGCCGTCGACACGGCAATGGCGATGTCGCAGCAGGCAATCAGGCCCAAGGCGCCGGCGAAGGCGCTGCCATTGACCCGGGCGACCGTCGGCTTGCGGCTGCCGTCCAGCACCTGCATCAGCGCCGCCAACTTGCGCGCATCGTCCACGTTCTCGGCGGTCGAATAGTCGGCCATCCGCCGCATCCAGGCGAGGTCGGCGCCGGCCGAGAAGCTGGGCCCGCGCCCGGTCAGCACGATCGCGCGCACCGCGTCGTCGTCGCCCAGACGGGTCAGCTGATCGGTCAGGGCCACGATCAGCCGGTCGTCGAAGGCGTTGTGCAGCTCCGGCCGGTCCAGCGTGACCGTGGCGACGCTGCCGGCGACTGCGATGTCCAACATGGGCTACATCCGAAAGACGCCGAACCGGGTGTCCGGCACAGGCGCGTTGAGGCCGGCCGAGATCGCGAGGCCCAGGACCCGGCGGGTGTCGGCCGGGTCGATGATGCCGTCGTCCCACAGCCGGGCGGTGGAATAGTAGGGGTTGCCCTGGCGCTCATATTGGTCGCGGATCGGCGCCTTGAACGCCGCCTCCTCGTCCTCCGGCCAGCTGCCGCCGCGCGCCTCGATGCCGTCGCGTCGGACCTGGGCCAGGACGTTGGCCGCCTGCTCGCCGCCCATGACCGAGATGCGCGCGTTCGGCCACATCCACAGGAAGCGCGGGTCGAACGCGCGCCCGCACATGCCGT
>CAZEFK010000344.1:0-4439 GCA_964511405.1 uncultured Comamonadaceae bacterium | reverse complement strand
CTCCGCGAAGCAGGGCCGCGACCGGCGCTTCCAGGCGATCTTGCCCTTGAAGGGCAAGATCCTCAATGTCGAGCGCGCGCGCTTCGACAAGATGCTGGGCTCGGCCGAGATCGGCACGCTGATCGCGGCGCTGGGCACCAGCATCGGGTCGGAGGACTTCGACCTCGGCAAGCTGCGCTACCACAAGATCATCATCATGACCGACGCCGACGTCGACGGCAGCCATATCCGCACGCTGCTGCTGACGTTCTTCTACCGGCAGATGGCGAGCCTGATCGACCACGGCTACCTGTACATCGCGCAGCCGCCGCTCTACCGCGCCCAGCGCGGCAAGAGCGTGGTGTACCTGAAGGACGACCGGGCGCTGGAGGACCACCTGGTCACCGCCGGCCTCAAGGATGCGGCGCTGACCTTGGCCGGCGGCGCCCAGGTCGTCGACCAGGATCTGCGCCGGCTGGTCGACGAGGCGCGCACCGTGCGCGAGCTGATCCAGCCGCTGGCCCGCCGCGCCGGCAGCCCCGATCTGGTCGAGCAGGCGGCGATCCTGGGCCTGCTGCGGCCCGATCACGCCGCCGACGGCGCGGCTGCCGCGGCGCTGGCCGAGCGGCTCAACGCCCTGGCCGATCCGTTGGAGCGCAGCTGGAGCGGCGCCGTCGAGACCGACCGCCTGGTGGTCAGCCGGCAGCTGCGCGGCGTCCAGCAGCGCCATGTGCTGGACCTGCCGCTGTTGAAGAGCGGCGAAGCCCGGCGCCTGACCGAGCTGGCCGCGGCCCTGCGCCAGACCTACGAGGCGCCGGCCGCGCTCGCGATCAAGGAGCAGTCGAGCGTCGTGCCGGGGCCGCTGCGGCTGCTGTCGCTGGTGCTGGAGCACGGCCGCAAAGGCACCGAGATCCAGCGCTACAAGGGCCTGGGCGAGATGAACCCCGAGCAGCTGTGGGAGACCACGCTCGACCCGAACGTCCGCACCCTGCTGAACGTGCGCGTCGCCCACACCGAGGCGGCCGAGGAGGTGTTCTCGACGTTGATGGGCGACATCGTCGAGCCGCGGCGCGAGTTCATCCAGGACAACGCGCTCAAGGTGTCGAACCTGGACGTGTAGGCCGCGCCCGCCCATGCCCGGGCCGGGCTCCGCAGATGACGGGCAAGCCCGTCACGCCGCGGCACGGCGGGCGCTGGCCGCCGGCGATCGCCAGCGTGCGCTGGCACTGGTCGAGGAGGCGGCCCGGCTCGCCCCCGACCGGGCCGACATCCTGTACGACCTCGGCACCCTGCTCGACGCCGCCGGACGCCGGGACGAGGCGATCGCGGCGCTCCGGCATGCCGTGCGGCTGGCGCCGGCGTTCGTCGAAGCCCACAACAATCTGGGCAATGCGCTGGCTGCCCAGGGCGACCACGACGCCGCGATCGCCCATTTGACCTGGGCGGTCGAGCTGCGCCCCGATCTCGAGCCGCTGCGGATGAACCTCGCCCGGACCGTGGCCGACCAGGGCAACCGGCTGGTCGCGGACGGGCGCGCCGAGGCCGGCGTCGCGCTGCTGCAGCGCGCCGTGGCGCTGCAGCCGGCCGCCGGCGATTTGCACAACAATCTGGGAGTCGGCCTGCGGGCCCTGGGCGATCCCGGGCGCGCCTGGCAGTCGTTCGACGTGGCGGTCCGGCTCGCTCCGGATCTGGCCGAGGCACGCTACAACCGCGGCGCCGCGGCGCTGGCAATGGGCCGCTTCGAGCTCGGCTGGGCCGACTTCGCCGCGCGCACGGCGATCTCGTCGCAATTCGCCCGGCGCTTCGACGCGCCCGCCTGGACGGGCGACCCGCTCGACGCCCGGGTGCTGCTGGTCGTGGCCGAACAGGGGCTGGGCGACATCATCCAGTTCGCGCGCTACATCCCCCTACTGGCCGAGCAGGCCGCGCGCGTCGTGCTGCTGGCCCCGGCCGGGCTGGCGCGACTGCTGTCGAGCCTGGTCGGCGGCGAGCGGATCCAGATCGTGGCCGGGGGACCGCCGCCGCCTTACGATGCCTGGTGCTGGCTGATGGACCTCCCCGGGCTGTGCGGCACGACCCTGGCCAGCGTGCCGGCACCGATCCCCTATCTGGCCGCCGACCCGGACCGGGTCGCGGCCTGGCGCACGCGCCTCGCGGACGGTGGCGACGGCCGGCGGATCGGCGTCTTCTGGCGCGGCAGCAGCTACGACCGGGCCCGCGACCTGCCGCTCGAAGCCTTGGCTGCCCTGAAGCGGCCGGGATTGCGCCTGATCGCGCTGCAGACCGATCCGGCCGACATGGCGGCCGCCGCGGCGGCCGGGCTCGAGCCGCTGCCGGGCCTCGACGCCGGTCCCGACGCCTTCCTCGACAGCGCCGCCGTCCTGCAGTGCCTGGATCTGACCATCGGAACGGACACGGCCCTCGCCCACTTAGCCGGCGCCCTGGGGCGTCCGGCCTGGATCCTGCTCAAGCGGGCGCCGGACTGGCGCTGGCTGCTCGACCGCACCGACAGTCCTTGGTATCCGAGCCTGCGCTTGTTCCGGCAGGCCGTCGCGGGCGACTGGTCGGTGCCGGTGACGGCGCTGGCGACCGCCCTGGACGCCTGGCACGCGACCCCTCAGGCGGTCGTGCCCACCGTCCAGGTGGCGCTGGTGACGAACGGCGCGCGATCGAGCGCCTCGACCACGGCGTCGAGCTCCGTCTCGTGCACCGAGGTCGGCACCAGCACGGCCGCCAGTTCGACCTGATCTTCGGTGTCCGACAGCGTCTCGATCTCCCGGATCGGATAGTTCGCGGCTTCCAGCACCTCGTGCAGCAGGTCGCGCAGGTCGGCCACCGCGGCCGGTGCGCAGGTCGCATGGACCTGGTACTGCGCCTCGGTCGCCCGGGCGTCGATCGGGCGGCGGTTGATGTAGTCCACCAGCGGCCGCAGCAGGGTGTTGCCCGCCAGGACGAACACCGCCAGCGCCGCGGCCTCGCCCGGCAGGCCGGCGCCGGCGAAGCAGCCGACCGCGGCCGAACACCACAGCGTCGCCGCCGTGTTGAGGCCGCGGATCTGGGTGCCGTCCTTCAGGATGACACCGGCGCCCAGGAAGCCGATGCCCGAGACCACATAGGAGATGAGGCGGGTTGCGCCCTCGGCGCCGAGCAGGCGGATGCCCAGGTCGGCGAACGCGGCAGCGCCGGTCGCCACCAGCACGGTGGTGCGCAGGCCGGCCGAGCGCTGGCGCCATTGCCGTTCGAAGCCGATCGCGGTGCCCAGCGCGAACGCCGTCGCCAGCGCCAGCAGGGTATGGGCGAAGGGCCGGTCGGCCAGCGCCGCCAGCCACCCCTGGAGCGGGTCCAAGATCAGGTCAGATAGGAATGGACGATCGCGACCAGATCCTCGGCGGCCTGCGCCCGGGGATCGGTCCTCGGCGCCGCCGGGTCGACCAGATGCTCGCGGATGTGATCCTCGATGACTTCGGCGATGAACCCGTCCAGGGCGCCGCGGCATGCGGTCGCCTGCTGCAGCAGGGAGACGCTGCTGCCGTTGCCGTCCAGCGCGCGCTGGATCGCGTCGACCTGCCCG
The DNA here is from genome assembly GCA_964511405.1 of uncultured Comamonadaceae bacterium. Lineage (GTDB taxonomy): Bacteria > Pseudomonadota > Alphaproteobacteria > Elsterales > Elsteraceae > CAZEFK01. Next base: position 889 of record CAZEFK010000344.1, on the reverse strand, counting down.
CGGATGCGGCGCACGCGGTTCAGCAGCTTGGCCTTGTCGGCCGACTTGTCGCTCATGCAGCCCCTTGAACCGATACCGGGGATGGGTATATAGCACGGACCGCGGCGGTTGGCGAACCTTGCCCACGGGAAGGGTTCGGCGCCGTCACAACCGGCCGGCGCTTCGGCGCGGCCGGTCTTCGCAACCAGCGCAAGGGATCACATGAACCCGCGATCTAGCAGCCAGCCCGTCGAGGGCGACAGTCGGCGCTTCCCGCTGACCGTCCTGCCATCGCTGGGCCGGCCCATCGCCCGGGCAGTGCATGTGACCGCTGTCGAGGTGTCGACGCTCCGGCGTTGATCCTTTGAGCGGCCAGACGCCTCCCGGGCTCGAGCAACCGGCTTCGAGCAAGAGGAGGCGCCGATGGCCGCCTTTTTCGCATTCCGCCCTGCGGCGGTCCGTTCCGCGCCCGCTGCGGCTGTAAACAACGTCCGTGGCGCACCGCCGCGGCGGCGCCCGGTCCTGCGCTGGCATGCCGGCGTCGACGGCCGCCCCGCGTCGCGCTGGGTGGCACCAGCCCCCGTTACCGGTCCTCAGTCCGCCGATCCTCCGTCTTAGCCCCGCGAGCGGGCCGGCCCGACGCCGGTCCGCTCCCTTGGTGCTTTCGACGCGGACTGGAGACTTCGGAGACGACCGATGACGGTACTGAACTACAGCGCGCCGCGGACCGCGGTGCTCGACGACGCCCATCTCGGCGACATCCGCGGTGCGCTCGGCACGATCCGCCACGGCGACATCGCCCATCGCCGGGGTTGGGGCGCGCGCCTGAAGACGTTGCTGGCCATCCTCGGCCCGGGCCTGATCGTCATGGTCGGCGACAACGACGCCGGCGCCTTCGGCACCTACACCC
>CAZEFK010000343.1:0-4494 GCA_964511405.1 uncultured Comamonadaceae bacterium | reverse complement strand
GCCGCTGCGGGCCGCCGCGGTGGCGCTGCCCACGATCATCGCCGCCGGCCGCGCCGGTCCGGGCCTGCGCAAGCGGGTCCAGCCGCTGGTGACGGCCCTGCGCCGCGTCCTGCCGGTGCCGATGGCGCTGGAGAACAACGTCAATTGCGCAGCGCTGGCCGAGCTGCATGCCGGCGCGGCGGGCGGCCGGCGGTCGTTCGCCTATCTCCAGATCGGGGTCAAGATCGGCCTGGGCATCGTCCATGACGGCCGGCTGTTCCGCGGCGCCGGCGGCGGCGCCGGCGAGGTCGCAAGGCTGCCGTTCCCGTGGACGCCGTCCGAGGCGCCGGCGCGCGAAGGGCTGGAGCGCTATCTGGGGTCCGAGCAGCTGCTGGCGCGGACCCGGGCCACCTGGCCGGCCGACGCCGGGCCGGCGCCTGATACGGCCGAGGCCCTGTTCGCCCTCGCCGCCGCCGGGGCGCCGCCGGCGCTCGCCGCCGTGGAGCGGCACGCCGCCGACATCGGCCGGCTGGCGGCCGCCTGCGTCGGCCTGCTCGATCCCGGGCTGATCGTGCTGGGCGGCGGCGTCGGCCAGAATCCGCTGATCGTCGACGGCGTCCGGCGCCTGATCGCGGATCTGGCCTGGCCCACCGATGTGGCGGTCAGCGCGCTCGGCCCCGGCGCCACCGTCCAGGGTGCTGCGCGCCTGGCGGCCGATCACGCCCTGAGCCGGCTGCTCGGCGAGGCCAGCCCGGCCGCGGTGCTGCTGCCGTCGGCCGAATCGGGCTGGCCCGGGGCCGACCGCCTTACCGCGTAGGAGCAGCCAGCTTGGTGTCGTGCTGCCGGTAGCGGAACTCGCAGACCGGCAGGCCTGCCGCTTCCATCAGGTCCGCGACCAGCAGCTGCCCGGGCAGCGCTTGCAGGATCGCGTCCGGCAGCCCCGGCGCCAGCGCCGGCACCGGGATCACCACCCGGTTGTGCGCGTCCCCGATGTCGGTGCGGTCCGTGACCAGGACCGTGGGGATGCCGTATTCCGGCAGGTCCGCCGCCAGCTGCGCCTCGCGCCCGCGGCCGATCAGCAGCACGCCGCTGCGGCCGTCGTTGGGCTCCAAGGGCCCATGCAGGAAATTGAGGGTGTCCCAGGACTGGGCGGCGACCCGCACCGCCTCGCGCAGCAGCAGCGACAGGTAGCCGGCGATGCCATAGGCCGGGCCGGCGCCGACGCAGTCGACGGCGATGCGGCCGGCGAACAGCGCAGCCGCGCGGCCGACGGCCGGGCGGCAGGCGGGCAGCATGGCCTGCACGGCGTCGGGCAGCCGGGCCCAGTCGAAGCCCGACGGCCGCCCGGCCCGGTCGGCGATCAGCCCCAGCGTCTGGAGCGTGCCGACAAAGCTGGTGGTGTTGGGGCTGCTGTCGGGGCCGCTTCCGGTTGCGACCATGGTCCCGACGGCGTCGGCCAGGGGCGTTGCCGCGGCCTTGGCGATGCCGATCCGCAGGGCGTCCGGGCGCGCCGCCATCGCCCGGGTCGGCTCGACGCTGCGGCCGGAGGCCGACAGCGCGACATAGACGTCGGCCGCCGCCACCGTGCCGTCCAGCAGCGCGGTGGCGGCGGTGGCGAAGGCGCGCAGGCCCTGGGCCCGGAACTGCGGCGCTGCCGCCTCGGCGGCATAGAGGCTGGCGCCGATGCCGGTCAGCACGGTGGTCCCGTGCGTCAGCGGCGCCAGGTCGACGGTGTCCAGCCGCTCGAGGACGGCCTGGCGGCCGTCCTCCAGGCTCGCCGGCTGGCGGGCGATGCCGTCGCGAAACGCAACCTTGTCGGCCATGGGGTCAGTCCAGCTTCATGTAGTCGGCGTAGCGCGCCGCGTCGTTGACCGTGATCTTGTCGAGCGCGTTGGAGTCCAGGTCCCACTTGGCGAACAGCTTGCGGTAGCTGCCGTCGGCCATCATCGCTTCGAGCGCCGCCTTGATCGCGTCGCGCAGCGCCGGCGTCTTCTTCGACACCACCACGGCCTGGTAGCCGACGGCGTAGCGGGCGCCCTTGACCAGCTCCAGCTTGGCCCCGCCCGCCGGCTGGTGGGCCAGCGTGTAGGCGGCGACGCCATAGGTATCCATGGTGACGTCGGCGCGGCCGCTCTTGAGCGCCACGGTCAGCTGGTCGTTGGCCGGGAACTGCAGCACTTCCAGCGGCTTGTCCGGCGGGCACTGGGTCTTCTGCTTGTCCAGGAGCTGCAGCGGGATCGAGCCCTGGACGCCGGCCGCGCGCAGCCCGCAGGCATCGCTTAGCTTCATGATGTGATGGGGGTTGCCGGCCGGCACGATGATGCCGGTGGCTTCGTAGCTGTAGTCGACCTCATCGACCACCTTCTCGCGGTCGACGAAATCGCCCATGGCCGACAGGCCCAGGTCGAAGCGCCCGGCCTGGATGCCCGGCACGATGCTGGCGAACTGGGTCGGCAGGAAGGTGAACTTGACGCCGAGCCGGTCGCCCAGCGCCTGCGCCAGCTCGACTTCCAGCCCGACCAGGGTCTTGTTGTCGTCGCCGTAGAAGACATAAGGCGGCGCCGCCGGCTCGGTGCCGATGCGGACCTCGCCGGCCGATTGGATCTCGGGCGGCAGCATGGCGTGCAGCTTGGGATCGGCGGCGTGGGCCGCCGACAGGCTGGTGGCCAAGCCGAGGGCGGCCACGGCCGCGGTCATCAGATGCGTCATCGGTTGCTCCCTGTTTGTCGTTGGTCACAGGACACGGGCGAGGAAGGCGCGGGTGCGGTCATGGCGGGGCTGGTCCAGCACCTCGGCCGGCGTGCCTTCCTCGACCACCACGCCGCCGTCCATGAACACCACCCGGTCGGCTGCCTCGCGGGCGAAGCCGAGCTCGTGGGTCACCACCACCATCGTCATGCCCTGGGCGGCGAGCCGCTTCATGACCGCCAGCACCTCGCCCACCAGTTCCGGGTCGAGCGCCGAGGTCGGCTCGTCGAACAGCATCAGCTTCGGGTGCATGGCCAGCGCCCGGGCGATCGCCACCCGCTGCTGCTGGCCGCCCGACAGCTGCTGGGGATAGGCTGTGACCTTGTCGGCCAAGCCGACCATCTCCAGCAGCGCGCGGGCCTCGGCCACCCCCTGCGGGCGCGGCACCCGGCGCACCAGCATCGGCGCCTGGATGACGTTGCCCAGCGCGGTCAGGTGCGGGAACAGGTTGAACCGCTGGAACACCATGCCGATGTCCCGGCGCTGGGCGGCCAGCTCTTTCGGGCCCAGCTCGTACAGCCGGCCCTTGTGTTCGCGGTAGCCGACCAGCCGGCCATCGACCAGCATGCGGCCGCTCGTGACCTTCTCCAGATGGTTGACGCAGCGCAGGAACGTCGACTTGCCGCTGCCCGACGGCCCCAGGATGCACACCACCTGGCCGCGCTCGACGGTGAGGTCGATGCCGCGCAGCACCTCGAGCGGCCCGTAGCGCTTGTGGATGCCGGTCGCCTGCAGGACCGGGATGGCGCGCAGCCCGGTCATGGCAGCCCGAACCCGCCCGAGCGGCCGAGCCGGCGCTCGATCGCGGCCTGGCCGAACGACGCGAGCGTGGTCAGCACCAGGTACCAGAGGCTGGCGACGATCAGCAGCTCGATGACCAGGAAATTGCGGGCGTAGATGTTCTGGACTCGGGTCAGCAGGTCTTGCGCGGCGACCACCGAGACCAGCGAGGTGGTCTTCAGCATCGAGATCGTCTGATTGCCGATCGGCGGCACGATCACGCGCAGCGCCTGGGGCAAGACCACCCGGGTGACGGTCTGGAACGGCGTGTAGCCCAGGGCCGTGGCGGCTTCGCTCTGGCCGCGGTCGATCGCCAGCAGCCCGGCCCGGACGATCTCGGCGACATAGGCCGCCTCGTTGAGGCTGAGCGCCAGCAGCGCGGCGGTGAAGGCCGACACCAGCTGATTGGTGGCGACGTGGATCGGCCCGACGTCGATGCGGGGCACGAACAGCTGGATGTTGAACCAGAAGATGATCTGGACCAGCAGCGGGGTGCCGCGGAAGAACCAGATGTACAGCCGCGCGAAGCCGGACAGCACCGGGTTGGCGGCCAGCCGCATCAGGGCGAGCACGATGCCGGCCAGGATGCTGATCGCCATCGCCAGCACCGTGAACAGCAGGGTCAGGCGGATGCCGTCCAGGATCGTCGGATCGAACAGGTAATCGGGGATCACCTGCCACTGGACTTCGGGGCTGTGGGCCACCAGCCAGGCGAAGCCGGCGACCGCCAGCACCAGCACGGCCGCGGCGATGCGCTGGCCCCAGTGCCGCGCCGGCACCACGCGCGGCGAGGCCGGCGCCGCGGTCATGCGGGACGCCCGGCCGGCGAGCAGCCGACCGGCGGCGGCGTGCCCCGGGTGGTCACGGCGCGGCTGAGCAACATCGACGCGCCCATCCTGGTCGGCCTGCTGCTGATCTGGACCGTGGGGATGATGATCTGGCTGGCTCCGCGCTGACCCGCTAGGAGCAGCGCAGACCCGCTAGCGC
>CAZEFK010000342.1:0-4501 GCA_964511405.1 uncultured Comamonadaceae bacterium | reverse complement strand
CCCGCACACGGTGGCCATCGACGACGAGCCGTTGGACTCGGTGATCTCGGACACCACGCGCAGGGTGTAGGGGAACTGCTCCTTGGTCGGCAGCAGCGGCCGCACCGCGCGCCAGGCCAGCTTGCCGTGGCCGATCTCGCGGCGGCCGGGCGAGCCCATGCGGCCGGCCTCGCCCACCGAATAGGGCGGGAAGTTGTAGTGCAGCAGGAAGTGCTCGCGGTACTCGCCCTCCAGCGCGTCGATGATCTGCTCGTCCTGGCCGGTGCCGAGGGTCGCGACCACCAGGGCCTGGGTCTCGCCGCGGGTGAACAGCGCCGAGCCGTGGGCCCGCGGCAGCACGCCGACCTCGGCAACGATCGGGCGCACGGTGACCAGGTCGCGGCCGTCGATGCGATGGCCGGTGTCCAGGATGGCGCCGCGCACGATCTCGCTCTCCAGCTCCTTGAACTGGCTGGACAGCACGTCGCCGGGCAGGCCTTCCTGCAGCAGCTGGGTCAGGGCCTGGACCTTGACCGCCGAGATCTTCTCGTGGCGGGCCTGCTTCTGGGTCTCGGCATAGGCCGCGCGCAGCGCCGGGCCGGCGACCTCGCGCAGGCGGGCCAGCGCGGTCTCTTCCGCCGGGTTCGCCGCCGGCAGATCATAGGGCTCCTTGGCACACGCCTCGGCCAGCTCGATGATCGCCTGGATGACCGGCTGGAACGAGGCATGGCCGTGGGTGACGGCGCCCAGCATCACGTCCTCGGGCAGCTCCTTGGCCTCGGACTCGACCATCAGCACGCCGTCGACGGTGCCCGCCACCACCAGGTCCAGCGACGACTTCGGCAGCTGGTCGAGGGTCGGGTTGATCACGTACTGGCCGTCGATGTAGCCGACGCGGGCGGCGCCGATCGGTCCCAGGAACGGCGCGCCCGAGATGCACAGCGCGGCCGAGGTGCCGACCATCGACACGATGTCGGGATCGTTCTCGAGGTCGTGGCTCAGCACCGTGCAGACGACCTGGGTCTCGTTGCGGAAGCCGTGGGCGAACAGCGGCCGGATCGGACGGTCGATCAGGCGCGAGGTCAGGGTCTCCTTCTCGGTCGGCCGACCCTCGCGCTTGAAGAAGCCGCCGGGGATCTTGCCGGCGGCGAACGTCTTCTCCTGGTAGTTCACCGTCAACGGGAAGAAATCGACTCCGGGCTTGACCGTCTTCTGATAAACCACCGTGCACAGGACCACGGTGTCGCCGTAAGTGGCCATGACGGCCCCGTCGGCTTGTCGGGCGATCTTGCCGGTCTCCAGGACCAGCTTGCGGCCGGCCCAGTCGATCTCTTTCCTAAAGACGTTGAACATTGAACATATTTCCTTCCACAGCGTACGGATGTGGCTCGCCGCCGCCCGGATCCCGGCCGTCGAACCCGGCTCGCCCGCCCCGATGGCGAAGCAGAGCCGCAATGGCAAGCGGCGCGGGCCCACAATCGGACCCACGCGCTGCCGGATGAACCCCGATCCGGGTCGGGGCAGGACTGTTCGCGCCGCCTGGTTGCGGCGCGCGCCGGACGATGCCGGCCGGTCGCGTCAACGGCGCAGGCCGAGGCGCTGGATCAGCGTGTCGTAGCGCTGCTGGCTGCTCTTCTTCAGGTAGTCGAGCAGCCGGCGGCGCTGGCCGACCATGACCAGCAGGCCGCGCCGCGAATGGAAATCCTTCTGATGGGTCGACAGGTGCTCGGTCAGGTTCCGGATCCGCTCCGACAGCACGGCGACCTGGACCTCGGGCGAGCCGGTGTCGCCCGGCTTGGTGGCGTATTCGGCGATGAGCTCGGTCTTGCGCTCAGCGGTGATCGACATCGGGAGACTCCCTTCAACTGAGATTGAACACGCGCACCGGGACCAGCAGACCGCGATCGATTCGGGCGATCGCCACCGGAGTGGATCCGGTGACGCACACCACCTCGTCGACGTGGTCGATAGACTCGCAAGTCCGGACGGAGGCGGGGGCGGACATGCCGCCAATGACCACCGCCTGCCCGGATCGGAGCCGCTGAGCCGCGTCCCCGCCTACGGCCAGCGCCGGGATGTCGTCCAGCGCGGTCAGAAGCGGAAGCAAGCGCTCGCTGCGCGCTTCCATATCACCAATCGCCTCCAGCGTCTCCAGCGAAATGGTCATGGATTCGTCAAGACGGCCGACGCGGGTGCGGCGCAGCGCCGCGACATGGCCGACCGTGCCCAGCCGCTCGGCCAGGTCACGCGCCAGGCTGCGGACATAGGTACCCTTGCCGCAGGTCACCTCGATCACCGCGTGATCGGCGTCGGGACGCGCCACCAGCGCCAGCCGGTCGATCCGCACCGGCCGCTCGGCCAGCTCGACCGTGGCGCCGGCCCGCGCCCGCTCATAGGCGCGAACGCCGTCCCGTTTGATCGCGCTGAAGGCGGGCGGGCGCTGCCGGATATCGCCCAGGAAGCCGGTGAAGGCGGCCTCGATCGCGCGGTCATCCGGGCGCGCCGGGCTCTCGGCCGTGACGGGGCCCTCGGCGTCGTCGGTGGACGTGGCCAGCCCGAACCGCAGGGTGAAGCGGTAGGCCTTGCTGCCCTCGACGATGCGCGCGACCAGCTTGGTCGCCTCGCCGAAGGCCAGCGGCAGGATGCCGGTGGCCAAGGGGTCGAGCGTGCCGCCGTGGCCGGCCTTGGCCGCGCCGAGCAACCAGCGGCAGCGGGCGAGGGCCTGCGTCGACGACAGGCCGAGCGGTTTGTCCAGGACCAGCCAGCCATGGCGCGCCACGCCCTTGCGGCGGGCCATCAGGAGTCCTTCGGGTCGGTGCCGGCGGGAGGGGCGTCGGGCAGGGTGCGCAGCAGGTCGTCCAGGCGTTGCGTCTGATCGAACGAGGTGTCGGCGGCAAAGCTGACGTCGGGCACGAACTTGAGCGTCAGCTCGCGCGCCAGCTGGCTGCGGAAGAACGGTGCGGCACGCTTGCACGCCTTGACCAGAGGCCCGGCGTCGCCGCCGCCCAAGGGGGTGATGAAGGCGGTGGCATGGCGCAGGTCCGGGCTCATCCGTACCTCGGTAACGGTGATCTGAGCCTCAGCCAAGTCGGGATCGCGGATCTCGCCCCGGCCGAGGACGCGCACCAGCGCATGGCGCACTTCCTCACCGACGCGCAGTTGGCGCTGGCTGGGCGGTCCGCCGCCGCGGGACCGCACCATCTACAGGGTCCGCACCTCTTCGACGACCTCGAAGCACTCGATCTGATCGCCGACCTTGATGTCCGTGTAGTTCTCGAACGCCATGCCGCACTCGAAGCCCTGGGCCACCTCGCGGACCTCGTCCTTGAAGCGGCGCAGCGTCTTCAGCGTGCCTTCGTGGATCACCACGTTGTCGCGCAGCAGGCGGACCTTGGCGCCGCGCTTGACCTGGCCCTCGGTGACGCGGCAGCCCGCGACCTTGCCGACCTTGGTAATGTCGAACACTTCGCGGATCTCGGCGTAGCCCAGGAAGTTCTCGCGGATGCTGGGGGACAGCATGCCGCTGAGCGCCGCCTTCACGTCATCGACGACGTTGTAGATCACCGAATAGTAGCGGATGTCGACACTGTCGCGCCGGGCCATCTCGCGGGCCGGGGCATTGGCGCGGACGTTGAAGGCGATGATCAGGGCGCTGGACGCCTTGGCCAGGGTGACGTCCGATTCCGAGATGCCGCCGACGCCGGCACGCAGGATGTTGACCGCCACTTCGTCGGTCGCGAGCTTGCCCAGGGTGGCGACGATCGCCTCCAGGCTGCCCTGGACGTCGGTCTTGATGACCACGGCCAGTTCCTTGGCTTCGCCGGCGGCGATGCGCGACAGCATCTGTTCGACGGTGCCGCGGCCGGTCGCGCGCTGGGCGTCGTCGCGCTTGCGGCGCTGCCGGAAGTCCGCGACCTCGCGGGCCCGGCCCTCGTTCTCGACCACGCTCAGCTCGTCGCCGGCGTGGGGCAGGCCCTGCAGGCCCAGCACTTCGACCGGCATCGACGGGCCGGCCTCGCGGACCTGCTCGCCACGGTCGTCGATCAGCGCGCGCACGCGGCCCCATTCGGTGCCGCACACGAAGACGTCGCCAATCTTGAGGGTGCCGCGCTGGATCAGCACGGTCGCCACCGGACCGCGGCCGCGGTCGAGCTTGGCCTCGACCACGACGCCCTCGGCGGCGCGCTCGGGGTTGGCCCTGAGCTCCATCACTTCGGCCTGCAGCAGGATCGCTTCCTGCAGCCGGTCCAGGCCCTCGCGAGTGCGCGCCGAGACGTTGATCGCCATCACGTCGCCGCCCAGCTCCTCGACCACCAGGCCGTGCTGCAGCAGCTCGGTGCGGACCTTGGCCGGGTTCGCCTCGGGCTTGTCGATCTTGTTGACCGCCACGATGATCGGCACCTCGGCCGCCTTGGCGTGCTGAATCGCCTCGACGGTCTGGGGCATGATGCCGTCGTCGGCGGCCACCACCAGCACCACGATGTCGGTGACCGTCGCGCCGCGCGCCCGCATCTCGGTGAAG
>CAZEFK010000341.1:0-4502 GCA_964511405.1 uncultured Comamonadaceae bacterium | reverse complement strand
GTCGAGATCGCCGACAAGGCCCCGTTCCAGGCCGCGGTGAAGCCGGTGTGGGACAAATACGGCCCGAAATACCAGGACATGATCAAGCGTATTCAGACCATCTGACTCAAGCCGCTCACACCGGGAGGTCTTCGCATGGCCGGGCTGTTTCGGCGCACGATGGATTATCTCTACCTCACCTGTGTCGTGGTCGGCACCACCGCGCTGGTGTTGATCTCCGCGGTCATCCCGTATGCGGTGTTCACCCGCTATGTGCTCAACAGCGCGGCGTCATGGCCCGAGCCGCTCGCGATCCTGCTCACGATCGTGCTGACTTTTATTGGTGCTGCCGCCGCCTACCGGCTCAACCTGCACATGAACGTCGGCTATTTCGCGGGCAAGCTGCCGCCGCTCGGACGACGGCTGCTTGACCTGCTGGTGCAGCTGCTGATGGCGGTGATTGCGCTATTCATGATCATCTGGGGCGAGCGGCTGGTCGAGGTGACCTGGCACAACACCATCGCCGATTTCCCCTTCCTGTCGGTCGGCATCACCTATCTGCCGATCCCGGTCGGGGGCGTCTGCCTTCTGCTCTTCATCATCGAGCGCATCTTCTTAGGGCTCCCGCCCGATCCGATCCAGCACGGCGCCGAAGCCGCATCCTTCGACTGAAGCCTGGCGAGAGAAAGCCTTAAGAGACATCAATGGATATCTTCGTCCTGCTCGCGACAATGGCGTTCTGCTTCCTGATCGGCATGCCCATTGCCTATTCGCTGGCGATGGCTGCTATCGCCGGCGCGCTCTCGATCGGCATCCCGCTGGAAGCGTTGATGCTGAAAATCTCCGACGGCGTCAGCAAGGTCGCGATGCTGACCATCCCCTTTTTCGTACTTGCGGGGGCGATCATGGCCGAAGGCGGCATGGCGCGGCGGCTGGTTGCCTTCGCCGACGTGCTGGTCGGCTTCACGCGGCTGCGGGGCGGGCTCTCCATTGTCAACGTGCTGGCGACGACGTTCCTCAGCGGCATCTCCGGCTCGGCGGTGGCCGACACCTCGGCGATCGGCTCGGTCATGATCCCGCAGATGGAGCGCAGCGGCTATCCGCGGGTGTTCGCCACCAACGTCACCATCACCGCTTCGGTCCAGGCGCTGCTGGTGCCGCCCAGCCACAACGCCGTGATCTATTCGCTGGCGACCGGCGGCACCATTTCGGTGATCAGCCTGTTCATGGCCGGCGTCATGCCCGGGCTGCTGCTCGGGCTGGCGCTGGTCGTGCTGTGCATCGCGCTCGCCTACCGCCATGGCCATCCGCGCGGCACCCCGGCGCCGCTGGGCCGAGCCGCGCGGATTGTCGCCGACGCCCTGTGGGGCCTGATCACCATCGTGATCATCATCGGTGGCATCCTGGGCGGCGTGTTCACCGCGATCGAGGCCGGCGCCGTCGCCTGCGTCTGGGCCTTCTTCGTGACCATGGTGATCTATCGCGACTATCGCTGGCGCGACCTGCCCGTGCTGGTCTACCGGACGCTGCGCACGGTCGCGATGGTGATGACCCTGATCGCCTTCGCGGCTGCCGTCGGCTACGTCATGGCGCTGATGCAGATGCCGGCGCGGATCACGGCCTTCTTCTTGACCCTGTCGAGCGACAAGCATGTGATCCTGCTGCTGGTCAACGTCATGCTGCTGCTGCTCGGCTGCTTCATGGACATGGCGCCGGCGATCCTGATCACCACGCCGATCCTCTTGCCCGTGATGGTCAATTTCGGCGTCGATCCCGTCCATTTCGGCGTGATCATGCTGCTCAACCTCGGCATCGGGCTGTGCCACCCGCCGGTCGGTTCGATCATCTTCGTCGGCTGCGCGGTCGGCCGGGTGCCGATGGAGCAGGTGGTCCGGCAGATCTGGCCCTTCTATCTGGTCATGTTCGGCGTTCTGATGCTGGTGACCTACGTGCCCGAGATCTCGATGTGGCTGCCGCGCGCGCTGGCCCTATAGCCCCTTGGGCCACTCGCGGGTGTGTGCCAGTGGCTCGCCGGTCTCGAGCAGGCTTTTCAGGCTGGACAGGATCGACGGCCAGCCCTGGGACACGGCCGCCAGGAACTTCGACTGCGGCCGCTCGATCTCGTGCACGACGGTGAGCTTCACGGCACCGCCCACCGCCTCCAGGTCGAAGCTGCAGCGCGAGTAGCCTTCGGCTTTGAGCTCGGGCTGGAACTCGTTGCGCCAGCGCAGCACCAGCCGGCACGGCGGGTCGATCTCCAGCACCGTGCCGCTGTCGGCGACCCGGCCGTCGGGGATCATCATCCGCCAGTCGGCGCCGGCCTGCCACGCGCTGTCTTGCCAGACGCCGTACCAGTACTGGCGCGTGAATTCCGGCTTGAGCAGCGCGTCCCACAGCGCCTCGGGCGTGGTGCGGATGTAGGTGACGTAGACGAAGCGGTCAGGGGTCATCGGTGGATCCTTCCAGCCGGCGCTTGAGGTCGGCGAGGGCGTCGAGCTGGGTGCGCTCATACCTTGCCGATCCAGCGCCGGGCGATGTCGTGGATGGGAACGGGATTGAGGAAGTGCAGTTTCTCGCGGCCGGTTGCCTATTCAAGCCCACGGCAAGCCGGCCCCGCATTCCGGCTGCGGGCAAGCGCGCGCGCGGTTACCCTGCGGCGAGCCTTGGGTGTTGATCTGGCTGCCGCGGAGTGAGTGCGTGACCGTCGACCAAGCCATCGTCTTTGCCGTCGTCGGCGCCATGCTCGCGCTCTTCGTGTGGGACCGGCTGCGCTACGACGTGGTTGCGCTGCTGACCCTGTTGGCGCTGGCCCTCACCGGCGTGCTGCCCGAGGACAAGGCCCTGTCGGGCTTCGCCAATCCGGTCCTGACCATCATCGGCGCCGTGCTGGTGATCAGCCGGGCGATCGGCAACGCGGGCGCGATCGAAGTGCTGATGCGGCGGCTGCAGCGCGGCCTCGTCGGGCCGTCCTTGGAGATCGGGGCGCTTAGCGCATTTGTCGCCGCGCTGTCGGCCTTCATGAAGAATGTCGGCGCCCTGGGGCTGTTCCTGCCCATCGCCATCCGCATCGCCGAACGTGGCCGCCGCTCGCCCTCCGCCTATCTGATGCCGATGGCGTTCGCATCGCTGGTCGGGGGCATGATCACCGAGATCGGCACCTCGCCCAACCTGCTGATCTCGGCCATCCGGGGCGAACTGCGGGGCCACCGTTTCCAGCTGTTCGACTTCGCGCCGGTGGGCGTGCCGCTGACGGTACTGACCGTCACGTTCCTGGCCGTCGGCTGGCGCCTGCTGCCGCGCGACCGGCGCGGCCAGCCGTCGCCCGAGCAGCGCTTCAAGGTCGAGGACTATACCAGCGAGGCCGGGCTGCCGGCCGACTCGCCGCTGGTCGGGCAGACCGTCTTCGACCTGGAGGAGCTGGGCGATGGCGATGTGATGGTGACGGCGATCCTGCGCGACGGCGACCAGCGCGATCATCCGCGCGGCGACGCCGAGCTCAGGGCCGGCGACCTGCTGGTCCTGCAGGCCGACCCACCGGCCTTGCAGCGCCTGATCGAGCGCGCGAAATTGGAGCTGATCGGCGCGGGTGGCCAGAACGAGGGCCGTCTGGCGTCGCCGGCGGCGATCATGGAAGCGGTGGTGACGGGTGAATCGCGGCTGCGTGGCGCCACCCCGCGCGAGGCCCTGCTGGCCGAGCACCACGGCGTCAACCTGCTGGCGGTCAGCCGCCGTGGCCGCCGCATCCAGAGCCGCCTGGCCGAGCTGCGGCTCAGGGTCGGCGACCTGCTGGTGCTTCAGGGCCAGCCCGAGCATCTCAGCGCCGTGATCGCCGACCTCGGCTGCCTGCCCCTGGCCGAGCGCAACCTGCAGCTCGGGCGGCCGCGCCGCGCCGCGCTGTCGGTCGGCATCATGGCGGCGGCCATGCTGGCGATCGCAGCAGGCGTGGTGCCGGTATCGATCGGCTTCCTGGCCGCCGCCGTGCTCATGGTGCTGTGCGGGCTGATCACCCTGCGCGAGGCCTATGATGCCGTGGAATGGCCGATCCTGATCCTGCTGGGAGCGCTGATCCCGGTGGGCGAAGCGCTGAAGCTGACCGGCGGGACCGGCCTCCTGACCGGCTGGCTGGCGATGGCCGCCCAGCACTTGCCGCCGATGGCGGCGCTCGGGCTGGTGATGGCGGTCTCGATGCTGGTGACGCCGCTCATGCACCATGCCGCGGCGGTCATCGTCATGGGACCGATCGCGGCCGGCGTCGCCAGCGGCCTCGCGCTCAATCCCGATGCATTCCTGATGGCGGTCGCGGTCGGCGCGAGCTGCGACTTCCTGACCCCGATCGGCCACCAGAACAACACGCTGGTGATGGGCCCCGGCGGCTATCGCTTCGGCGACTACTGGCGGTTGGGCCTGCCGCTGACCTGCCTGATGCTGCTGGTCGGCACGCCGCTGATCGCCTGGGTCTGGGGCCTGCGCTGAGAGGGTGTGAAGGGATGCCGGCACGGTCTGCGTTGGCCTGGCAAGGCGCC
>CAZEFK010000340.1:3684-4604 GCA_964511405.1 uncultured Comamonadaceae bacterium | reverse complement strand
GCGGTCTTGCGGAACACCAGGTTGCCGGCGGTGTCGCCCTTCCAGGCGTGGACGACGGCCAGGTCGGCGCGCAAGCCGCGCTCCATGACATATTGCTCGCCGTCGAACTCGCGGATCTCCTTGCCGTCGGCGACCAGGGTGCCGACGCCGGTCTTGGTGAAGAAGGCCGGGATGCCGGCGCCGCCCGCGCGGATGCGCTCGGCAAGCGTGCCCTGCGGATTGAACTCCAGCTCCAGCTCGCCCGACAGGTACTGCTTCTCGAACAGCTTGTTCTCGCCCACGTAGGAGCTGATCATCTTCTTGATCTGGCGGGTTTCGAGCAGGACGCCCAGGCCGTCGCCGTCGATGCCGCAATTGTTCGACACGATGGTCAGGTTCTTCACGCCCGACGCCCGGATCGCCCGGATCAGGCTGTTCGGCACGCCACACAGGCCGAAGCCCCCGGCCATGATCATCATGCCGTCATGCAGCAGGCCGGCTAGCGCCGTCTCGGCGTCGGGATAGACCTTCTTCACTGGGTCAGCCTCGCGCTACGGGGAACAAGTCCCCGGAGTATAGGCGAAGCCGACCCGGCGGCCAGCCCCTCAGGTCAGGCGACCGCGGCCGCCATCACCGGCGCGGCGTCGGCCACCCCGCAGACCTGGGCGGCCTCGGCCATGAGCCAGTCGCGGAAGGCCAGCACCTTGCGCAGCCGTGCCTTGGCGTTGGGGAACACCAGGAAATAGGCGAAGTCCAGCTGCTGGGTCGTGCCGAAGGGGCGGACCAGCCGCCCCTCGGCCAGGTCGGCGGTGGCCAGCGTCGCCTTGGCCAGCGCCACGCCGCGGCCAAGCGCCGCCGCCTCCAGCACCAGGCTCGACTGGTTGAAGCGCGGGCCGCGGCCGGCATCGACGCCCGCGACCCCGCGGGCCTTGAGCCACATC
>CAZEFK010000340.1:0-3674 GCA_964511405.1 uncultured Comamonadaceae bacterium | reverse complement strand
ACCAGGCTCGACTGGAAGAAGCGCTGCCGCTGCAGGCAACGACGCCCGCGACCCCGCGGGACTTGAGCCACATCGTCCAGTTCGGGCAGGACAGGTCGTCGTCCGGGCTGTCGTCGTGCAGCAGGGTCTGGCGGCCGAGCCAGTCGGCCTGGTCGACCGCCGGATCGGCGTCCAGCAGCTTGGGGCTGCACACCGGGAACACCGATTCCGGCAGCAGTTTCTCGACCGTGAGGTCGGGATAGCGGCCGGAGCCGTAGCGGATCGCCATGTCCACCTGGTCGCGCGCGAAGTCGGTCAGCTGCATCGAGGCCGAGATGCGCAAGTCGATGTCCGGATAGGCGGCGTTGAAGCCGTCGAGCCGGGGCAAGAGCCATTTGACCGCGAAGGACGGCGCCGCGCTGACCGTCAGGATGCCCGAGGTGCCGAGCTGGTCGATCTCGGCCATGGCCGCGGCCAGCCGCTCGAAGGCGTCGCGGATGCCGGGCAGGCAGGCCTGGCCGGCGTCGGTCAGCAGCAGGTTGCGGCTGGTGCGCCGGAACAGGGGTTGGCCAATATGGTCCTCCAGCGTGCGGATCTGATGGCTGACCGCGGCCGGAGTCACGTTCAGCTCGTCGGCGGCGCGCGAGACGCTCAGGTATCGGGCTACCGCCTCGAAAGCGCGTAGAGCGTTCAGGGGAGGCAGGCGTCGGGACATCGGGCACCATCGGCACGACGCGTGAGCCCGGCGTCGTAGAAAATTATTCCAACTCGATCGCGTTGGAACGCTCACATTGGAAGAATTTAGCGCAGGCCGGCCGCGGTGCAAGGCCGGCGGTGGGCTCGGTCCCGCAAGAACAGACGGCGGGCAATGTGCGGCGAGGCGGATCGTCGCTGCTCTCGACGGCCGCCGTGGTTCTCGCTTATTCCTCGCAGCCGCCCCGCAGTGCCACGCCGCCGACCGCCCCTTGACCGACCTCGTCACCGAATTCATGCCCGGCCATGCCGACCGGATCCTGGCCGATGGCTCCATCGCCGAGGCCGTTGCCGCGTTCCTGGAGCGGGTCAACCCGGGGGCGGTGCTGTCGGTCGAGGATCTGTCCCGGCCGCTCGGGGCCGGCGCGCCGGCCGACTTGATCCTGTACGGCGACGCCCTGGCGCGTGCCGCCGATCCGGTAGCGGCCGCGGCGAGCCATGTCGCCCGCCTGGCCGACGAGGGCAGCGTGCTGGCGGTCGTGCCCAATGCCGCCGGCTGGCGGCAGTTGGCGGCGTTCCTGCGCGGCGAGACCGTGGCCCTCGGGCCCAGCACCACCGCGGTGCGTGGCTGGCTGGAGCGGGCGGGCCTATGGGCCGGTGAGGGCTTCTCGGTCGGCGACGAGGAACCCGAAGGCCGGGCGCTGCTGGATGCGCTGGCGCCGGCGCATGCCGTGCTCGGGGTCGACCCGGCCTATGCCCGCTACAAGGCGCTGTCGCGGGCCACGGTGATCCGGGCTGCCCGTCCGGCGCCGCTGCGCATGATGGTCCATGCCGTGATGCTGCCGCCGGTGGCCGGGTGCAACGACATCCGGATCGAACTGCCGCACAGCTTCCTCGCCCGCGTGCCCGGCTTCCGCATTGCCAACGGGTCCGAGCTCCGGCCGTTGGCCGACGAGGGCCGGCTGCTGATCTGGCAACGCCCGATCCTCCGCTGGGACGAGGTCGACCGGCTGAAGCGGGCCTTGGCGATGGGGTTCGTGCTGGTCACCGAGTTCGACGACCATCCCCAGCGCTGGCCCGACATCGCCGCCAACGACCATTTGAGCTTCACCGGCGTCCATGCGGTGCAGACCTCGACGGCGCCCTTGGGCGCGCTCCTGGCCGAGCACAATCCGGAGGTCGCGGTGTTCCCCAACACGGTGCCGGAGCTGCTGCCGCCGGCGCCGCGCGACGGCCGGCCGCCGGTGCTGTTCTTCGGCGCCCTCAACCGCGACAAGGATTGGGCGCCGCTGATGCCGGCGCTCAACGCCGTGCTGGCCCGCCACCCCGAGGTCCGGGTCGACGTCATCCATGACCGCGGCTTCTTCGACGCGCTGGAGACCGAGGCCAAGCGCTTCAGCCCGACCTGCGGCTATCAGGACTATCGCCGGGCCATGGCGGAGGCCGACATCGCGCTCCTGCCGCTGCGCCGGACCCACTTCAACGCCATGAAGTCGGACCTGAAGTTCGTCGAGGCGGCGAGCCTGGGGCTGGCGGTGCTGGCCAGCCCGACGGTCTACGCCGACAGCGTGGTCGACGGCGAGACCGGGATCCTGTTCCGCAGCCCCGACGGCTTCGCCCGCGGCCTGACCCGCCTGATCGAAGACGAGGCCCTGCGCCGCCGCCTGGGCGCCAACGCCCGCGCCGCCATGGCCCGCGACCGGATGATGGGGCCGTCGATCCGCCAGCGGGCCGCCTGGTACCGCAAGCTGTGGACCGAGCGCGCGCGGCTGACCGCGGCGCTGCGCGAACGCGTGCCGCAGCTGTTCGCGGATTAGCCGCCGGGCCCACTCTTGCGCCGCAGGGGCTGCGCCGCTATAACCCTGCCCCTCTGTTGCGGACCATTTCGGTCGCGCCCGGGCCAGATGGGCTGCCCGGCCGGCCTTTCGTCCGTCCTTATCGAAGAGGATCAAATGCCCAAGTTGAAGACCAAGAGCGGCACCCGCAAGCGGTTCAAGGTGACCGGCGGCGGCGGCATCAAGTTCGGCGTGTCGCGCAAGCGCCACGGCATGAGCAAGCGCCCGCAGAAGATGAAGCGCACGGCGCGCGGCATGACCATGATGTCCGAGAGCGATCAGAAGATCGTTCGCGAATACATGCCCTACGCGCGGTGAGGTGAGCCATGGCACGAGTGAAACGCGGCGTCACGTCCCACGCCCGCCACAAGAAGGTCCTGGACCTGGCCGAGGGCTACCGCGGCCGCAATTCGACCAACTACCGGATCGCGCTGGAAAAGGTCGAGAAGGGCCTGCGCTATGCCTACCGCGACCGGCGGGCCAAGAAGCGCAATTTCCGCGCCCTGTGGATCCAGCGCATCAATGCCGGCGTCCGCGAGCATGGCCTGACCTACTCGCAGTTCGTCCATGGCCTGAAGCTGGCCGGGATCGAGCTCGACCGCAAGGTGCTGTCGGACATCGCGACGCGCGAGCCGGAGTCGTTCCAGGCCCTGGTGCAGCGCGCCCAGGCGGCGTTTACCGCCCAGGCCTGACGCGACCCGTCTTTGCTGGAACGGTGAAGGGGGTCGTCGCAGGGCGGCCCCCTTTTTCTTTGCCTCCCACCTGGAATCCGTCATGGACGAACTCGACGACCTGACCGCCCGGACCTTGGCCGCGATCGGCGCCGCCCCGTCGCTGGCCGAGCTCGACGCCGTGCGCGTATCAGCGCTCGGCAAGAAGGGCAGCCTGACCGAGCAGCTGAAGCGGCTGGGTGCGATGGACCCCGACAGCCGGCGCAGCTTCGGCCAGCGCGTGAACCAGGCCAAGGCCGCGGTCGAGCAGGCGCTCGAAACCGCCAAGGCCGGGCTCGCCGGCCGCGAGCTCGACGCCCGTCTGCGCGCCGAGGCGATCGACCTCAGCCTGCCGGCGGCCCTGCCGCCGGTTGGGCGCATCCACCCGATCACCCAGACCGTGGACGAGATCGTCGCGATCTTCGGCGAGATGGGCTTCGTCGTTGCCGAAGGGCCG
>CAZEFK010000339.1:0-4619 GCA_964511405.1 uncultured Comamonadaceae bacterium | reverse complement strand
AACCGACACGCCACTGAGCGGGCCAGACGGCCCCGCCCCCGGCCCGCCGGCTGGACGGCGGTTGGGCAGCGGCGGCGGGTCGCCGAACAGCCGGGCGCGGGCGCGCAGGGGCTGGGCGCCGGCGGCCAGCGGCGTCAGCCGGTCGCGGAGCTGATCCGAGGCCGCGCCGGTGCCGCGGTTGACGGCATCAGGCGACTGCAGCAGGGCGGCGACCCGCACCTGGTCCAGCCCCGGCAAGTGGCCAAGATCCGGCCGGGTGAGCGCCTGGGCGCGGCCGGCCATGCGGTCGGTGACGGCGTCGGCGCGGGTGTAGGGCGTGGCGAAGGGATCGCCGAACCCGGGATGGGTGGCGAAGGGACCGCGGGTGGTCATGGGCTGGGTGCTCCGTTGGGCGGGGGCGGCGGCGAGAACGCCGTCTTGGCGGTGCGGGACAAGGCGCCGCCCAGGGTACTGATCGCCGAGCCCCACAGATTGGAGTCGGTGTTGGTCAGCCCGGCCTGGGTGTTGGCGATGGCCTGCTGAGCGGTCGCGTTGGTCTGCGCCTTGCCCCAGATGTCGGTGTCGGTCGCCTGCCCCTGGGCCGAGGCCAGGGTGCCGAGATTGCGGTAGAAGTTGTCCAGGTTCTGGACGTTGACCTCGCCGATGCGGCTGGCATAGTTCGCCGCCTGGTTGCCGGCGTTGTACAGGGCGTTGGCGCCGGTCAGGCCGCCTTGGTAGCCATACATGCCCAGCGTGTTGGCGGTCTGGTAGCCGGCCTGGGCGGCGGCGTCGCCGGCCTGGCGCAAAGCGCCGGCACCGGTCAGCCCGGCCTGATAGGCCGCGCCCGCCCCGGCGTCGCCGGCGCCGCGGACCGCCCCCAGGCCAGTGTTGATCGCCCCCAGCAGCGTCTGGGCGTTGGCCTGGCCGGTCCCGTACTGGGCCCCGAGGCCGGTGTTGGCTTGGCCCAGCTGCGTACCGGCGCCCATCTGCGCGGCCTGCAGGCGCGCGCCGAACCCTTGGCCGGCGGCGCCGGCCATGGCGCCGGTGCCGGCCAGGCCGGCGTTCTGCAGGGCATAGAGCGCTTGGTCGGAGCGGGCTTGGTTCTGCTGGATCAGCTGCGCGCGCATCTCGGCGTCGCCGCGGTTGAAGGCGGCCAGCCCGGCCATGCCGGCGCCGGACAGGCCCGAAGCCGCAAGGTTGGTGCGCATGCTGCGCTGATAGTCGTCCAGCGCCTGCTGCTGGATCGGCGTCAGCTGGCCGGGATTGGCCGCGGCGATCGCCCGGATCTGCTGCAGCGCCCCGGCCCCGGCGGCGGCATACGGCGCGTACATTCGGTCGATCGCCGAAGTCAGCCCACCGGAATAGGCGTCGGCCGCCGAGCCCAGGCTGCCGGCATAGCGGTCGCCCGCCGCCCCCAGCCCGCCGGCGTAGCTGCCGGCGACCGAATTGGTATTGTCGCCATAGTCACGCGCGGCGCGGATCATGCCGCCGGCGTAGGTGCCGGCATCGTGGCCGAGCGCGGCGCCGTAACCCTGGGCGCCGCCGCCCACCGCGTCGGCATAGCTGCCGGCATCGGCCTGCAGGGCATGGCCATATTGCTGGGCAGCCGGCTGCAGCGCCGCCGACAGCCGGCCCCACATCTGGTCGATGCTGGTGCCGTATTGCCGCGCCGCCTGGGCCAATTGCTGCTGCAACTGCGGCGGCAGCGACTGCCAGCCCATGGACGTTTCGCCCGCCTGGCTGCTGGCCAGGCCGCGCAGCTGGGCGATCGTGGCCGTGTCGTTGGCCAGCCGGTCGTCATAGCCCTGGTTCAGGGTATCGGCAGATTGCCGGATGCCGCCGACGATCTGGCCGGTGGCGCGCTTGGCGGCCTTCGATTTTTCGTCGGTGTTGAAGAGCGACGTGGCGGTGTTGAAGGCCGTGGGGATCAAATCGGTCCAACTCATGGGGTCTCCTGTGTGGGCAGGCGGGGCCGTGCCGGTGGCAGGGCGCGCCGCGGCGTGAGGGGGTGACGGGCAAGTGGCGTTGAGCCGGCGCGGCGGCATACCGAGTTGGCCAGAGACGTCGCGTCTACTCGCGGGCCGTCTCTGCCCGGCCCACGCGCTTGCATTCAAAGGACTCACATTCAGGGGTTGCATCGGCGGCCGAGCGGCGCGGCCTTGGAACCGCTACCCGGATGGATCAGGGGCTGCGCGCTCCTCAAGCCGTCAGCCCGGCCAGCGGTGGTGAGCGCGCAGGCCAGCCGCGTGCAAAACACGGGACGGATCAGGATCGCGGCCGCGAGCAGCGGGTCAGGCGGTTGACAGGTCCGGCACCCTGTCGGCGGTCACTCCGCCCAGCGCCGTGCCGGTCGATGTCTACGCCGTTGCCCTATAGTGACCGGCGCAGAGCGACCCGTCTCGAAGGATCATGGCAACTGGGCTCCGCGGGTAGCCTGCCGACCGCCTCATTCACGTCGCAGGAAAACCAAATGCCACCCTTCAGGCACGTGAATGGGCGCCGGCGGATCCAGCCGAACAGCACTTTCGCTGATCCGATGCTCCGGAAAACTTGCTATCACTTCAGCCCCAACACAGCTGATGGATTCTTTATCTTCCTCCGAGATCGGGCCATCCATGATGAATCGGAGCTGCACCTCATTGTCGATTTCTCTAATATACACTGCGCGAACGGCGGCAGATATCTCCCCCCAAAGGGCACGATTCGCCGACAATACTAGTGAAGCACGATCAATCGAGGTTGTCATTTTGCTCGCTCCGCGATGGCTCGTCCGTTGCGCTCGCCGACTGGCTCATTCACGCCGCTTGAAAACTAAATGCCATCCCTCAGGGTGTGGGATGGGTGCCGGCGCGTCCAGCCGAACACCGCTTTCCTTGACCTGATGGTCCGGAAAATCCGCTGCTATTTCAGTCGCGACACAGCCGATAGAGTCTTCATCCTCTTCTGAAATCGGGCCGTCTATGAAGAATTGTATTTGCACTTCATTGTCGATTTCTCTGATTAACACGGCACGAACGGCGGCGGATATCCCCCCAAAGAGCTCGGTTCGCTGACAATATCAGTGAAGAACGCCCAATCGAAGCCGCCATCTTCCTCTCCTTGATTACTGATCGGTCGCGCTCGGTCGGGCCGGGACTATATGGGCCCATCGCGAGCGTAGTGAACAGTGCCATTCGCGTCTACGCCTTGGCTCCATGACGACTGTCTCGCCTCGATGACTCTCGGAGTCTGGATAGGCCACAACGCCCCTACCTATCTGGCAATTATTCAGAACATATTTGACTTTGATTTGGTTTTGACCGCGTATTCTAGTTATCTTCTGTTACGGATGATTCTATCCAGCCACCTTGTTAATTTCTTTTGCTCAGCCCTCATTCGAATCCATTCTAGGGTCTCCGTGCAGTCGGTATTATTTTCCATTTCGATTTTTAATCGCAATGGGACGTTATGCAGCAAATCAGAAAGCTCAAAAGCAACTCCCGCATTCTGCTCGTGAGCCGCCACACGGATGTCCAACAAGGCTCGCGCCAATATATCATATATCAAGGCAAGATTGTTCATGTCTGCTTCTCCTAGTACTTGAACATTGAATTGTCTTTTGTGTAGGGCTCGAATGGGACCCTAGTATCGGGTGTGATCGAGCTGTTGGGGTCGGCAGCTCGATTTTTTAGCTCGTAGGCTCTCGAGTTTCCGTCGATGATCTTTCCTGTTTCTGTATCAATCTTAATCGGGTCCCGCTCCTTGGGATCTGTGACGGACTTGAGAAGCTCCTCATCCGACAGCCTCTTAAGATCCGGCCTCTGACCTACAGTTTCAGGCGAATGGAGAGGCTCCAGATCTTTAACAGCTTTTGAATTGCCTTGCTGCGCTCGTCCTTGCGCCTGGTCATTTTGAGTGTCGTTCGACCGAGGCGATCGATCAAGCGCTGGTGTGCCAAATGGGTTCCTTGTGGCGCTCGGACCGCCGCTGGCCGTGCGGGCCTTCGCTGCAGCCACTTCGTTCCAGATGTCTTCGACATCGTTGCGGTTGGGAACCCAATTCGGCGACGCGATCGACCCGGACGCCAACCGGTTGTTAGGCTCGATCGACCGCAGCGCGTTCAGGCCGTTATTGTAGCTCTCCATCATCAACTCGTCATTCGCCGACAGCTCGTTGCCGCCAGGCCCGATGCGCGGGGCACCACGCCCCCGCCCCGAGCCGATCCCTTGGGCTTGAGCCGTGCCGATGCCCAACAGTTGGCGCACCAGGCCGCCCCCGCCGCCGTCGACGGGTAACTGGAACACCGGCTGCGATACCGACGCGGTCGGATCGGCGGCATTTGGGCTCCCCAGCGTGTCCTGGGATACGTCCAATCCGGCAGTGGTCGCCGGTCCCCAGTACTGCGGCGCCAATGTGCCCGGCCAGCTCAGCGGCTGATCCCCCAGGTCCTGAGGAGGGTTGGGGGGCGGATAGGGGATCGATGGACCGAAGGCCATCGGATCGGCGGCCACCGAATCCGGCATCAACGCCGGGTTGTCGAAATGCCTGACGCCGTACCGGTCGATCCGCCCGCTTCCGCCCAGCGCCTGCAGTAGCCGGGCCTCGACCGGACTCATCAGCGCCGGCAGGGTGTCGGCGGCGCGCGCCTGCGCGGCGACGCC
>CAZEFK010000338.1:0-4721 GCA_964511405.1 uncultured Comamonadaceae bacterium | reverse complement strand
CCTCGCGGATCGCCATCCAGGCGCGCCCGATCCGGCTGTCCTTGAGCCGCCAGCTGATGAAGATCAGCGCCGTCAACAGCCCCAGGCCCAGATAGTAGTAGGGCGTCGACAGGACGCCGAAGTCGTAGCCGAACAGGCTGGGCGCCGCGATGCCGTTCATGCCCATGGCGCCGTTGGTGAAATACGGCGTGTTGCGCGCCACGATCGGCACGATCTCGCCGAAGCCCAAGGTCACGATGGCCAGGTAGTCGCCGCGCAGGCGCAGCGTCGGCGCGCCGAACACCATGCCGAAGAAGGCTGTGACCAACGCCGAGATCGGCAGCATCAGCCAGAACGACACCGTGAAATGCACGACGTTGGCGCCGCCGTCGGTGAAGTGGGTGACCAGCCCCAGCCATTGGAACGGTTCCCAGAACGGGTCCCAGGCCGGGGCGATCTGCCAGGACGACGCCATGCCGTAGCCATAGGCGCCGATCGCGAAGAACGCGGCATAGCCCAGGTCGAGCAGGCCGGCGAAGCCGACCACGATGTTGAGGCCGAGCGCCAGGGTCGCGAAGGCCGTGGCGTTGGCGGCGGCGTCGATGTCGCCCTCGTTGGTGAACACCCAGGGGAAGGCCAGCGCCGCGGCGGCCAGCAGGGTCAACCCGAGGACGGTCCGGGTCTTGGCCGGGATGAAGGCGATCGGGCGCAAGACGGCAGCGCGGACCGCAGTGGTCAGGTCGGTCATCGTCCAGCCCTCACGACTTGGTCGGGGCCACGCGGCCGAGCAGGCCGGCCGGCCGGAATACCAGCACCAGGATCAGGATCGAGAAGATGATCACGTCGCTCCAGCGCGTCGCCAGGTACTGGCCGCCCAGCGATTCGATCAGCCCGATCGCGATGCCGCCGATCATGGCGCCGGCGATATTGCCGATGCCGCCCAGCACCGCCGCGGTGAAGGCGCGCAGGCCGGCGGTGTAGCCGATCACGAAGCTGGTGAAGTTGTAGTAGAGGCCGAAGATCAGGCCGGCGGCGCCGGCCAGCGCCGCGCCGATGAAAAAGGCGATCATGACCACCCGGTCGACCTCGACGCCCATCATGCGCGCGGCCTCCTGGTCCTGGGCGGTGGCCTTCATGGCCTTGCCCAGCTTGGTGTGGTGCACGAACAGGTGCAGGCCGCCCATCAGCACGGCGGCGATGACCCAGATCAGCACCTCGCGCAGGCGCAGCGTGGCGCCGCCGACCGCCCACGCCACCTGCGGCATGGGGTTGGGGTAGTTCTTGGTGTCGGCGCCGACGCTCAGCATGACCGAATTAAATAGGATGTAGGACACGCCGATCGTGGTGATCATGGCGGCCGGGCCGGTGACCCGGCGTAGCGGCCGCAGCGCGGCGCGCTCGATCACCACCCCCAGCAGGCCCGAGACCAGCATGGTCGCGATCAGCGCCGCGCCTAAGGTCACGATCAGGCTGACCCCGGTCAGGACCACCGTCTGGCCCGATAGCCCGAAGGCCTGCAGCAGGGCCAGGCCGATGAACGAGCCGACCATGAAGACGTTGAAATGCGCGAAATTGATCAGCTCGATGATCCCGTAGACCATCGTGAACCCCAGCGCCAGCAGCGCATACATGGCGCCGAGGCTGACCCCATTGATCAGCTGCTGGACCAGTACATCCCAACTCGTCATGCGGCCGTCCTTGCCCGATGAGCCCAAGAAGAAAAAAGGGCCCGCGGCGCTGGCCGCGGGCCCGGCTCGGATCACGAAGACGCCGCTTCCGGGGCGACACCCTGATACTTGAACTGGTGGATCATGTCGTCGGCCGGGTATTTCGGGTCATGCTTGACCTGGAAGACACTGATCACCTTGGTCACCAGGTCGCCGTTGGCGTCGAACGAGACCTCGCCCTGCAGGGTGTTGAGCTTGGTCGCCTGGATGGCGTCGCGCACCGTGTCGTGGTTGACCGGCTTGCCGCTCTTGGCGACGCGGCCGACCGCGTCGACGATCACCTGCGCCGCGTCATAGGCGGTGATCGAATAGTCGTCGGGCTGCATCTTGAACTGCGAATAGTAGCGGTTGGCCCACGCCACCGCCTCGGGATTGTCCAGCACGTGCGGCGAGGCGATCGTCGCGTACCAGTCTTCGGCCGCCGGGAAGCCGCCGCCGGTCAGGACCTCGGGGCTGTAGACGCCGTCGCCGCCGCCTTTGATCATCTTCGGGATGATGTCGTAGGACTGCTTGACCACCTTGACCCCGGCCTGGCCGACGCCGCCGTAATAGAGCGCGTCGGGATTGGCGGCCTTGATCTTGGTAAGGATGGTCGTGTAGTCGGCTTCCTTCGGGTTCACCTGATCGCGGCCCAGGACCTTGATGCCGCGCTTCTCGGCCTGCCTCTGGAAGGCATCCGCGATGCCGACGCCATAGGCGCCCGAGTCGTCGAGCACATAAACCGACTTCACATGCAGCGTATCGGCAAAATAGTTCGCCATGTTCGGGCCCTGGAAGGCGTCCGTAGTCACGGTGCGGAAATAGACCGCCTTGCCCTTGGGCCGGTACTGGCCGGCGAACTTGGGATCGGTGATGTCCGGGTTGGTCGAGCTCGGCGTGATGATCGCCAGGTCGCCCTGGCTCAGGATCGGCGACATGGCCTTGCCCGAGCCGCTCATCTGCGGGCCGATGGCGGCCACGACCTGCTTGTCCGAGATCATCTTCTTGGCGTTGGTCGCCGCCTGCGCCGGATCGTACTGGCCGGCGGTCGCCGTGCCGTCGTCCAGCACCCACGGCTCGAACCGGTAGCCGGGGACCGCGCCCTTGGCGTTCGCCTCTTCCAGCGCCAGCAGCGCGCCGTTGGCGATGCGCTTGGCCGAGTCGGCATCGGCGCCGGTGAGCGGCAGGTTGATGCCCACCTTCACGACCGTTTCGGCCGCCGCTGCCGGCGCCGAGATCCCCACCACCATGAGGCCGACGGCCGCCACCGTCGACAACAGGAAACCGCGCCTGCCCGGATGCTTCTTGTCCATCACATGCTCCCAGTGTTGAGGATCTGTCGGCTTCAGGATTCGTATTGGTTCGGCAGACCCCGCCCGATTGTGCGATGCAAACCTCGCGCCATCGTCATGGGCGCCCAGCGCGGGCGCCTACGGCGTGGCGCGCATGGATAGTACCCGGAATTGCAACGGAGTCTCGCCCTTTCTGCCGAAAGATTGGGCACAGCGGACATTGCGCGGGGATGGAAACCCCACGGCCGGCAGGGTAAAACGCGACAATGCCGGCTACTGCAAAGGGGACACGCCCGTGACTGCCACCATCTCCGTCGGGCAGGACAGCCTGAAGGTCCGCCGCACGCTCACCGTGGACGGCAAGGCCTACGACTATTACAGCCTGCCGGCGCTGGCCGAGGCCGGCCATCCGGCCGTCGCCCGCCTGCCCTACTCGCTCAAGGTGCTGCTGGAGAACCTGCTGCGCTACGAGGACGGACGCAGCGTCACGGTCGACGACGTCAAGGCCCTGGCCAGCTGGGCGCCGACCGACACGACCGACCGCGAGATCGCCTATCGCCCGGCGCGCGTGCTGATGCAGGACTTCACCGGCGTGCCGGCGGTGGTCGACCTGGCGGCGATGCGCGACGCGATGGTGGCCATGGGCGGCAACCCCGAGAAGATCAACCCGCTGTCGCCGGTCGACCTGGTCATCGACCACTCGGTGATGGTCGACGCCTATGCCAACGCCAAGGCCTTCGACGACAACGTCCGCCTCGAGTTCGAGCGCAACCTGGAGCGCTACCAGTTCCTGCGCTGGGGCCAGGGCGCGTTCAACAATTTCCGCGTGGTGCCGCCGGGCACCGGCATCTGCCACCAGGTCAATCTGGAATATCTGGCGCAGGTGGTGTGGACGGCCAATGACGGCGCCGGCAAGCCGGTCGCCTATCCCGACACCCTGGTCGGCACCGATAGCCACACCACCATGGTCAACGGCCTGGCGGTGCTGGGCTGGGGCGTCGGCGGCATCGAGGCCGAGGCGGCGATGCTGGGCCAGCCGGTCAGCATGCTGATCCCCGACGTCATCGGCTTCCGCCTGACCGGCAAGCTGCCGGAGGGCGCCACCGCCACCGACCTGGTGCTGACGGTGACGCAGATGCTGCGCAAGCGCGGCGTGGTCGGCAAGTTCGTCGAATATTTCGGCGCCGGGCTCGACCATCTGTCGCTGGCCGACCGCGCCACCATCGGCAACATGGCGCCCGAGTACGGCGCCACCTGCGGCTTCTTCCCGTTCGACGCCGAGGCCCTGCGCTACCTGTCCTTCTCGGGGCGCGACCCGCACCGCGTGAAGCTGGTCGAGGCCTATGCCAAGGCCCAGGGCATGTGGCGCGACGCGACCACCCCGGACCCGGTGTTCACCGACGTGCTGGAGCTGGACCTCGGGTCGGTACAGCCCAGCCTGGCCGGGCCGAAGCGGCCGCAGGATCGGGTGCTGCTGGGCGACATGAAGCCGGCCTTCGGCAAGGTCCTGGCCGAGAGCGCCCCGGCTGCCCGCTCGGTCAAGGTCGAGGGCAGCAATTACGAGCTGACCGATGGGGCCGTGGTGATCGCCGCCATCACCAGCTGCACCAACACCTCCAACCCCAGCGTCATGCTCGGCGCCGGCCTCCTGGCGCGCAAGGCGGTGGCCAAGGGCCTGACCGTGAAGCCGTGGGTCAAGACCAGCCTGGCGCCGGGCAGCCAGGTGGTCTCCGACTACCTGGTC
>CAZEFK010000337.1:0-4757 GCA_964511405.1 uncultured Comamonadaceae bacterium | reverse complement strand
GCGACATCACCCGCAAGCGCAAGCTGCTGGAGAAGCAGAAGGAAGGCAAGAAGCGCATGCGCCAGTTCGGCAAGGTCGAGATCCCGCAGTCGGCCTTCCTGGCCGCGCTCAAGACCGGGCAGAGCTGAGCCGCACGGCCTCCGCCAGGAACTGCTCCAGCGCCCGCACCGGCGCCAGGTCGCCGATCAGGCGGTGCCGGCGCGCCGCGATCTTGGCCGCGACCTCGGCGCGATAGCCTGATTCGGTGCCCATCCGCGCCATCAGCTCGACGAAGCCCGAGACCGACAGCGCGATCAGCTCGGGCAGGTCCATGGCGGTCAGGATCGCGGCGGTGTGCCGGCTGCGCATGACCGGGCCGGGGATCGCGGCCAGCGGCAGGCCGGCCATGATCGCCTCCAGCGTGGTGACGCCGCCCGACCAGCCGACCCCGTCCAGGAAGATGTCGGTCACCCGCAGCAGCGCCAGGTAGCGGTCGGCCGGCTGCGGCGGCAGCAGGATGACATGGTCGTCGATGGCCAGGCCGGCGGCCGTGAAGGCCCGGGCCAGGCGGTCGCGAAAGGCTGACGTGATGACGTCGGAGCGCGGGTGGCCGAGCATCACGATCCGGGCCTCGGGCACGCGCCGCGCGATGTCCACGAACACGTGGTCGTGCTGGGGCAGGTGCTTCAGCAGCAGCTGGCAGCTGAGAAAGAGGATCCTGTCGTCGGGCAGCCCGAAGTCGCGGCGGGCGAGCCGAGGCGCAGGCGCCGGCGGGGTGTAGTGGACCGACAGGCCGGGCAGGCGGACCAGCCGCTCGGTGTAGTGGTCGTCGCCCTCGGGCGGCTCCATCAGCGCCGAGGTCAGGAAGTAGTCCATCTGCGGCAGGCCCGAGGTCACCGGATGGCCCCAGGCCATGGCCTGGACCGGGGCCAGCCGGGCGGCCGCCAGCAGCGAGGTGATCGGCGCCATGCCGACGTCCAGCCAGACCAGCGCATGCAGCCCGAGGCCGCGGATCGCCGCGATCCAGTCCGCGACCGGCCGGGGGCCCTCCAGACAGCGGTCGACGGCGGCGGCAAGCCGGCGGGTGGTGGCGTCCGCCGGCCCCTCGACCGCGATGCCGGTGACCTGGAAGCGGCGGCGATCCAGATGCTCCATCCAGCCGCCGAACAGCTTGGTCACCGAATGGTCGCGCAGATAGCCGGTGATGAAGCCGACCCGGATCGGCTCGCCCGGCGCCAGCGGCACCGGGGCCGGTTGCATGGCCCCCGGCCAGACCGCGCGCACGGCGCGATCGATGATGGCGCCGTAGCGGCGCATCGGCTCGACGTCGGCCATGCCCTGATAGGCGAGCTCGAAGGGCAGGTTGTTGGCGAGCGTCATCTCGCCCGAGAGGGTGAAGGGCTGGCTGTCGAGGCTGGCCGACAGGGCGTCGAGGGCGTCGAGGAAGCGCTGGCGCTGGCCCAGCATCGTGTCGCGGTCGGGATAGATCGGCCACAGCTCGGCCAGCGCCATCCCCAGCCGCGACGACAGACGCAGGGGATCGGCCGCCAGCACCTGGGCATGGCGCGCCTGGGCCTCGGCCGGCCGGCCGGTGGACTGGGCCAGCTGCGCCAGCAGGGCATTGAGCTCGATCCGCTCGGGCGCCAGCGCCAGCGCCGCCGAAAACGCCCGCTCGGCGCGGCCCAGATCGGCGGCGAGCAAGGCGAGGTCGCCGATCCGGGCATAGGCGTCGACGACCCCGGCGGTGTCGCCGGCGGCATCGCGCGCACGCAACAGCACGGCCCAGCGGTCGATGATGTCAGGCACGCCCGGCGCGGCGGGCACGGCCTGCTCCAGATCGGCGCGGCCGCCGGCGACATCGCCCCGCATCAGGCGCAGCTGGCCGCGCAGATAGCGGGTATCGGCATCGGCCGGGTCGGCGGCCAGCCGCGCCTCGCACGCGGCCAGGGCGGCATCGGAATCGCCGGCGCGGTGGCGGGCGAGCACATCGTCGAGGGTCGGCAGCGTCATGGGCGCGACACCATAAACGCTGGCCCGCCGGCGGCAAGGCCGTGCGGCGCTTGCACCGGGCCCGGGTTTCGCTAATGTGGCGCCCTCCGGAAGGGTGGCCGAGCGGTCGAAGGCGCACGCCTGGAAAGTGTGTAGGGGTTAACAGCCCCTCGCGGGTTCGAATCCCGCCCCTTCCGCCATCCTGCTTCGCGCTTTCAGCGCTTCGCAGGACTTGTTCTGTCCCTTGTGCGCGAAGCAGGATTCCCTTCGAAGCTGCAGCGAAGACGGGTGGTCGTGTGGTACGTCTACCTGCTTCGGAGCGACGGCGTTGATGGTCGACGCTATGTCGGCGTCACCAGTGATCTGAAGTGACGGCTCGTCACCTACGTGGCGTTCTCGGACGAACGCAAGGCGACGGCATTCGAGCGCTACCTGAAATCCGGCCCCGGGCATGCGTTCGCGAGCAAGCGGCTTTGGTAGGGGAGCCGCGAGATCACGCTGCTCTATCCACCACGCGGACGCGCCTGCGACCCTGGGTTGCCAGGGCCAGCAGATGGTGCTAGCTGGCGGCCTAGGGAGAAAGGCATATGAACCAGCAAGCACTCTCGGCCTTCATCTGGTCGGTCGCCGACCTTCTGCGGGGCGACTACAAGCCGGCGGACTATGGCAAGGTTATCCTGCCGTTCACCGTCCTGCGGCGGCTGGATTGCGTGCTGGCCCCCACCAAGGCCGAGGTGCTGGCCGAGTTCGACCTCCGCACGAAGGCCGGGCTGAATCCCGAACCCTTCGTGAAGCGCAAGGCGAAGCACGGGTTTTTCAACACCGCACCTATGGACCTGAAGACGCTGCTGGGCGACGCGGCGAATGTCGGGCCGAACCTGCTGCTCTATCTGCAGGGATTCTCATCCGAGGTGCGCGACATCTTCGAGCGCTTCGAGTTCGCCACTCAAGTCGACCGCCTGGCCAAGGCCAAGCTGCTGTTCCTGGTCACCGAGAAATTCGCCGGGATCGACCTCCATCCGGACCATGTGTCGAACACCCAGATGGGGCTGGTGTTCGAAGAGCTGATCCGCAAGTTCGCCGAAGCCTCCAACGAGACCGCCGGCGACCATTTCACCCCGCGCGACGTGATCCGGCTGATGGTCGACCTGCTGTTCATCGAGGACGACGACGCCCTGTCGAAGCCCGGCATCGTGCGGACCATCTACGACCCGACCGCTGGCACCGGCGGCATGCTGTCCGTGGCCGAGGAGCATCTGAAGGCCGGCACCAGGAATGTCCAGCTCACCATGTTCGGCCAGGAGCTGAACCCGGAATCCTATGCGATCTGCAAGGCCGACATGCTGATCAAGGGTCAGGATGTGTCGAACATCGCCTTCGGCAACACCCTGTCCGAGGACGGCCATATCGGGCGCAGCTTCGACTACATGCTAGCCAATCCGCCGTTCGGCGTGGAGTGGAAGAAAGTCGAGAAGGCGGTCCGCGACGAGCATGAGCAGCAGGGTTTTTCCGGCCGGTTCGGCCCGGGCCTGCCGCGCGTGTCGGACGGCAGCCTGCTGTTCCTGCTGCACATGCTGTCGAAGATGCGGCCCGCCGCCGAGGGTGGCTGCCGGTTCGGCATCGTGCTGAACGGCTCGCCCCTGTTCACCGGCGGCGCCGGCTCCGGCGAAAGCGAGATCCGCCGCTACCTGCTGGAGAACGATCTGGTCGAGGCCATCGTGGCCTTGCCCACGGACATGTTCTTCAACACCGGCATCGCCACCTACATCTGGATCGTAACCAACCGGAAGCCGGCCGAGCGGCGCGGCTTCCTGCAGCTCATCGACGGCTCTGGCTTTTGGCGCAAGATGCGCAAGTCGCTGGGCTCCAAGCGCAAGGAACTGGGCGAGGACCATATCGAGGAGATCGCCCGCCTGTTGGGCCGCTTCGAAGCCGCCGAGGTCGCGACCCTGTTCGACGCGGCGGGCAAAGAGGTCGGGCGCGTGGCTGTGCCTGCGGTCGATAGGCCGCCTGAAGCGCCCGAGGGCGGAAAGGTCAAGCTGGCGCCACTGTCGCGAATTCTGCCGAACACCGCCTTCGGCTACCGCACGATCACGGTTGAAAGGCCCCTGAAGGACGATCAGGGCCGGGTCGTGCTGTTCGAAAAGGGCAAGAATAAGGGCAAGCCGCAGCCGGACCCGTCTCTGCGGGATACCGAGAATGTGCCGCTGCTGGAGGATGTGCAGGCTTACTTCGAGCGAGAGGTGAAGCCGCATGCGCCGGACGCCTGGATCGACGCCGAGAAGACCAAAGTCGGCTACGAGATCCCTTTCAATCGGGAATTCTACGTTTTCGAGCCGCCGCGGACATTGGCAGAGATCGACGCTGACTTGGTTATGGTCGTAGAACGCATCAAAGCCATGATCGCGGAGTTGGCGGTATGAGCTATCCGCCATACACGAACTATCGAAGCAGTGGGGTCGAATGGATTGGAGACGTCCCGGCGCATTGGAGCGTGATGCGATTGGGATCCCTTTTTAAGGAGTCGATTGAGTCGGGTTCCGATGAACTTCCAATCTTGAGTGTATCTATACATAAAGGTGTGTCTGATGATGAAATTGACGAAAGTGATGCCGATCGAAAAATTGTGAGGAGCGAAGACCGGTCGAAATACAAAAGAGTACAGCCCGGCGACCTTGTGTATAACATGATGCGGGCTTGGCAAGGAGGGTTTGGTACGGTCCAGACCGTGGGCGCTGTTAGAGCCGATCCCAAAAGGTCTTGAATCGGATCAATATGTTGTGATTCGG
>CAZEFK010000336.1:0-4835 GCA_964511405.1 uncultured Comamonadaceae bacterium | reverse complement strand
CGTCGAGCGCGGTGGTCGGCTCGTCGGCGATGATCAACCGCGGGTTCGCGCACAGCGCCATCGCGATCATCACACGCTGCCGCATGCCGCCCGAGAACTGGTGCGGATAGTGGTCGATGCGCCGGTCCGGCGCCGGAATCCCGACCTCGGTCAGGAGCTCGATCGCGCGCCGCCGCGCCGCCGCGGCGTCGAGGTCGGTATGGACTCGGACGGTCTCGACCAGTTGGGCCCCGATCGTGAACAGCGGGTTGAGGCTGGTCAGCGGATCCTGAAAGATCGCCCCGATCCGGGCCCCGCGGATCCGCCGCATCTCGGCGTGGGGCAGGTTGTCGATGCGCTGGCCATCGAGCCGGATGGTGCCGCCGGCGATCCGGCCGGGCGGCTGCAGCAGGCCGATGATCGCGGCCCCGGTCAGCGACTTGCCGGCGCCGCTCTCGCCGACCACACCAAGCACTTCGCCGGCGTGGATCGCCAGCGAGACGTCGTCGACCGCGCGCAGCACGCCGCGCCGGGTCGGGAACTCGATGCGGAGGCGGCTGACCTCGAGCAGCGGCGCCGTCATCAGCGGAGCTTCGGGTTGAGGGCGTCGCGCAGCCAGTCGCCCAGCAGATTGACCGCCAGCACCATGATGACCAGGGCCACGCCCGGAAAGATCGCCATCCACCACTCGCCCGAGAACAGGAAGTTGTTGCCGATGCGCACCAGGGTCCCGAGCGAGGGCGTGGTCGGCGGCACGCCGACCCCCAGGAACGACAGGGTCGCCTCGGTCAGGATCGCGACCGCCAGGTTGACCGTGGCGACCACCATCACCGGGCTCAGCACATTGGGCAGGACGTGGCGGACCATGATCGTCGCCGGATGCAGGCCGATCACCCGGGCCGCCAGCACATAATCCTTGCCGCGCTCGACCAGGGTCGAGCCGCGCACCAGCCGGGCATAGTGGACCCAGCCCGACAGCGCGATCGCGGCGATCAGCACCGGGATCGCGATGTCGTCCTGCAACTCGTGCGGCACCGCGGCGCGCGCCACGCCGTCGATCAACAGTGCGATCAGGATCGCCGGAAAGCTCAGCTGGACATCGGCCAGGCGCATGATCACGGCGTCGAAAAGCCCGCCCAGATAGCCCGCCAGCAGCCCCAGCCCGACGCCCAGGATCGCCGAGACCACCACCGACAGGCCGCCGACCACCAGCGACACCCGGGTGCCGTACACGATGGTCGACAGGATGTCGCGACCCTGGTTGTCGGTGCCGAGCAGGAAGCGGCCGTCGCCGTCCGGCGCCCAGGCCGGCGGCAGCGACGCGTCCATCAGGCTGATGCTGGCCAGGTCGTAAGGATCATAGGGAGTCCACAAGGGCGCTGCCGCCGCGGCGACGAAGATCGCAAGCGTGATCACGAAGGCCGCCACGATCACCGGCGAACGGCGGAAGCTGTAGAACAGGTCGCTGTCCAGCGCCCGGCGCAGCGCGCCCGGCGACCGCTGGACGGGAACCAGGGGGCGGCTGCCGGTGTCGGGAATGGCCATATCAGGCGCCCCTCAATGTCCCGCAGCGACCCGGCGGTCGATGCGCAGCCGCGGGTCCACGACGTAATAGAGCAGGTCGACGATCAGGTTGATCACCACGAACACCAGCGCGATCAGCACCAGATAGGCCGACATCACGGGAATGTCGGCGAAGATCACGGCCTGGATGAACAACAGCCCCATGCCCGGCCATTGGAACACCGTCTCGGTGATGATCGAGAAGGCGATGATCGAGCCCAGCTGCAGACCGGTGATGGTGATCACCGGTACCAGCGTGTTCTTGAGCGCGTGGCGGAAATGGATCAGGCGGTCGGGCAGGCCGCGGGCGCGCGCGAACTTGATGTAGTCGGTGCGCAGCACTTCCATCATCTCGGTGCGCACCAGGCGCATGATCAAGGTCAGCTGGAACAGGCACAGCGTGACCGCCGGCATGATCAGCGCCTTCAGGCCGCCGATGGTCAGGAAGCCGGTGGTCCACCAGCCGATCTTCACCACGTCGCCGCGCCCGAACGACGGCAGCCAGCCCAGCCAGACCGAGAACACCAGGATCAGCAGGATGCCGACCAGGAAGGTCGGCAGCGACACGCCGACCAGGGACGCGGTCAGGAAGATGCGGCTGATCCAGCCATAGCGGTGCAAGCCGGTATAGACGCCGAGCGGCACGCCCACCAGCAGCGCCAGGCCGGCCGCGGCGAAGCTGAGCTCCAGGGTCGCCGGCAGCCGCTCGGCGATCAGGCGGTCGACCGGCTGCGCCAAGCGGTAGGACAGGCCGAAATTGCCTTGGGCGGCGTGGCCCACGAAGCGGGCGTACTGGACGACGAAGCTGTCGTTGAGTCCGAGCTCCTGGCGCAGCCGCTCGCGGTCCTGGAGCGTGGTGTCCTGGCCGACCATGCCGGCGATCGGGTCGCCGACGAAGCGGAACAGCCCGAAGGCGATGAACGCCACGGTGAGCATCACCAGCACGGACTGGGCCAGCCGCTGCAACACGAACGCAATCATGGACGACCTCTCGGGGTGCGCCGCCGCGGGCCATGGCGCCCGCGGCGGCGACGGCCCTACTTCAGCTTGACGTAGCGCAGTTGGAAGTAGTTGTCCGCCTGCTGCACCAAGTCGACCTTGTCGCTCGCTGCCCACACCACCTTCTGCTGATGGAGCGGGATATAGCCGAAGTCGTCCTTCAGGATCTGCTGCGCGTCATGGATCATGGCGTCGCGCTTCGCCTTGTCGGTCTCGACCCCGATCTTGCCGATCAGATCGTCGATCTTCGGATTGCAGTAGCCGCCGTTGTTGAACATACCGGCGCTGGTCTTCTCGTCCCGGCAATGCACCAGGTTGAGCAACGTGTTGTGGGCGTCGTAGGTGCTGGGCGTCCAGCCCAGCAAGTAGAAGCTGGTATTGAAGACCGGCGCGTTGACCTTGGCGAAGAACTTCAGGCGGGTCTGGGCGTTGAGATCGACCTTGATGTTGATCCGCGCCAGCATCGCCACGACCGCCTTGCAGATGTCCTCGTCGTTGACGTAGCGGTCGTTCGGGCAGTCCATGCCGACTTCGAACCCGTCAGGATATCCCGCCTCGGCCAGCAGCTTCTTGGCGCCGGCGATATCGACCGGGAAGCGCTCGTTCATCGTCTCGTCGAAGCCGTTGACCCCCGGCCCGACCAGCAGGCCGGTGGGGCTGCCGAAGCCGCGCATGACGCGGGTGGCGATCGCCTTCTCGTCGATCGCCTGGTAGAAGGCCCGGCGAACGCGGATGTCCTTGAACGGGTTCTTGCCCTTCACGGCCGAGTCGGTGAGCTGGTCGCGCAGCTGGTCCATGCCCAGATAGATCGTGCGCAGCTCGGGGCTCTGGATGACCTTGTAGCCGGGCGTGCTGCCGATCCGCTGGGTGTCCTGGGGCGGCACCTCGTAGACCATGTCGACGTCGCCGGACAGCAGCGCCGCCACCCGGGTCGAATCGTTGGAGATGACCCGGAAGTCGACCTCGTCCAGATTGTGCTCGGGCTTGTCCCACCAGGTCGGGTTCGGCACCAGGACGGTGCGGCTGTCGGGCTCGCGCAGCTTCAGCATGAACGGCCCGGTGCCGTTGGCATTGCGGTTGGCGTAGGTCTCCTCGTTCTTGGTCAGGTCGGCGGCGTGCGTGGCGTTGTTCTTCTCGCACCACGCCTTCGACATGATCGCCCAGCTGGTGATCTCGTCGGGCAGGATCGGGTCGGGGTCCTTGGTCACGATGTCGACGGTGTGGTCGTCGATCTTCTTGACTTCCTTCCAGGCCGCGAAGGTGCTGGCGATGTTCGATCCCGGCAGGCGCGCGCGGTCATAGGAGAACACCACGTCGTCGGCCGTGAAGGGCGTGCCGTCGTGGAACTTGACGCCCGGGCGCAGCTCGAAATGCCACACTGTCGGCGACGTCTGCGTCCACTTCACCGCCAGCGCCGGCTCCAGCTTCAGCTGCTTGTCGCGGCGGACCAGCGGCTCATAGATATTCAACGCGAAGCTCAGCAGGAACGTCTCGTTCCGGCCGTATGGATCCATCGAATTGGTGTCGCCCTTGTTGGCCCAGCGGAACGTCTTGGCGTCCGCCGGCACCGCCGTGACCGCTGCGGCCAGCAGGCCCGCGATGGCCAGGGCGCCGATCACCCGTCGCTGCCTCATCCCTCGTCTCCCCAATGATGCCCTGCCGGTTCGAGCCCCTCGCCCGTCCGGCAACCTGATCCGGCCGACACCGCGACCGTCTTGCAATCTGGTTACCACAGGCAGCAAGCCCCCGCCATGAGGCGATGGCGCGAAGCAAGTTCGGGGCCATCACCCCGATATGGGCGCGGCGGGCAAACCGCGTCACAGCGCGGCTCGCCCTTTAGGCAGGCGGGGATCGGTACTGCCTGCAGCGCAGGCAGGCGAGAGCCGGATCAGCCGCGGCCGGGCGTGACGTAGACCCAGCAGTCGATCCGCCGCTGCAGCAGCGACTGGCAGAGCCCCTCGGCTGCGGCCTTGCTGTCATAAGCGCCGACCTGCAGGCGCCAGGCCAGGCCGCGCGGGCCGACCGGCTGGATCGGCCGATAGACCGGCGTCATCTTGGCCAGTGCCGGGTCGCGGGCAAGATGCGACCAGTTCGCTTCGGCATCCTGGCGGGTCGGGAAGGCACCGATCTGAACGCGGTAGCGCGGTTCGCCCGCGGCCGCAGCGGCAACTGCCGGGGCCGTCGTCGCAACCGACGGTGCCGACGCCGGCGCACCGGCGGCTGGCGCGGCCGGCAATCCGGGAGCAGGCGGCGGCAGGGCGGCAGTGGCGACCGGTGGCGACGCCGGCACATCG
>CAZEFK010000335.1:0-4888 GCA_964511405.1 uncultured Comamonadaceae bacterium | reverse complement strand
GCTGAGAGGGTGTGAAGGGATGCCGGCACGGTCTGCGTTGGCCTGGCAAGGCGCCAGGTTAGGAGCGGCGGGGAAGGCGATGCAGAGCATCGGCGAGCCGTCGCGACGCGGCCTGGCGCCTTGCCAGGCCAACCCGAAGGGCCGGCTGTTGATGGCCGCTGGCGGCGTCGGCCGGCTCGCGCGATGCGCCGCATCGCGCGTCACCGCCCTCCTGGCCAGCGGCCATCAACAGCCGGCGCAGACCATGCCGGCATCCCTTCACACCCTCTGAACCCGTGTCGCGGCAGCGCAAGCACCCCCACGCCCGGCTGCTCCATGCCGATGGCCGGCCGAACATGGTCCGGATCAACGACCGGCGGCGCGTCGAAGCCAGCTATTTCCTGATCAGCGCGTCCTGGCCGGTGTTCCTGGCCGTCGTCCTTGGCGCCTATCTGGCGCTGAACATCGTCTTCGCGCTGCTGTATCTCGCGACCGACGGGATCGAGAACGCCGAGCCGGGCAGCTTCCGCGACGCCTTCTTCTTCAGCGTGCAGACCCTGGCGACCATCGGTTACGGCAAGCTGGCCCCGGTCGGCCTGGTGGCCAACCTGCTGGTCACGCTCGAGGCGCTGCTGGGCATGTTGGTGACCGCGCTCGCGGCCGGGCTGATCTTCGCGCGCTTCACCCGGCCCACGGCCGGCGCCCTGTTCAGCCAGGTGCTGGTGATCGGCCGCTTCGACGGCCGGCCGATGGTGATGGTCCGGGTGCTGCCCCGGCGCAACGACCAGCTCACCGACGCCGTGATGCGCCTGATCATGATCCGGCGCGAGACGACCGCCGACGGCGAGCCCTATCGGCGGCTGATCGACCTGCCGCTGGTGCGCAGCAATTCGCCGGTGTTCGGGCTGTCCTGGACCGTGTTCCACGAGATCGACCCGGGCAGCCCGTTCCACGGCGCGACCCCGGACAGCCTGGCCGAGCAGAAGGCGACCGTCATCGCGCTGCTGTCGGGCTATCACGAGCGCTATTCCGCCACCGTCCACGCCCGGCGGGCCTACACGCCGTCGGACTTCCGCTGGCATGCGCGGTTCGCCAACATCCTGGACGAGGACGCGGCCGGGCGGCAGATCGTCGATCTGGCGCGCTTTCACGAGGTGGTCCCGCTCGACCCGGCCGTCGAGATCGATCCGACCCTGTCCTGAGGGGGCATCCCTTCACACCCTCTTAGCGCACCCAGGCCGGCGCCGCGGCTTCGGGCAGCGCCGCCAGCTCGTCGCGGACCGGCAGCGCCGCCAGCCGGGCGTCGTCGTAGCTGGCGAAGTTGTTGTTGCGGATCAGCGCGCTGACGGCCGCGATATAGGCGCCGCCGCGCTCCGAGTAGCGGTGCAGATACTGCGCCAGCGCCTCGCCGTCCGGCACCGTCCCGGCCGCCCGCATGGCGGCGCGGTGGCGGCGGAAGTCGGCATAGGCGCGATGGGTGTTCAGGTTCCGGATATAAGCCTCGACGGTGGCCGGCAGGTCCTCGAACGGCCGCACCATCGCCGGCTGGCCGCCGCTGGGCGGCAGCATCTGGCCGAACAGGGAATTGGCGGTGCGGGCGGCGGCCGAGGTCCCCCAGCCGCTCTCTTCGGCGGCCTGGGCCAGGGCCAGCGACGGCGGCACCACGTCGACCCGCGACAGCAGCTCGGTCCGGTTCCAGCGGCCGAGGCCGAATTCGGCCATGATATCGGCGACGAAGGCCTGCTCGACCGGCTTGAGATGGACGCCGCGGTCGATGAGGTCGGCCAGGCGCTCGATGCGCTCGCGCCGCGCCAGATTGCGCTCGTTGACCGCCACCACGATCGGCAGCAGCGTCCGCACGAACAGGTGCTTGCGCTCGTCCGGCTCGGAGACGGCATCGATGTCGGCCGGCAGCCGGCTGACGAAAACAGGCGGCACCGCCTGGGGATTGACGCCGCGGTCGAGCAGCGACCGCAGGCCGTGCACCGAGCTGACCGCGGTCGTCGGCAGCGGCCGCAGGGCCAGGCCGTCCATGGCGGTTTGGGCCGGTCCGGGCGCGGCGCCGGTCCGTTCGGCCGGTCGCTCCAGATGGTCGGTCGGCATGGCCGCCGCCACGGTCCGGACATCGTCCAGCAGGCTCCTCGGTGCGCCGAGATCGGCCAGATCGTCGCTCGGACCGGCGCGGGGCGCCGCGGGATCGGCGGCAACCTGCGCCGACAGCGCGGCAGCGGCGTCCAGGGCGTCGCCGATCACCGCATCCAGGGACCGCGCGCGGTCCGTGCCGGCGTCGAAGGCGACCAGCGGCCGGTCGAGGCTGGCCAGCATCCGATCGGCCTCGCTTCCCGCCGCTATCCGACTGCCGTCGCTCACCGGCCGGGCAGTGGCGACCGCCAGGGGCTCGACCGCCGGGCGCGCCGGCCGTTCCAACTCGGTGAGGCGGTTGGGCGCCGAGGGGCCACCCGGAAAGTCGCGCGCGAGATCGGCGCCGGGCACCGGGCGGCTGCCGGTGTTCTCGAAGCCGCCGGCCACCAGGCCTTCCGGCAGGCGGTCGAGAGCCGGCGTCGACGGGCCGGCCAAGCGATCCGGCAGCCAGGTCAGGGGCGGTGCTGCGATGTCTGCGAGGCGCGCGGCCGGGGGCAGGGACGACAGCGTATCGCCGGCGACGAGCGGGACACCCGCGATCGCCGGCGCCGTCCGCAGGTCGATCGCTACGGCCGTGTCCGGGGCCGTGTCCAGCCGGTCGGCCCGATCGGGGTAGGGCCGGGCCGTGCGGTCGCGCAGTTGCGATAGCGGATAGCGGATCTCGGTCTCGACCGCCACGCGCAGCGGCACCTCGAGGAGGGCCCGGTCGGCCAGCCGGTCCGCGGCGGCATGGCCGGCGGGCGGCTCCACTTCGGCGAACCCGTCGGCGAGGACGGGCGGCCGGCTGCCCGGGAGATCGCGGGCGGGCTCGGCCGCCGCGATCGGACGCCGGCCGGTGTCCTCGAGACCGAGGTCTGGGCGGCGGTCGGCCAAGCCCTCCGGCAGGCGGCCCTGGGCCGGCGTCGAGAGCAGTGGGCCGGGCAGCCGGTCGGGCAGCCAGCTCAGCGACGGCGCTTCCATGTCGGCCAGACGGTCGCCCGCTGGCAGCGACGGCAGCGTGTCGGCGGAGACCAGCGGCACGCCGACCCGGTCGGGCGCTGTGCGGACGTCGACCGCCACGTCCACCGCCTTGGACGCATCAAGCCGGTCGGCGCGCGGATCGGGACCGCCCTTGGGCTTGCCGTCGCGCAGCAGCGTGGTCGGATAGCGCAGCTCGGTCTCGACGGCGACGCGGAGCGGCAGCACGATGAGGGCGCGGTCGGCCGGCCGGTCCTCGGGCAGGCTGGGCGCCTCGGCCGGGGCCGGCAGCGGGCTCGGCAGCGGGGACTGCCGGAAGTCCATCGGCGGCGCCAGGCCCGCCGGCTGGGCCGGCAGATCGATCACGACGGCGGCGGTGCGCAGCGGCGGATGGGCGGCAATCACCACCAGGCAGGCCAGCAGGGCCTGCAGCGCCAGCACGCCGGCCAGCGACCGCCAATCCTCGGGCCCGAACAGCGGCTCGACATAGACCGGCCGCTCGGCCGGGCGGGCCGTCGCCCGCCGGCGGCTGGGGGGCCGCGCGAAACCGCCTGACTCGGCGAGCGCGACCACGGCCAGCCTCGAGGCGCGGGCGGTCTAGTAGCCGATCGCCCGGACTTCGGTCACTTCGGGCACATAGTGCCGGAGCATGTTCTCGATGCCCATCTTGAGCGTCGCGGTCGAGCTGGGGCAGCCCGAGCACGAGCCCTGCATGTGCAACAGCACCACGCCCTTGTCGTAGCCCTTGAAGATGATGTCGCCGCCGTCCTGGGCCACCGCCGGGCGGACGCGGGTTTCCAGCAGCTCCTTGATCTGGCCGACGATCTCGGCGTCCGCCGGGTCGAACACTTCGTCCAGCTCGGCGTCCTCGCCCTCGAGCGCGCTGTCGCCGGCGGTGTAGTGCTCCATGATCGCGCCCAGGATCGCCGGCTTCAGCACCGGCCAGTCGCGCTCGTCCGACTTGGTGACGGTGATGAAGTCGCCGCCCAGGAACACGCCCTGGACGCCGGGGACGTCGAACAGGCGCTGCGCCAGCGGCGAGCGCTCGGCGGCGGCGGCGCTGGTGAAGTCGGCGGTGCCGGCGGTCAGCACCACGCGTCCGGGCAGGAACTTCAGGGTCGCGGGGTTGGGTGTGGCTTCGGTCTGGATGAACATCGGATGGTCCCGATCTGAAAGGGCGGTTCTTGCGCCTAACACGTGGTCCAGCGACCCAAGCCTGGCAACCTGCCGCAAGAGCCTTAATTTTTCGTTGCGGCGCTCGGCCGCTACAGCAGGCGCGGCTGACGGGGCGCCGGGGCTGGCTCCGACCCGGGGCGCGGCGCCGGCCGGCCGCCGACCACGACACCGACCTCGCCATCGGCAAACGCCAGGGTCAGCGGGTCGGCCGGCCGTGGCTGCCGGGCGGACAGGACCGGCC
Source organism: uncultured Comamonadaceae bacterium (assembly GCA_964511405.1). Lineage (GTDB taxonomy): Bacteria > Pseudomonadota > Alphaproteobacteria > Elsterales > Elsteraceae > CAZEFK01. The sequence continues at coordinate 393 of CAZEFK010000335.1, read as the reverse complement.
GGCCCTGGCCGTCGCGGACCACGGCGAAGCCGCGCGCCAGGGTATTGCGGTACGAGAAGCCTTCCAGCAGCCGGTCGAGGGCGCCGAGCCCGGCCCGGCGCTCGGCCAGCACGCGCGAGCCGGCGGTGTCCAGGCGGTCGGCCAGGCCGGCGAGCCGCGCGCGCGCCGCCGCTTGCTCGCCGGCAGCCGTGCGCAGCCGCACGGCGAAGGCGGTCTCCAGCGCGCGCGCCTCGGCCTGCAGATGCCGGCGATGGGTCGCGATCTGCTGGCGCGGGTGCGGCAGCCGGCTGCCCATCTGCGCGACGGCGGCCTGGCGCCGCTCGATCCCCGCCGCGGCGGCCCGGACCAGCCGCTGCGTCCGTTCGGCCAACCGGTCGGCCGCGGCGGCAAGCA
>CAZEFK010000334.1:0-4896 GCA_964511405.1 uncultured Comamonadaceae bacterium | reverse complement strand
GGCGACCCGGCCGCCGCGGCGGTCGCCCAGGTCGCGGCGGCGCTGGGCTGCCCGGCCGTCGCCTTCGGCGAGGCGGTGGACGGGCCGATCGACGAGCGCCTGCCGGCGCTGGTGCGCGCCGCCGGCCTGCGCAGCCGCCTGGTGCTGCTGCGCGACCGCTGGTGGCGCCACGACCACGGCACCCTGCTGGCGCGGCGCGAGGACGGCAGCCCGGTGGCGCTGCTGCGCCGGCGGCGCGGCTATCGGCTGTGGGACCCGGCCGCCGGGGCCGAGCAGCCGGTGACCGAGGCGATCGCGGCGACCCTGGCGGGCCGAGCCTGGATGGTCTACCGGCCGCTGCCCGACCAGCCGGTGAGCCTGCGCGTCCTGGCCGGCTTCGGCTTGCACGGGACAGGCGCGACCCTGCGCCGGCTGGTGCCGCTGTCGCTGGGCGCCGCCCTGCTGGCGCTGCTGCCGCCCTTGGCCTCGGGCCTGATCGCCGACGCGGTGATCCCGGCCTCGGACCGCGGCCAGGTACCGGTGCTGGCGGCCGGGTTGGCGGCGGCGGCGCTGGGCGCGGCCAGCTTCGACGTGGCGCGCGGCCTGCTGCTGTTGCGTCTGGAAGGCATGCTGGACCTGGCCTGCCAGAGCGCGGTGTTCGACCGGCTGCTGCGGCTGCCGGTGTCGTTCTTCAAGCGCTTCACCGCCGGCGACCTCAGCGACCGGCTGTTCGGCATCGACACCATCCGCCGGCAGCTGGGCGGCAACGCCCTGTCCGCGGTGCTGGGCGCCCTGTTCTCGGTGGTGAATCTGGGCGTGATGTGCGCCTACGGCCTGAAGCTGGCGCTGATCGCCCTGGGCATGGCGGCGGTGTCGACGGCGGCGACCGCCGGCCTCGGCCTGGCCCAGCTCGGCCGCGAGCGGGCGCTGGCCGAGATGCGCGGTCAGGCCGAAGGGCTGGTGCTGCAATTGGTGACGGGGGTCGCCAAACTGCGCGTCGCCGCGGCGCAGGACCGCGCGCTGGGGCGCTGGGGCCGGTTGTTCGCCCGCCAGCGCCAGGCCTTCGTGGCGGCGCGCCGGATCGCCGGCCTGCAGAACGTGATCCAGGCCGGGCTTGGGCCCGTGGCCACGATCGCCAGTTTCCTGGCCATTGCCCTGATGCTGCAGGACCAGGCGGCCGCCGCTGCGGCGCCGCCCGCGGGCGCGGACGGTGCCGGCGGCTTCCTGGCCTTCAACGCCGCCTTCGGCCAGCTGCTGAGCGGCATGGGCCAGCTGGCGAAGTCCCTGACCGACCTGCTGGCGGTGGTGCCGACCTATGAGCGCAGCCGGCCGATCCTGGACGCCCGCCCCGAGACCGCCGAGCCGCGCCGGCCGCCCGGGCCCCTGACCGGCGCGATCGAGATCAGCAATCTGAGCTTCGCTTACGACGCCGATGGCCCGCCGGTGCTGACCGAGCTCAGCTTCGCGATCGCCCCCGGCGAGTTCGTGGCCCTGGTCGGGCCGTCGGGCAGCGGCAAGTCGACGATCCTGCGGCTGCTGCTGGGCTTCGACGAGCCGCTGCAGGGCGAGGTGCTGTTCGACGGCCGGCCGCTGACGGGCCTCGACGCGGTGGCGGTCCGCCGCCAGATCGGCGTGGTGCTGCAGGGTGGCCGCGTCCAGGCCGGCAGCCTGGTCAGCAACATTCTGGGCAGCAGCGGCGGCGGCCTCGACGACGCCTGGGACGCCGCGCGGCTGGCCGGGCTCGAAGCCGACATCAAGGCGATGCCGATGGGCATGCACACGCCCCTGACCGACGCCGGCATGACGCTTTCGGGCGGCCAGCGCCAGCGCCTGCAGATCGCCCGCGCGCTGGCGCGCAAGCCGCGCATCCTGCTGCTGGACGAGGCGACCAGCGCGCTCGACAACCGCACTCAGTCGATCGTGACCGAGACCCTGGCCGGCTTGAGCGTAACCCGGCTGGTCATCGCCCACCGGCTCTCGACCATCCAGCAGGTCGACCGCGTGCTGGTGCTGGACCGCGGCCGCCTGGTCCAGCAGGGCCGCTTCGCCGACCTGATCGCCCAGCCCGGCCTGTTCGCCGATCTCGCCAAGCGGCAGATCGTATGAGCCCCGCCGTGGGCGCCTTCAACAGACGGAACCGACCCTCATGCGCAAGGTCCTCTACATCCTGGGGCAGCTCGACGACCTGGACGTGCACTGGCTGTCCCGCGCCGGCCGCAAGCGGCGACTGGCCGACGGCGCGGCGGCGGTGCGCCAGGGCGAGCCCAACCCGTCGCTCTACATCCTGCTGGACGGCCGCTTGGCGGTGACGGTGGCCGGGGTCGGCCAGGTGGCGCTGCTGCAGCCCGGCGAGATCGTGGGCGAGATGAGCTTCGTCGACAGCGCCCCGCCCTCGGCCACGGTGACCGCCGCCGGCCACGCCGAGGTGCTGGAGCTGCCCAAGGCCGAGTTGGAACGGAAGATCTTGGCCGACCAGGGTTTTGGCTTCCGCTTCTACCGGGCGCTCGCCCTGTTCCTGGCCGACCGCCTGCGCACCACCCAACAGCAGCGCGCCGCCGGCAGCGGCGTCAGCCTCGCCGCCCGCGAGGCCCAGACCGACGAGTTGGACGAGCTGCTGCTGGACGGCGTGGCCCTGGCCGGCGAGCGCTTCGACCGGCTGCTGGGGACCTTGGCGTCGGCGCCGGCGGTGTGAGGATGGCCTACCTGCCCCCCGGCCGCGCAAAGGCCCGCCGGGCGTCGGCGGCCTTGGCCCGGACCGCGCAGCCTTCGGCATGGTCGTTGACCAGCCCCATGGCCTGCATGAAGGCATAGACGGTGGTCGGGCCGACGAACTGCCAGCCCTGCCGCTTGAGCGCTTTCGACAGGGCCACCGACTCCGGCGAGGTCGACACGGTCTGCGGCGACACGACCGGATCCGGCTCGTGGCGCCACAGGAACGCCGCCAGCGAGCCCTCTTGCCGGATCAGCGCCTGCGCCCGCCGGGCGTTGTTAATCACCGCCTCGATCTTGCCGCGATGGCGCACGATGCCCGGGTCTTGAAGCAGCCGCGCCACGTCGTCCGGGGTGAAGGCTGCGATCCGGTCGATGTCGAAGCCGTGGAACGCCGCGCGAAAGTTCTCGCGCTTGGCCAGGATGGTGCGCCAGCTCAGGCCCGACTGGAAGCCCTCCAGGCTCAGCTTCTCGAACAGGCGGCGGTCGTCGCTGACCGGGAACCCCCACTCGCCGTCGTGATAGGCCAGGTACTCCGGCGTCGCGGCGCACCAGGCGCAGCGGGGCTGGCCGTCGGGGCCGACGAACGTGCGGCTCATTGGCCGTCCGCCAGAAACGCCAGCCGAGGATCGACCGCCGACGGCGCGACCTCCAGGATCTCGGCATCGACGACGCCTTCGGCGACGAAGGGATCGGCCGCCACCCGATCCTGCAGGGCCGCCAGCGACGGGCCGTGCGCCACGATGCCACCGCCCAGGTTCGGCTGCAGCGTCCCGACCACCAGGAAGACGCCGTCGTCGACGCCGCGCCGGATCCAAGCCCGATGGCCATCCATGAACTGTGCGGCCCGTCCCTTGTTGCGGGAAAATCGAAGCAGGATGATGTACATGGAGCAACTCCCTTATCGGATCAGCCGTCGAGCCACGCGCACATCTGCTCGACTTCCCGGTGGATGAAGCCCTCGTCGCGGAAGGCATTGGCCAGCGTGGCAACGCCTTGGCTGCGCGCGAGCAGATGCATCGCCCGGGCGTCGGCATCGGCGCGGCCGAGCAACTGGAATTGCCGGGCCAGCCACGTCCGGAACAGCGTGAACAGCCGGTTGGCCTCGGGCTGGGCCGGGTGGTTGAGCTTCGCCAGCTCGGCTGACAGCGTGCCGACCGGGCAGCCATAGCGCTGGATGTCGGCCCGGTTCACGAGCAGGATGTGGATGAAGCCGCGGATGCGGTCGGCCGGGCCGTCGCCGTCGGCCTCCCAGCGGTCGAGCATCGTCCGGGTCGACGCCAGGCGCCGGCCGATCACCGCATCGAGGATCTCGTCCTTGGCCTTGAAGTGAAAATAGACGTTGCCCCTGGAGATCCCGACGGCCTCGGCAATGTCCGAGAACGAGGTGTGCTCGTAACCCTTGCGATAGAACAGGTGATCGGCAGCCTCGACGACCTGGTCCCGGGTGGTCGCGTGTCCCATGAGGCCTGCCCGCGGTGCAATGAATAGGACGACCGTCCTATTCGCGAAAGTAGGACGGTCGTCCTAGCGCGGTCAAGCCCCCTTACAGCACCAGCCACAGGGCCACGATGGCGGCCAGGATCGCCAGCGCCGCCACGCCGGCGGCATCGCAGGGCATGGGGGGCGTCACCGGCAGATCCAGCGGCTCGGCCGCCGAGAAGCGGTCGAGCGAAGCCGGGCGGAACAGGGCCGACAGGTCGCGGCGGGTCCAGCCCCGCTCGGGCGGGCGGTCGCCGGCCGGCAGGCTCATGCCGCGCGCTTGGTGCGCAGCCGGTCGACCAGGTGGCCCGGGACGCGGTCGAGCCAGCGCTCGACGATGATGCCGTCGCGCACCACGACGGCCATGGGATAGCGCGGTGCCCAGCGCAGCAGGCTCAGGCGCGACACCGCGATCAGCGGCATCGTCAGCTGGAAGGTTGCCCGGAAGGCGGGCAGCCCGGCCTCGTCCGTCGCGACGGCCCCCAGCGCCGGCAATCCGTCGGACAGCCGGGCCAGACGGTCGAGCACGGCCGCCCAGGCCCGGCACTGGCTGCAGTCGGGGGTCAGAAGCGCAACCACGACGCTGCCCGTCAGGCCAGCCGCCGCGACGCCCTGGGCCAGGGGCGCCGGCAGCCGCCGCCCGGGCTTGAGGGTCGACAGGTCGACCAGCGCGCCGCGCCGGGCCGAGCGGCGGGCGAGCGCCGCCACGGCGGCCGCAGCGGCCAC
>CAZEFK010000333.1:0-4934 GCA_964511405.1 uncultured Comamonadaceae bacterium | reverse complement strand
CGTCATGGCCCGCGGTCCGCGCGGCCGCGGCCCGTGCGGCCGAGGCAGTGCGGCGCGACGTGGACGGCCATCGACCATGATGTATCTCAGGACGAGCGAGCCGCGGGCACCGCTCCTGGGACAGTGCCGCTGGATGACCAACTCAGTGCGCTCGCGATCTCGAAATTGTGTTCGAGACCGTGTGAGACAAGGCGCGCAGCGCCGGGCTCAACAGATGGCTTCAGGCCTGCGGAAACCCTTCAACAACGTCAGCGTCTAGCTCTCATATCAGCACTGTGCGAGTTAATCATTGTGACAATATCCCGTTCTCATAGGAGTTCGCAGCGATCCTGAGGCATCAGGTATACACGTAACTGCTGGGAAATCCGCCACCGTCGTCGAAAGCCCGCCCGGATCATCCGAGGCGGGCTTTTTGTTGCCGCGCCGACGCGCCGGCAACCGCCCCATAGCCCGCCGAGATCCGTGAGCCCGCCCTTGAGGCGGGCTTTTGCTTTTCGGGCCGCGGCAGGGGCCACCGTCCGCTGCGCCAGCGCGCGGACTGAACAGTCAATCCCTGTATTGGCAAGGAAATGCCCATGACGCGCAAGTTATTGCCGTTCCCGGGCGCCGAGTCCGTGCTGGATCCGCTCACGCTCGAATCGGAAATGCGCATCGCGGCGCTGCGCGCCGCAGACGCTCGGCCACCGCAGCCGACGGAGAGCTGGGATCCGGTCGCTGACAAGCTGGCGCTCTATACCGATCCGCCGCGACGGCGGTCGCCGCTATCCGCGATTACCGTCGAGAGCTTCGCGGCCTCGATCCGCCAGGCCGCCCAGCAGTTGCGCCGGATCCCCAGTGTCGCCGCGCGGGCGCGCGCCGCCGACACCGTGCCGGCGCTGATCAGTCCGGCCGGGGCCCGGCTGCTGCAGCTCTTGGGCGGCAGCGGCCGGATCGTCGCGCTATACTCCGCCGACCCTCTATCCGCCCCTCGACCCGAACGATCTGGCGCTGAACTGGCCGGGCCCATCCGCGCCGCCGTGGTCAGGACCGACGGCGAGCTTCCCCGCCATCCAGGCCGTCAGCAATCCCACGGCGCCGCCCGCCGGATCGGGCGGATCCCAGGACGCACAGACGAGCCCGAGCACCATCGATCCGGCGGCGTCGGCATCGCAGCCGGTGGTCCAGCTGCCCGCCGACAGCAGCGGGGGCGGGCTGCTGGATCGGCTGCTTGGCATCGGCACCGCCCAGGCCCAGGGGATCGGCTCGGGACGGGGGCGTGGTGCCATACGCGTGGGGCCCGGCGGCAACGAGTTGTCGCCGATCGACGAATTGATGCTGGAGAGCTTCAACACTGGATTGAATACGCTTCGGGCGATCGAGCCCAACAACCGGCTGGCGTCCGGGTCGATCTCTGAGCCGACCTGGGTTCCTAACCGCAACGATGTCGAGGCCATCTGGGGCGAAGTGGCCGCAGCTCGAGCCCGCGCCGGCTGCACCGTCCAGCCCCCAATTTTGTTCGGTCAGCGATCGGTGGCTCCCAACTTTTCCGCCGGCGGCACCCTCGGCGGCCGGTCGATCGACGACGTTGCTGCCGATCTGAAGAGCGGTAGGATGTCGCCCGATCAGCTTCCGGTACAGGTGATCATCCGCAACGGCGTACCCTACACGATCAACAATCGCTCGTTGATGGCGCTGCGGCTGGCCGGCCAGGATCCGACCGACATCCATGACATCACTGGACATCCCCTTAATGAGAACGCGTTGACGCAGCGCTTGCGTGAGATCGGCCGTACTATCGGCCCTGATTTTGTTCCATCCGTCAGGAGGTCGAAGTGAAACGAATGATCCCTCTGCCGATTTCGACCATGGACACGGTGAATGGGCCGTTGATCACCAAGCGATCAAAGTTGCTTATAGTCAAGTATGACTGGCAGGCAGACGACGCCGCCATTACCTGGGCAGAAATCGCATTCAACGAAGTACTCGCCTTTCGCTATGACGACGAGCGGACCTGCTGGGACGCAGCGCTATCGACACCGGCGCGGGAGATGGTCGAGTATACCGACACGCCCTGGCTTCGAGAAGCGTTGGATATTTGGGATTCGCTGGTCGGTTGGCACAAATTTCAACAGCAGCGCGGCGGGCGATCGCGGTTCAGGCACTATGTGATCAATTTCGAAGACGTAGGAGCGCTTCAAGTCATCTGCAGCCGGGCGGAGGTGAAGCTGTGCGAGCCGCCGCGGCTCGATGATGCGCTGCCGTGAGCCGGACGCCGGCATCATCGAAGTCCAACGGCGTTCGACCGCTTGCAATTGCAGTCGATTCCGGTTGCTGCTGCTCTTGGGTGCCAGTGGGTGCGTCGATGACCGATGAAGTGCTAGGTTGAACAAATGATCTACGATCGGACGTGTTCGACGACCTGGACTTTGATCGGCTGGTCGACGGCGATTGGCGGCGAGCGGGGTTGAGCGCGAGAACCGCGGCCGACATGGCGGACTTTCGCGCGGTGCTGCGTGCGTGCGACAAGGACATCCCGGAAATCCCCCACCCGGCAGATGTTCTCAACCATCCGTCATGGCCCGCGGCCCGCGCGGCCGAGACGGTGCGGAGCGACGTGGACGGCCACCGATCATGATGTACCTCAGGACGAGCGAGCCGCCGGCACCACCGCTGGGACAGTGCCACCAGATGACCAACTCAGTGCGGTCGCGATCTCGAAACTTGAGTGGCGCTGCGGCTGGCCGGCCAGGATCCGACCGACATCCGGGATATCACTGGAGATCCTTACTATGAGTTAGGAGGGGCAAGTGAATAGATTGGTCACCCTACCGATTTCGACCATGGAAGCGACGTATGGGCCGTTGATCATCAAGACAGAGAGGTCACTAACAGTAAAGTATGATTGGCCGTCCGACGAGAACACCATTATCTGGGCAGAGATTACATTCGCTAATGTACTCGCCTTTTGCTATAGCGAAGAGGTGGTATGCATGGACGCGATGTTGTCGACGCCGGCGCGGGAGATGGTCGAGTATGCCGACACGCCCTGGCTTCAAGAAACGCTGGATATTTGGGATAATAGAGTGGGTTGGGACGAATTTCAACGACAGCGCGGCGGGCGATCGCGGTTCAAGCACTATGTGGTCAATTTCGACGACCACGGAGCGCTTCAGGTCATCTGCAGCCGAGTGGAGGCGAAGCTGTGCGAGCCGCCGCGGCTCGATGCGCTGCCGTGAGCCTGGCGCCGGCATCATCGAAGTCCAACTGGCGTTCGGCCCGTTGCAATTCTGGTCGTGAGCCATCGCGGCCGGACATTTCCGGCACGGGTCACTTGGGGCACCAAAAGCACGGCCGAAGCCTGCACCAGCCGATCGCGGTCTCCCGCACTTCGCCGTAGTCCTCGCCGTCGTCGATGTCGCTAGAAAGTCGGCGGCGTACAGGCGCTGACCAGCTCGCATGGCACCGGCCCGACGCAGCGGAAACGGTGGGGCCGCCGGCTGTCGAAGTAGTAAGCGTCACCCGGCCCGAGGATGCGGCGCTCGTCGCCGACGGTGACCTCCAGCCGGCCGCTGAGGACGATGCCGCCTTCCTCGCCATCATGGGCCAGCGGCACCTTGCCGGTGTCGGCGCCGGGCTCGTAGCGCTCCTTGAGGATCTGCAAGGCCCGGCCGAACAGGGTATCGCCGACCTGACGGTAGGAAATGGCGCCTTTGCCGATCTCGACCAGCTCGTCGGCGCGGTAGAAGGCCTGCTTCGGCCGGTCCGGCTCCAGCGCGAAGAACTCGGCGAGCCCGATCGGGATGCCGTCGAGGATGCGCTTCAGCGCCCCCACCGACGGGTTGGTGCGGTTGGATTCGATCAGCGAGATCGTGGAGTTGGTCAGCCCGGCGCGGCGGGCCAGCTCGCGCTGCGACAGCCCGTGCCGGAGCCGCACATGCCGCAGCCGGCTGCCGACGTCGACGCTCATCGCAAAGCCCCCCGGGCTGTTTCAGATGTTCGATATTCGGCAATTTATTCCGCCGAGCGGCAAGGATTTCAACAGCTTACATCGATGAAGAAAAGGGCTTGTTGCGCTTCGGGAAACGCGCGTCTGCTGCGACGCCACCAAGGGAGACGCCCGATGACCGCCAACGCGCCGCGCCTGGACAGCTATTGGATGCCGTTCACTGCCAACCGCCAGTTCAAGGCGGCGCCGCGCCTGCTCGCGGCGGCCGACGGCATGTATTACCGCGACGTCGACGGCAAGCCGGTGCTCGACGGCACCGCCGGGCTGTGGTGCGTCAATGCCGGCCACGGCCGGCGCGAGATCGCCGCGGCGGTCGAGCGGCAGCTTCTGACGATGGATTATGCGCCGGCGTTCCAGATGGGCCATCCGATCGTCTTCGACTTCGCCGAGCGGCTGGCCGCGGTCGCACCCGGCGGCCCCGCGGCCGGGCTGGACCGCGTGTTCTTCGCCGGCTCGGGCTCGGAGGCGGTCGACACGGCGCTGAAGATGGCGATCGCCTATCAGCGGGCGATCGGCCAGGGCACCCGGACCAGGCTGATCGGCCGGGAGCGCGGCTATCACGGCGTCGGCTTCGGCGGCATTTCGGTCGGCGGCATCGTCGGCAATCGCCGGGTGTTCCCGCAGCTGCCCGGAAGCGACCACCTGCGCCACACCCACGATCCCGTCCGCAACCCGTTCAGCCATGGCCAGCCCGAGCATGGCGCCGAGCTGGCCGACGATCTGGAGCGGCTGGTCGCCCTGCATGGCGCCGAGACCATCGCCGCGGTGATCGTCGAGCCGGTCGCCGGCTCCACCGGCGTGCTGCCGGCGCCCCGCGGCTATCTGGAGCGGCTGCGCGCGATCTGCGACCGCCACGGCATCCTGTTGATCCTGGACGAGGTCATCACCGGCTTCGGCCGCCTGGGCGCGCCCTTCGCCGTCGATGCCTTCGGGGTGGTGCCCGACCTGG
>CAZEFK010000332.1:0-4952 GCA_964511405.1 uncultured Comamonadaceae bacterium | reverse complement strand
GCCGGCGGACCGGAAGGCCGAGGCGACCACGTCGTCGGCGACCTGCTCGGGCAGCGCCGTCGAGTCCACGATCATGGCGTTGAGGCCGCCGGTCTCGGCGATCAGCGGCACGATTGCGCCGTCCTTGGCGGCGAGGTCGCGGTTGATCCGACGGGCGACGTCGGTCGAGCCGGTGAAGACGACGCCGGCGACGGCCGGATGCCGGACCAGCCGGGCGCCGACCGCGCCGTCGCCCGGCACCAGCTGCAGGGCGCTGCCCGGGACCCCTGAAGCGTGCAGCAGGCGCACGGCCTCGGCCGCGATCAGCGGCGTCTGCTCGGCCGGCTTGGCGACCACGGTGTTGCCGGCGGCCAGCGCCGCCGTGATCTGGCCCAGGAAGATCGCCAGCGGGAAGTTCCAGGGCGAGATCGCGACGAAGGCGCCGCGGCCGCGCCAGCCCAGCCGGTTGCTCTCGCCGGTCGGACCGGGCAGCGGCACCGGTGCTGCGAACAGGCGGCGCGCCATGACGGCGTAGTAGCGGCAGAAATCGACCGCCTCGCGCAGCTCGGCGATGGCGTCGTCCAGGGTCTTGCCGGCCTCGCGCTGCAGCAGCGCCAGCAGCCGGGGCGCGGCCGCCTCCAGCCGGTCGGCGGCCTGCTCCAGGATCTCGGCCCGCCGCGCCGCCGGCATCCGGCTCCAGGCGGCGAAGCCGGCGACGGCAGCGGCGACGGCGGCATCCGCCGTGCCTGCATCGGCTTCGGCCACCCGGCCGACCGGCGTGCCGTCGGCCGGATTGAGGACCGGGCGCTCGGCGCCGCCGCGGGGCGTGCCGTCGACGATCGGCATCGCCGCGGCCGGCCCGCTGTGGGCGGCGATGTCGGCAAGCAGCCGGGCCAGCGTCGCCGCGTCGCCCAGCTCGAAACCGCGGGCGTTGCGGCGCTCGGCGCCGTAGAGGTCGGGGGGCAGCGGCAGCGCCGGGTGGCGCGCCCGCTCCGGACGGGCGATGCGGTCGCGCGGCCGAACCAGCAGATCGTCGACCGGCACCGCGGGATCGGGGCCGGCGAACACGAACGAGGCGTTGGCGCCGTTCTCCAGCAGCCGGCGCACCAGATAGGCCAGCAGGTCGCGATGGATGCCGACCGGCGCGTAGGTGCGGCAGGCAAGGTCCGGCCGCTTCCGCAGCAGGTGCTCGTACAGGGCCCCGCCCATGCCGTGCAGGCGCTGAAACTCGAAGCTGCCGCCCGCCTCACCGCCGGCGAGCTCGACGATGGTCGCGACCGTCAGCGCGTTGTGGGTGGCGAACTGCGGGAAGATCCGCGGCCGGTGCGCCAGCAGCGCTCGCGCGCAGGCGACATAGTTGAGGTCGGTCATGGCCTTGCGCGTGAACACCGGATAGCCGTCCAGGCCGCGCTCCTGGGCGCGCTTGACCTCGGCGTCCCAGTAGGCGCCCTTGACCAGCCGCACCATCAGCCGCCGGTCCAGCCGCGCCGCCAGCGCCGCGACATGGTCGATCACCGCGGCCGCCCGCTTCTGGTAGGCCTGGATCGCCAGCCCGAAGCCGGTCCAGCCGGCCAGCGACGGGTCGGCCAGCACGGTGCCGATCACCGCCAGCGACAGCTCCAGCCGGTCGGCCTCCTCGGCGTCGACCGTGAAGTTCAGGTCGTGCGCGCGCGCCGCCTGCGCCAGCGCCAGGAGCCGCGGACCGAGCTCGCGCAAGACGCGGTCGCGGTTGGTCGCCTCGTAACGCGGGTGCAGCGCCGACAGCTTCACGGAGATGCCGGGACGGTCGGGCAGGGCAGCGGTGCCGGCGCGGGCGGCGATCGCCGCGATGGCATCGCCATAGGCGGCGAAATAGCGGTCGGCGTCGGCCGACGTCCGCGCGCCCTCGCCCAGCATGTCGAAGGAATAGCGGTAGAGCCGCCCGGCCCGCGACCCGGCGCGGTCGAGCGCCGCCTCGATGGTCTGGCCCAGCACGAAATGGCTGCCCATGAGGCGCATGGTCTGGCGCACCGCGGCCCGCACCGTCGGCCGACCCAGGCGGCGCACGACTTGGGCGAGCAGCCCTTCCGGCGTGTCGGACGGCGACAGGACGCGGGCGGTCAGGCCCAGCATCCAGCTCGACGCCGCCGCCAGCGGCGACGCCGTCCCGCGGGCCGCCGCGAAATCGGCCTGGCCCAGCTTGTCCTCGATCAGCCGGTCGACCGTGGCGTCGTCGGGCACGCGCAGCAGCGCCTCGGCCAGGGTCATCAAGGCGATGCCCTCGGGGCTCGACAGCGTGAAGGCCCGGAACAGGTCGTCCAGTTCACCGAGCCCGCGGCCGCCCTGGCGCAGCGCCTGGATCAAATCGCGGGCCAGGCTGTCGATCCGCGCCTCGGCCGCGGCACCCAGGTCCGCCGCGTCCAGCAGCCGCCGGGCGATGGGCGCGTCGTCCTCGGCATAGGGCGCGGCGAACGCGGGCAGGTCGGCGGATGACGGGTTCGACATGGGCGGCGGCCTCCTCGGATGCGTGCCGACGCTAACCCGAAGGGCGCCGCATGAATATCCGGTAAATTCGCCATGTTGCCGCATTATTTTCCGATATCATCATTATGTGCCGCAGATTACGCGAGCATATCGACCTATTGCCGCCGGTCCCGTGATCCGGGTCCCGATCGATGGCCAAAGCCCAGCGACCCTGCTTAGACTGGTGCCCATGCGCGCCAGCCGCCTGCTGTCCATCCTGATGCTGCTGCAGGCGCGCGGGCGCCTGAGCGCCGCGACGCTGGCGGCGGAGCTCGAGGTCTCGGTGCGCACGGTCTATCGCGACGTCGACGAGCTCAGCGCCTCTGGCGTGCCGATCTATGCCGAGCGCGGCCGCGACGGCGGCTTCCAGCTGTTGGACGGCTGGCGAACGCGCCTGACCGGCCTGACCGTGGCCGAGGCGCAGGCGCTGTTCCTGGCCGGGCTGCCCGGCCCGCTCGCCGAGCTGGGGCTGGGCGAGGCCGCGGCGGCGGCCCAGCGCAAGCTGCTGGCCGCCCTACCCGCCGGCTGGCAGGCCGACGCGCGCCGGGTCGCCGAGCGCGTGCACCTGGACCCGGTCGACTGGTACCGCGTCGCCCAGCCGGCCGGCCCGCTGCGCGCCGTGGCCGAGGCGGTGTGGACCGAGCAGCGCCTGGCCATCCGCTACGACAGCTGGGCGCGCGTGGTCGACCGCCTGATCGAGCCCCTGGGCGTGGTCCTCAAGGGCGGCACCTGGTACGTGGCCGCCAGCGTCGGCGGCGGGCCACCCCGGACGTACCGGCTGCCGAGCATCCTTGCCCTGCACCCGACCGGCGAGCGCTTCCCGCGGCCACCCCGCTTCGACCTGGCGGCCTATTGGGCCGAGGCAACGGCGCGCTTCGAAGCCGACCGGTTCCGCGGCACCGCCGTCCTGCGCGCCTCGGCGACGGGGCTGGCGCGGCTCGGCCGCCTCGACCCGGCGCTGGCCGACGCCGTGCAGCACAGCGCGGCGCCCGAGCCGGGCGGCTGGACGCGGGTGCGGATCCCGATCGAATCGGTCGATCATGCCGCCCAGATGCTGTTGGCCCTGGGCGCCGAGGCCGAAGTGCTGGCGCCGGCGGCGCTGCGCCGCACGCTGGCCGAGACCGCGGCGGCGCTGGCCAGCCTCTATGCCGACGGTCAATCGAAGAAGTCGGCGTCGCCCTCCGACAGGTAGGCCCGCGCCGCCTCGGGGATCAGGTCGATGCCGAGCCCGGGGCGATCGGGCACGTCGATCAGGCCGTTGCGCACCGGCACGCCGTCGAAGCCCTCGGTGATCTCGTACCAGAACGGCTCGAACCGCGCCGGATACTCGAAGGCGATGAAGTTGTCGGGCAGCGTCGCGCACACCTGGATCAGCGCAGCGAGGCCGAAGATGCCGTTGGCGGTGCCGTGCGGCGCCATCGCGATGCCGTGCAGGTCGGCATATTCGGCGATCCACTTCAGCTCGGCGATGCCGCCGACGTCGCACGGATCGGGGCCGATCACGTTCACCGCGTGGCTTTCGATCAAGGGTTTGTAGTTCTGCCGGAGATAGATCTGCTCGCCGGTGTGGATCGGCGTGGTCGTGTAGGGTGTGACCTCGCGATAGACATCGGGATTGACGAACGGCACGTAGTCGCCGGTGATCATGTCCTCGATCCACAGCAGGTGCAGCGGCTCCAGCGCCTTGGCGAAGCGCAGCGCGTCGTAGGCCAGGTAGCCCGGCCCGGCGTCGACGGCCATGCCGTAGGCCGGCCCGAGCGTCTCCTTGGCGGCGGTGACGCAGTCGACCAGATGTCGGAACCCCTGTTCGGTCAACGCACCGCGGTTGGGATAGGGGAACGGGGCGTCATGCTGCACGTCGCCGTAATAGAAGTCCGGCACCTCGCGCACCATCGAGGAATGGAACGAGGTCGGCAGCTTGAACATCGTGAACTTTTCGGGCAGCGCCTTGCCGATCTCGGCCCAGCGGACATAGTCCTCGACACGGTGCTTGACGCCGGGCTCGTGATACAGCGTGCGGTAGGTGCGCACCTGGTCGCGCACCTTGCCGCCAAGCAGGCGATAGACCGGCAGGCCGGCCGCCTTGCCGGCGATGTCCCACAGCGCCGTCTCGATGGCGCTGACCGCCGCGCCCCAGGGCTTGAAGCCGCCGCGCACCCGGATCCGGCGCATCACGCGCTCGACATTGACGGGATCCTGGCCGACCAGCCACGACTTCAGCTGCAGCACGATCGGCTGCAGATAGGGCTTGGGCGTCTCGATCTGGCTCCAGCCGGTGATGCCGTCGTCCGTGGTGATCCGGACCACGGGACTGCTGGCGATGACCGCGCATTTGATATCGGTGATCTTCATCGCGCTTCCTCCCTGCCAACGGGTAAGAGGGGCAAAAGTCCGGGCAGACCCGCCAAACCCGGTCCTCGTCATCCCCGCGAAGGCGGGGATCCAGTTGGCTCAACGACAATATCAAGTAT
>CAZEFK010000331.1:0-4999 GCA_964511405.1 uncultured Comamonadaceae bacterium | reverse complement strand
CGGGCGCGGCCGAGCCCCGCGCCTCCGCCGATCGCAGCTCGACCTCGGCCACCGCTGCGAGGCGCGGCTCGGCGACCGCGACGATGCGGGGTTCGGCCGGCTCCGCCACCGCGGCGAGCGCCGGCGCGATGGTTGGCGCCGCGACGCCGCGCAACACCTGCTGGCGCTGATCGCGGGCCTTGGTGAGGGCTTTTTCCAATTTGTCCATGGGCACCTCCAGGCCGCCGGCGGTTAGGTCGGCAGGCCGAACTTGCGACCGAGCAGGGTCCAGACCACCTCGAGCGGCATGACGTTCTGGTCGAAGAAGACGCCACCAACCACCAGCAGCCCCATGACCGCCATCGCCGCCTGGGTCCGCATCAGCAGGCGGCGCCGACGCTCTCGCCGGGTGAAGATGTGCGGGATCGCCGCCAGCGGCGGCACACCGACCAGCTTGGTCAGATGACGGGTGCCATGGATGCTGCGGCTCATCCGCTCGGCCACCAGCACGCCGCCGCCGCCGCTGGCCACCGACAACATCAGGCCGGCCATCAAGATCAGCATTCGGCCCGGCCGGGTATCGGTGGGCAGGTCGGGCGGCTCGATTACGTCGAGCCGCTGCGACATGCGCCCCTGCTCCATCTCGTCGTTCATGTCCGCCGTCAGCTTCTTTTCCTTCATCTCGCGATAGCGAAGCTGGGCGTTCTCATAGTCGCGCGACAGACTGGCGAGCTTTTCCTCGTAAGCCGGGGTCTCGGCGATGACCTGGCGATAGCGGTCGCGCTGCTGGCGCAGCTGATCGCGCTGGGCCTGCAACGCCTTGTACTGGCTGTCGGCGCTCTGGAGCTCCGAGACGATCATCAAGTAGGCGGGATTGTCCGCATCCTTCTTGATCAGCGAGCCTTGCGTCGGATTTTTGGCCTTGGTCGCGAGCTGGCCCTCCAGCGATGTCACCTGGCGCCGCAGCGCGACCACGTCGGGATGGCTTCCACCGTAGGTCTTCTGTGCAGCGGCCAGCTGGGTGCGCGCGTCGGCGAGCTGGGTCTGCAGGTTTGCAGTCTCGGGCGTACTGCCGACCTGGGCCTGCAGGGCCTCGATCTGGTGGCGCAGCTTGACCACATCGGGATGGACGCTGCCATACTGGCCAATCAGCGTCGAGTACTTCGCCTGCAATGCCTTGAGCTGGATCGCGGGCGTCGTCAGCAGTTGGCCGTCGGCCACGACCCGGGAATAAGGCTCGACATTGGCGAGCTGCGCCAGCAGGTCGCCACGAGACCGGTCGAAGGCCTGCAGCTGGCGCTCTACGTCCTGGATGTTGATCTCGACCGTGGCGGCAATCTGCTGGGTGTAGGCTAGGGTCTCGGGCCGGATATCCGGGTGCTCGGCGCGGAACTCGCCGATCTTGCGCTCCTGGTCGGCCAAGGTCTGCTCGAGCGCGGTGATCTGGTTAGCCAGGAAGCCGGTGGCCGACTTCGATTCCGAGCGGCGACGCTTGATGTCAGCGTCGAGGAAGCGCGTCACCAGCTCATTGCACACCTGCTGCGCGGTCAGCGGATCGCCATAGGTGAAGTCCATCGTGAACGCGATCGCGGACAGCTGGCTGCCCTCCAGGTGCTGGGCTGCACTGGGATTGGCGAGGTCGGCGCTGACCAGGTTCAGCTTGATCTTCTTCCGCATCGCATTGACGATGTCGGTCATTGGTGTGGATTCGCGCCGCTTCGCGTATAGGTTGAACTTGGTGATGATCTCGACCAGGGTCGAGGTCGCCGTCACCTGCTGCTGGATCTGCTCGATCCGCTGGTCGGCCAAGGCCTGGATCATGCTGGCCGGCGACGCGCCGATCGGCTGGGTCATGCCTTGCGGAATGTCCGGGTCGCGAACCTGGATCGTGGCGGTGGACCGATAGGTCGACCAGGTCACGGTCACGGCGATGGTGAGCGCGACGAACACCAACACGGTCAGCACGAACACCGTCCGCCGGCGGCGGAAGATCGCGAAATAGTCGTGAAGGCTGTAGCTGTCCATCGCGGTCATCCAACCCTGATTGGATCACTGTGAAGGGATAGGCCGAAAGCGGCGCCGATGGCCGACGTGCTCGATTCGGCCTCCGTCCGGGCGCGGCTGATCGTGTTCATCGGCAAGCATTTCTTCCGGCTGAAATACGACTATCGCAACGTCTGGCTGAACTTCATCCGCCAGATGACCTCCGGGTCGGTCGGCTTGATCGCCCCGGCGTTCTTGAACTCGAGCCGGGCCTTGTCGTATTCGCCGCGCTCGAACAGGGCGACGCCGCGCTGCAGGTACTTCGCCTCGCGCTGGTTGGGGTCGCCGCACCCGGACAGCAGCGCCGCAACCGCGGCCAACCCCAAAAGGCCTTTAATACGGATGTTCATGGACAGCCCTCGGCTCCCCGAGAATGGTACCGGCCGGCGCGGCCGACCTGTATATTAATAAGCTCTATATTAATATGCGACGGCAATCGTCGGCCGGGGGGAACTCCCCTGCCGGGACCGTGGGTCCCGGCAGGAAGCCGCATCGCGATCAGGCGTCCGCGCGATCCTTGCGGGCGCGCCGCCAGCCCAGGCCGCCCAACCCCATCAGCGCCGCGCCGAACAGCGGCAGCGCTGCCGGCAGCGGTACCGGATTGACCGACAGGGTGCCGCTGAACGAGGCGCCGTTCTGCCCGGTGGCGACGACGTCGATCAGGTAGGTGCCCTTGGCCAGGTTGTCAAAGGCTACCCCGGTCCACAGGCCGTTGAGCGTGTCGTTGCTGAAATAGCCGCTGGACGGCGTCAGCGGGCTGCCGCTCACGCTGGTGCCCTTGTACAGGTTGATCGCCATCGACGTGAACGACAGCGTATCGCCGATCGGAGTCGCGTTGATGTCGATGGCGTTGCCGGTCGAGGCGCCGCCCAGCGTGAAAGCGAAGTCATAGCTGGTGCTGCTGGTGGAGGTCGCCGTCGCGCCGAAGCCGGCGGTGTCGGTGACCAAGCCCAGATCGGTGTAGGCGGCCTGGGCGGCGCCGGCGGCGCCGGCGACCGTGGTCAGCAGGGCCGCCAGGGCGATGGCCGACCGGCCCACTGCTCTCAAGGATATCATCGAGGTCTCCAGATGGTGGTGGTCGGGTCTGCCCGACAGTCTGAGGTCAGTTGCGTGGCTGCGATCAGGCCGCCGACGGCCCCCGGCGAGCGCGGCGCCAGCCGATGCCGCCCAGGCCCATGAGGGCGGCGCCGAACAGCGGCAGCGCCGCAGGCAGCGGCACTGGGCTGACCGAGACCGTGCCGGCGAGCGAGGCATTGGCTTTGCCAACCGCGACGATGTCGATCAGGTATTTGCCGGCCGTCAGGCTCGACAGCACCAGCGACTCGGTCACCGTCTTGGCGCCCAGCAGCTTGATCGTGCTTGTGGAGCCGACCAGGGTGTCGGTGGTTCCCACGACCTTGTACAGGTTCAGGGTCAGCGCGCTGTAAGCCTGAGCGCCCTTCACCGGCGACGCACTCAGGTTGATCACGTCCTTGCCGGTCGGCGCGGCGAGGGTGAAGGTGTAGTCGAAGGTGGGCGTGGTCGACGCCGACTTCGTGTTGAAGTGGCTGGTCTTGTCGATGGTGCCGAGGTCGGTGGCCGCCTGCGCCACGCCGGCCGCGCCCGCCAGGGTCGCCAGCGCAAGGCCCAGACCGATGGTCGCCCGGCCGGCCTGTCTCTTGGATATCATCCCGTATCTCCCATTCGTGGTCGTCGGGCTAAGCCGATCCCCCGGCAGGATTAATGAGCAATCGATATGCCAACTTAAAATTTTGATGGATTTCAGTTATTTAGCAGCAATCCGCACAGAGGGAGCGTTGGTAAATGTAAGATTGCTCGACAAATGCCCCTCGCATTTGAGGGGGACAGCGACCGCCGAAGCGGCCGTCGGGTGCATGGTGCGCCGCACCACGAGCCGTCGGGCATCAATGTAAAATTTTCCGACGCCCGATAACCGCGCCGATCACTATGATATATAGGGCTTTGGCCATCGGCTTGCGACGCACACGCGACGGCATTATAAGCATCAATAAAGCGATCAATTAAGATCGATGCTGCATCGCAGCAGACGACACGCGGGCCCTTCGGATCGGGCTGGGCCGCCGAACTTTTGGATCTGGGGTTGACGGCGATGACCACCATCCATGCCGCTACAGTCCGGCAGGCGAATGCCGACCACTCCCACGGTCTGCCGTTCAACGGCACCTATCTGGCCGCGGCGGTGGCGCTGGTCGACGTCGCCGCCATGGCGGCGGCCTTCCTATGGTCCTACACCCAATCCGCCCTGGCCGCGCCCGACCTCGCCAAGGTCTGGAAGATCACCGACGCCACGTTCTGCGCCAGCATCCTCTACCTGATGGTCGCGACCGGCGCCTATCGCCGCGCGATGCTCAGCAACCCCTACTCCCAGGTCAGCCGGATCCTGGTCAACTGCACCCTGATCGCGGGCATGGAATGGCTGGCGCTGTGGCTGCTCGACCTCGTCGACCAGTTCGCCTGGCCGTGGATGGGGCCGATCAACTTCGTCAGCTTCGGCGTGATCGCGATGTGCGCTGCGCGCCTGGTGGTTCATCAGGGCCTGGTCCTGGCGGCGCGACGCGGCACCATCGGCCGCACCGTGGCCGTGGTCGGCGCCGGCCGGCACGGCCAGCGGCTGCTCGCGGCGCTGCAGCAGCGCCGGGAACCCTGGACGCGCATCATCGGCGTATTCGACGACCGCCGCGGCCGCCTGCGCGAGACCGCCGGCGACCTGCGGATCGCCGGGGGCATCGACGATCTGATCGCCCACGCCCGCGACCAGCGGGTCGACGAGATCCTGGTGGCGCTGCCCTGGGGCGCCGAGGACCGGCTGTTGGCGATCCTGAGCCGCCTGAAGGTGATTCCCGCCAACGTCCATCTCGCCCCCGACGTCATCGGCCACCATTTCCTGGACCGCGGCTTCGGCGTAAGCGCTGTTCTCAGGCCACCTTTGTCGCGTTAGGGACTTGAGCGAAGGTCC
>CAZEFK010000330.1:0-5001 GCA_964511405.1 uncultured Comamonadaceae bacterium | reverse complement strand
CAGGCCGAAGCAGCCGATCCATTCGCCGGATGCCAGCTTGGGCAGGTATTTCCGGCGCTGCGCCTCGGAGCCGTAGGCGTAGATCGGGTGCATGACCAGCGAGGACTGCACGCTCATCATCGAGCGGTAGCCGGAATCGACCCGCTCGACCTCGCGGGCGACCAGGCCATAGGCGACATAGTTGGCGCCGGCGCCGCCATACTCCGCCGGGACCGTCACGCCGAGCAGGCCCGCCGCCCCCATCTCGGCAAAGATGCCGGGATCGGTCCGCTCCTCCATGTAGTCGGCGATGATGCGCGGCGCCAGCCGGTCCTGGGCGAAGGCGGCGGCGGCATCGCGGATCATGCGCTCGTCTTCGCTGAGCTGCTCGTCCAGCCCGAACGGATCGGCCCAGGCGAAGCTGCCGCGCGACGCAGAATGTTCGTGGGACGGAGGGTGGGTCTCGGCGGACATCGGCGCTTCCTGACGTGGCACGGGCAACGGCTTCATCTTGTCTGTAACGGATGATGCCGCCCTGGGCTAACGCCGTTTAGGTGTCAGACTATGTGTGTTATGCATAGTCTGTGACCCGGCCGCGCCGCTTCCTGCCCTCGATCAGCCTGCTGACCGCCTTCGAGGCGGTGCTGCGCACCGGTTCGACCGCGGCCGCCGCCCGCGAGCTGAGCCTGTCCCAGGGCGCGGTCAGCCGGCTGGTCCAGACCTTGGAGACGCAACTCGGACGGCCGCTGTTCCAGCGGCAGCGCCAGCGCCTGGTGCCGACCGAGGCGGCCCAGGCCTACGGGCGCGACGTGACCCGCGCGCTCGATCTGATCCAGCGCGGCAGCATGGAGTTCGTCGCCAATCCCGACGGCGGCGTCTTGTCGCTGGCCATCCTGCCCGCCTTCGGCACCCGCTGGCTGGCGCCCCGGCTCGGCCGGTTCGCCGCCGCCTACCCGGGCATCACGGTCAATCTCGCCACCCGCTTGAAACGCTTCAACTTCGATGCCGAAGCGTTCGACGCGGCGATCCATTTCGGCACCGACGACTGGCGCCGGGCCGGGCACCTGAAGCTGTTCGACGAGCGGCTGACCGCCTGCATCGCGCCCGATCTGCTGGCGGCGCATCCGGTGGCGACCGTCCGCGACATGCGCGGCCTGCCCCTGCTCCAGCTCGAGACGCGGCCCACGGCCTGGGCGCTCTGGTTCCAGGCTCAAGGCGGCACCGCGCCCGAGGGCGGCGGCATGCTGTTCGACCAGTTCGCGACCATGACCCAGGCGGCGATCGCCGGCCTGGGCGTGGCTCTGCTGCCCGACTATCTGGCCGGGCCGGAGTTGGCGGACGGGCGGCTGGCGCCGGTCCTCCAGGGTTCGATCACGGGAACCGGCGCCTATTGGCTGGTGTGGCCGGTCGCCCGCGCCAGCTATCCGCCGCTCGAGGCCTTGCGCGCCTGGCTTGCCACCGAGATCGGGAACTGACAATGCACAAGACACCAAGCGAACCGACTGACAGCCCGACACCCGCGCCGGATCAGCGCGGGGGGAAGCGCAAGCAGGTACGCCGGACGATGCCGCCATCGGAAAGCGTCGTTGCCAGCTGGTACAAGAACGCCAGTTTACTCGACAGCTACAGCATTGATTTGAGCACATCGGCACAGTCCAGCATGCGGGTGCTGGCGACCCTGACCGTCGGCAATCCGCCCGCGTGGCAGAAGGCGTTGATCGCGGTGCGCGACGCTATGGTTACGCCCTTTGGCCTCAAAACCTCCGGTACGGTCAGGGCGTCCCGGGACAGCCATGAACGCGTCGAATTCTTCCCGGTGCAATGGGAGGGCAGGGACGAAATTGTGCTGGGTGCGGATGACCGGCACCTGGACTTCCGGTTATCTCTGCTGCGGCGCCTTTCTCCAACAGGCTCGTTGCTCATCGCGACAACCGTCGTGCATTCGCACAATGCCTTAGGATTCACCTATCTCAACGCGATCAGGCCCTTTCATCACCTGGTGGTCAGGGCCAACCTGGCACGCTGCGCACAAAGACAACGGTAGTAGATAGTACCGTCCGCCGCATCCAGGAGACCCATCTTGGCACCCGACCTTCAGGCTCTCGACTCCGGGCCCGCCGCCGCCGACACGCGGATCCGGCGCGTCCATGGCCGACGCGTCTGGGATTCGCGCGGACGGCCGACGGTCGAGGCCGACGTCGTCCTGGCCTGCGGCGCGACCGGCCGGGCGATAGCGCCGGCGGGTGCTTCGACCGGCAGCGGCGAGGCGCAGGATCTGCGCGACGGCGGCGGCCGGTTCGGCGGCCTGGACGTGACCCAGGCGGTCGCGTCGATCAACGGCGCGATCGCCACGGCCCTCACCGGGCTGGACGCGGCGGACCAGGCCGGCATCGATGCGCGGCTGGTCGCGCTCGACGGCACCCCGACCCGCAGCCGGCTGGGCGGCAACGCGCTGGTCGCCACCTCGATGGCCGTCCTGCATGCCGCCGCGGCCGCCGCCGGCCAGCCCCTGTGGCGCTATGTGGCGGCGGGTCGCCCGGTGAGCCTGCCGCTGCCGGAGATCCAGATCTTCGGCGGCGGCGCCCATGCCGCGCGGCGGGTCGACGTCCAGGACTTCATGATCCTGTGCCCGGCGGCGGCAAGTTTCGCCGAAGCGCTCGACTGGACGGCCGAGGTGTATCGCGCCGCCGGCGCGCGGATGAAAGCAGCCGGCAAGCTGCAGGGCGTGGCCGACGAAGGCGGTTACTGGCCGGCCTTCGACAGCAACGAGCAGGCGCTCGACACGCTGGTCGAGTCGATCCGGGACGCCGGCTTCCGGCCGGGCCAGGATGTCGCGCTGTCGCTCGACATCGCCGCTTCGGAGTTCCGCCGCCACGGCCGCTACGTCCTGGCGCTCGACGGCCGCGCCCTCGACACCGCCGGGATGATCGACATGCTGGGCCGGTGGCTGGACAGCTACCCGATCCTGTCGATCGAGGATCCGCTGGCCGAGGACGATCCCGACGGGTTCCGCGCCTTCACCACGGCCTTCGGCGGGCGCTGCCAGATCATCGGCGACGATTTCCTGGTGACCAACGCCGGCCGGGTGGCCGCCGCCGCCGCCGCGGGCAGCGCCAACGCGGTGCTGATCAAGCCCAACCAGGCCGGGACCGTCACCGAGGCCTACGCCGCGTTGCGCGCCGGTGCGGAGGCCGGGTTCGGCACCATCGTCTCGGCGCGGTCGGGCGAAACCGAGGACGTCACGGTCGCCCATCTGGCCGTCGGCTGGAATGCCGGGCAGCTCAAGGTCGGCTCGTTCTCCCGCTCCGAGCGGATGGCCAAATGGAACGAGGTCCTGCGCATCGAAGAGGCGCTGGGCCAAGACGCCCGCTTCGCCGGCTGGGCCGCCCTGCCCATCCGCGGCGCCGGCCCCGCGCCCACGGCGGCCTGAGGCCCTGCGCGCCGTGACATGCCCGGAGCCGGCCCTCGCCGCCTTCCTGATCCGCCAGGGCCTGGCGGCGGCGGACGAGAGCGCGGCCTGGCATCCGCTGGACGGCGGGGTGTCGTCCGACATCTGGCGGGTCGACCTGCCGGGCCGCTCGATCTGCGTGAAGCGCGCCCGGGCCCAGCTCAAGACCGCCGCCACCTGGACGGCGCCGCTGTCGCGCAACGCCTACGAATGGGCGTGGATGCGGTTCGCAGCCGGCCAGTGCCCCGATGGAGTGCCGCGCCCGCTCGCCCATGACGGCGAGGCGGGACTGTTCGCCATGTCCTACCTGCCCCCCGACACGCATCGGCTGTGGAAGCAGCAGCTGATGGCCGGCGATGTCAGGGCGGACACGGCGCGGGCGGTCGGCCGGCTGGTCGGCCGTCTCCACGCCGCCAGCGCCTGCTGCGCCGATCTGGCGGCCGCGTTCGACACGACCGGCAATTTCCGCGCCCTGCGGCTCGAGCCCTATCTGCTCGCCGCCGCCGCGCGCCACCCGGTAGCGGCCGGGCAGCTGGTTCAGCTCGCCGAACGGACCGCCGCAGTCCGCCTGGCCCTGGTGCACGGGGACGTCAGCCCCAAGAACATCCTCGTCGGCCCCCATGGGCCGGTGCTGCTCGACGCCGAATGCGCCTGGTTCGGCGATCCGGCGTTCGACCTGGCGTTCTGCCTGAACCACCTGCTGCTGAAATGCCTGGTCCGTCCGGACCGGCATGACGCCCTGATCGACGCGTTCAGGGCGTTGGCCGAAACGTATGTCGAACATCTCGCCTGGGAGCCGCGCCCGGGTCTGGAGGCCCGCGCCGCCAGCTTGCTGCCGGCGCTGCTGCTGGCCCGCGTCGACGGCAAGTCGCCGGTCGAATATCTGACGGCGGAGCCCCTGCGCAGCCTGGTCCGCGACTGCGCCATCCCGCTCCTGCTCCGGCCGCCGGATCGGCTTGACCAGGTGGTGGACGCCTGGCAAGCCGCCGTCGCGGACCGGTCCTGACGGACCGGCCCCGACAGCCCGGCTCAGATGTAGTCGCCGTCGCGCAGGTAGGCGATGACCCGCTCGGCTGCCGCCGCAGGGTCAAGGCCGGTGGTGTCCAGTCGGATCTGCGGCGCCTCGGGCGGCTCGTAGGCCGCGTCGATGCCGGTGAAGTCGACGATCTGGCCGGCGCGGGCCCGGGCATAGAGGCCCTTGGGATCGCGCGCTTCGCACACCGCCAGGGGTGTGGCGACGTGGATCTCGACGAACTCGCCGGTCGCCAGCAGCGCGCGGGCCATTTCGCGCTCGGCGCGGAACGGCGAGATCAGCGCGCTCAGCACGATCAGGCCGGCATCCACGAACAGCTTGGCGACCTCGGCGACGCGGCGGATGTTCTCGACCCGCGCCTCGACCGTGAAGCCGAGATTGCGGTTGAGCCCGTGCCGCAGGTTGTCGCCGTCGAGGACGTAGCTGTGCCGGCCGAGCGCCGCCAGCCGCTGCTCGACCAGGTTGGCGATGGTCGACTTGCCGGCGCCGGACAGGCCAGTGAACCAGATGACGGCGGCCCGGTGACCGTTCCTCGCCATCC
>CAZEFK010000329.1:0-5097 GCA_964511405.1 uncultured Comamonadaceae bacterium | reverse complement strand
GCAGCTTGATCTCGCCGTGCAGCGGCTTGTCGGAGACGCACAGCAAGGTCCCGTAGGGCACGCGGAAGCGGAACCCGTTGGCGGCCACGGTGGCCGATTCCATGTCGACCGCGATGGCGCGGCTCTGGTTCAGCTTCTCGTAGAGCTCGCCGTAGCGGAGCTCCCAGTTGCGGTTGTCGGTGGTGAAGACCGTGCCGGTGCGCATGCGCGTCTTGAGCTCGGTGCCGCGCAGGCCGGTGATCTTCTCGACCGCCTCCTGCAGCGCGACCTGGATCTCGGCGATCGCCGGCAGCGGGACGGAGAGCGGCAGGTCGCGGTCGAGCACGTGGTCCTCGCGCACATAAGCATGCGCGAGCACGTAGTCGCCGAGATACTGCGTCCGCCGGAGGCCCGCGCAATGGCCCAGCACCAGCCAGCAATGCGGCCTGAGCACCGCCATGTGGTCGGTGATCGTCTTGGCGTTGCTCGGGCCGACGCCGATGTTGATCAGCGTGAGGCCGTTGCCGTCGGCGCGGACGAGGTGATAGGTGGGCATTTGCGGCAGGTGCGACACGGGCGCGCCCGAAGGCGCCAGCCCGGTCGTGGCGCGACGCGGCGTCACGAGGTCGCCGGGCTCGACGAACGCCTCGTATTCGCCGCGATCCGACTCGATCTGCGCGCGCGCGTAGGCGCGGAACTCGTCGACGTAGCGCTGGTAGTTGGTCAGCAGCACAAAGCGCTGGAAATAACGGGCCGAGGTCGCGGTGTAGTGATGCAGGCGGTGCAGCGAGTAATCGACGCGCTCGGCCGGGAACAGGGCCAGCGGGCGCGGCTGGCCGGGGCTCGGATGATACGTGCCGTTGGCGATCGCATCGTCGATCGCGGCGAGATCGGGCAGGGTGAAGCGCCCGAGCATCGCGCGCACGTCGGCTTCGCTCACGTCGGCGGTCGCGTCCTCGACCACGAACGGCAGCGGGATCGGCCGGTCGCTGACGCCGACCAGGACCGGTACGTCGTGGCGCTCGAGAAGGAGCCCGATCTGCGTGCGATAGTAATCGGCGAACAGGTCGGGGCGGGTCAGCGTCGTCCCGTACGTGCCGGGGTCCTGGATCATCCCGTAGGACGGGCGCGCATCAGGGTGAAGGTCTTCGAGACCGACCGTGATGCCCACGTACGGATAGTTGGCGCCGATGACGGGCCCGCGGCCGTCGCGAAGTTCGGCAAACGCACTGGCGATCGCCGAGCGGCTTCGCTCATAGATCTCGGCGATGCGCCGGCACGCCGCGTCGGCGTCGGTGAACGGGACCAAGTCGGTCGCCCCGCCATGGCCGCCCGCGGGATCGAGCCGTGCGCTCATGTCGGGAACCTACGGGCAGAGCGGTTGGGGTGAGTCACCCGCGCGGCCGGATGAACTTGCGCTGCGCTGCCGCCCGGGTTTGCAAGGGGCTTCGCCCCTTGCGAGGACTTGGGCGCCGGCGGGCGCGAACCAAGGCTGGGCGCCGCCGAGTGCGTGGGCCGGAGTTGCAGGGGGCTTCGCCCCCTGCAAATAGCCGACCTGGAGGGGCAGCCACGCACGAGGCGGCCCAGAACTAAGCCGCCGTGCCACCCACCGTCAGCCGGTCGATCAACATGGTCGGCTGGCCCACACCGACCGGCACCCCCTGGCCGTCCTTGCCGCAGGTGCCGATGCCGGGATCGAGCCCCATGTCGTTGCCGATCATCTTCACGTGCTTGAGCGCCTCGGGGCCGTTGCCGATCAGCATCGCGCCCTTGACCGCCGGGCCGATCTTGCCGTCCTCGATCAGGTAAGCCTCGGCGGCGTTGAACACGAACTTTCCGGAGGTGATGTCGACCTGCCCGCCGCCGAAATTGACGGCGTACAGCCCGCGCTTGACGCTCTTGATGATCTCCTGCGGGTCGTGCGAGCCGCCGAGCATGTAGGTGTT
The DNA here is from genome assembly GCA_964511405.1 of uncultured Comamonadaceae bacterium. Taxonomy (GTDB): domain Bacteria; phylum Pseudomonadota; class Alphaproteobacteria; order Elsterales; family Elsteraceae; genus CAZEFK01. The sequence continues at coordinate 3,172 of CAZEFK010000329.1, read as the reverse complement.
CCGCATGCGCGGCATCGGATGGTGGGCGAAGCTCTCGCGCCGGCCATTGCCGGTCGGCTTCATGCCCATGAGCCGCGCGTTCTGGCGGTCCTGCATGTAGCCGACGAGGATGCCATCCTCGATCAGCACCGTGCGCTCGGTCGGCGTGCCCTCATCGTCGATGGTGAGCGAGCCGCGGCGGTCCGGCATCGTGCCGTCGTCGATCACGGTCACGCCGGGGGCGGCAACGCGCTCACCCACGCGGCCGCTGAAGGCCGACGTGCCCTTGCGATTGAAGTCGCCCTCCAGGCCGTGGCCGATCGCCTCGTGCAGCAGGATGCCGGGCCAGCCGGGGCCCAGCACCACGGTCATCTCGCCGGCCGGCGCCGGCACCGAGCCCAGATTGACCAGGGCCTGGCGCAGCGCTTCGTCGACCTGGGCCTGCCAGCGCTCGGGCGCCATGTACTGCTCGAACGAGACGCGGCCGCCGGTGCCGCTCGAGCCCGACTCCATGCGGTCACCCTCGCCGACCACGATGCTGACGCTGAGCCGCACCAGCGGCCGGATGTCGGCCACGCGCAGCCCGTCGGCGCGGATGATCTGGACCGCCCGCCACTCGCCGCCGATCGACGCCGAGACCTGGCGCACGCGGCTGTCCTTGGCCCGGGCATAGGCGTCGATCTCGGCCAGCAGCGCCACCTTCTGCTCGAACGGCACCAGCGCCAGGGGATTCTGGTCGGTGTAGAGCTGGCGGTTGGTGCGGCTGGGGCCGTCGGCCACCGTGCCGGAATGGCCGCTGCGCACCGCTTGTACGGTGTGGCCGGCGCGCTCGATCGCGGCCTCGCTGACGTCGGTGCCGTGGGCATAGCCGGTGGCCTCGCCGGCCACCGCGCGCAGGCCGAAGCCCTGGGTGGTGTCGAAGCTGGCCGCCTTGAGCCGCCCGTCGTCATAGGCCAGGCCCTCGGACTGGCCGTACTCCAGGTACAGCTCGCCGTCGTCGACGCCGGCCAGGGCGTCGCCCACGACGCGCTCGATGCGGGCGCGGTCGAGGCCGGCAGCCCCGAAGAATAGCTGGTCGGTGGTGCTGAGATCGCTCATCTGCAGGTCTCCGTGGGCGCCGATCCTCCCAACATGGGACGTTCCGGGCGGCAACGCCACCCGTCCCGCACCCTCCCGCGGTGCGGCACCATGACCGGTAACCCCGAATCCCAGCGCTTTGACTTAGGCCCTTGATGTGGCCAATATCCCTCGCGACGCGCGGCCGGGGGGCTGGCGCGGAGACAGGGCGGATTCGCGCCCTGTCGGCGGAGATGGGGGCGTGCGACCGGTCCTGGTACCGGTCAGCTCGACGCATCCCGGGGCGGCCGCGGCGTCAGGGCCCGGGCGGCCCGGGCGGGATGACCGGAGGGACCATGGGGGGCCGGATGGAGACGAGCGCGAGCGGCGGCCGGGCCGCGAAGGGCTGGCGGGGACTACGGGCGGTGGCGTTGGGGACCGCGATGGCGGTGCTGGGCGCGGCCGGGACGGCGGTGGCCGCACCCTATGACTGGCAGCTGGGCATGCAGCCGGCGGTGACGCCGATGCAGGCCCGCATCGAATCGCTGCACGACGTGCTGCTGGTGATCATCACCGGCATCGCGCTGTTCGTCATGGCGCTGCTGGCCTATGTGATCGTGAAATTCCGCGCGTCGGTGAACCCGGTGCCGAGCCGGACCACGCACAACACCACGATCGAGGTGCTGTGGACGATCGTTCCGGTGCTGATCCTGGTGACCATCGCGGTGCCGTCGTTCCGGCTGCTGTACTACGCCGACAAGACGCGCGACGCGCAGATGACGATCAAGGTGACGGGCCACCAGTGGTACTGGTCCTATCAATTCCCGGACCAGGGCAACCTCACCTACGACAGCTACATGATCCAGGACGCCGACCGGAAACCGGGCCAGCTGCGGCTGCTTGATGTCGACAACAAGCTGGTGCTGCCGACCGACACCAACATCCGCATCCTGATCACGTCGAGCGACGTGATGCATTCCTGGTTCGCGCCGTCGCTGGGCGTCCAGCGCTATGCCATGCCGGGGCGGATCAACGAGACCTGGGTCCGGATCGACAAGCCCGGCCAGTATTACGGCCAGTGCAACCAGATCTGCGGCGTCAATCACAGTGCGATGCCGATCTCGATCGAGGCGTTGCCGAAAGACAAGTTCGACGCTTGGGTCAAGGACGCCCAGAAGAAATTCGCCGACGGCAGTGCGCCGGCGGCCAAGGACGTCCGGCTGGCGGCCGGGAACTGACCGGAGCCCGGGGGCGGGCGGTTCGACGGAGGCGGCCGGGAACTGACGGGGCCCGGGGCCGCGCGACAGGATTGGGGGAGCCAGGATGAGCTACCAGAGCGCACACGGCCATGGTCCGGCGCACGACGCGCACGACCATGGGCATGACCATCACCCGACCGGCCTGAAGCGCTGGCTGATGTCCACCAACCACAAGGACATCGGCACGCTCTACATGTTCTTTGCGGTGTTCGCCGGGGTCTTCGGCGTCGCCTTCTCGATGCTGATGCGGGCCCAGCTTGCCCATCCGGGCGGCACCGTCATGCCCGACAACCAGGCCTACAACGTGGTCACCACGGCCCACGGCCTGATCATGATTTTCTTCGTGGTCATGCCGTCGCTGATCGGCGGCTTCGGCAACTGGTTCGTGCCGCTGATGATCGGTGCGCGCGACATGGCGTTCCCGCGCCTCAACAACATCAGCTTCTGGCTGATCGTGCCGGCATTCCTGCTGCTGGTGTCGTCGACCTTCATCGGTAGCGGCGCCGGCACCGGCTGGACGCTCTATCCGCCCTTGTCGGGCCCGGCCGGCCAGCCCGGGCCGTCGGTCGACATGGCGATCTTCTCGATGCACCTGGCCGGCGCCTCGTCGATCCTGGGCGCCATCAACTTCATCACCACGATCCTCAACATGCGCGCGCCGGGCATGACCCTGCACCGGATGCCGCTGTTCGCATGGTCGGTGCTGGTGACGGCGTTCCTGCTGGTGCTGTCGCTGCCGGTGTTCGGCGGCGCCATCACCATGCTGCTGACCGACCGCAACTTCGGGACGACCTTCTACGACCCGGCCGGCGGCGGCGACCCGATGCTGTTCCTGCATCTGTTCTGGTTCTTCGGCCACCCCGAAGTCTACATCATGA
>CAZEFK010000328.1:0-5112 GCA_964511405.1 uncultured Comamonadaceae bacterium | reverse complement strand
CTCGGGACCGACGCCCGTCACGAGGCGGCGCTGGACCTGCTGCGATACGCGGCCGGCACCGACCCGGCGCTGATCGAGGCCCTGGCCGTGCACGTGATCCGCCACGCCGCGGCGGCGGGCTATCGCTGGCTGGAGCTGGGGCTGGCGCCGCTGGCCGGGTTTGGCGACGGGCGGGCGTCGCCGGCCTGGACACGCCTGGGCAGCGCCGTGTTCGAGCAGGCCGAGCCGGCCGGCGGCAGCCTGCGCCCGGTCTGGCAGGCGTTCGACCCGGTCTGGGAGCGCCGCTATCTGGCCACCGCCGGCGGCCTCAACCCCCTGACCGTGCTGACCGATCTCGCCGCCCTGATCGGTGGCGGCCACGGCTGACGTCGACACTAGCATAGGGGGCTACCCTATGCTAGGGTCGCGGATGACCCATACCGTCCGCGAGAAGCAGAAACTGCTGGCCCGGGTGCGCCGGATCCGGGGCCAGGTCGAAGCCATCGAACGCGCCCTCGAGACGGATGCCGGCTGCGAGCCGGTCATGCATCTGCTGGCCAGCGCCCGCGCCGCCATGGCCGGGCTGACGGCCGAGGTGATCGAGGACCATGTCCGCACGCACCTGGTCGATGCCGAGCGGCATCCGGGCGCGCTGAACCTGGACGCGACCGAGCAGCTCATGGCCGTGGTCCGGACCTATCTCAAGTGAGGAGCCCGCCGATGGACGACCACGCCCACGTCTTCCTCGGCGCCGCCCATGCCGGCAACGAGCGCCGGATGTGGCTGGTGATCGCCCTGTGCAGCGCCATGATGCTGCTGGAGATCGGCGGCGGCCTGGCCTTCGGGTCGCTGGCCCTGGTCGCCGACGGCCTGCATATGAGCACCCACGCCAGCGCCCTGCTGCTGGCGGCGCTGGCCTATCGCTATGCCCGCCGGCTGGCCGGCGACCGGCGCTTCAGCTTCGGCACCGGCAAGCTGGGCGATCTGGCCGGCTTCACCAGCGCCGTCATCCTGGCGTTGATCGCGCTGCTGATCGGCTATGACGCCGTCATCCGCGTCCTCGAACCGGTGCCGATCGCCTTCGGCCAGGCCATCCCGATCGCGGGGCTCGGCCTGGCGGTCAACATCGCCAGCGCCTGGCTGCTGGGCGGCGGCGAGCATCATCATCACCACGGCCACGGGCATGGGGGTGGCCACGATGCGGCGCACCGCATCGCGCGACCGGACGGCGCGTGGACCTTGAGCGTGTTCGAAGACGGCGTGCCGCCGGTGTTCCGGCTGCACGCCGAGGGCTCGGCGCCCGCGGACGCGACGATCGAGACGGTACGGCCGGACGGCACGCGCCAGCGCTTCGCCCTGGCCGACCGCGGCGGCTGGCTGGAGAGCATCGATCCGATCCCCGAGCCGCACGCCTTCGTCGCCCACCTCAGGACGCCCGGCGAGGCGCATGAGGTGGTGTTCGAGGAGCACGGCCACGGCGCCCACCAGGACAACAACATGCGCGCGGCCGTCCTGCATGTGGCGGCCGACGCCGCGGTGTCGGTGCTGGTGATCGTGGGGCTGGTGCTGGCCCGTGCCTTCGGCTGGCTGTGGATGGACCCGCTGGCCGGCCTGGTCGGCGCCCTGGTCATCGCCGCCTGGTCGCGCGGGCTGATCCGCGACACCGGCGCGGTGCTGCTGGACATGGTCCCCGACCGCGGCGTCGCCGACGGCATCCGCCAGGCGGTCGAGGCCGACGGCGACCGCCTCTCCGACCTGCATCTGTGGCGGCTGGGGCCCGGCCATCTGGGCGCCATCGTCGCGGTCGACACCCGGCAGGCGCGCGGCCCGGACTATTATCGCGACCGGCTGACCGTCCGCTTTCGCGCCCTGTCCCATGTCACGGTGGAGGTCCGCCGCGCCGCCTAGCCGATCAGGGCGGCGATCCCCAGCCCCAGGAACAGCAGCGCCGCCAGCTTGCGGATCAGCCCCATGGGCAGCCGCTGGGCGGCGGCGGCGCCGAACAGCACCACCGGCGCGTTGGCCAGCATCATGCCGGCGGTGGTGCCGAGCGTCACCGGCAGCGGCCGATGATACTGCGCCCCCAGGGCGACGGTGGCGATCTGCGTGCGGTCGCCCATCTCGACCAGGAAGAACGCGATGGCCGTGGCGCCGAAGATGCCGAACCGGCTGCGCCAGCGGTCCTCGGCCGCTTCGTCCTCGTCCAGCTTGTCCGGCAGCAGCGCCCATACGGCCATGGCCAGGAACGACACGCCGACGGCCCGCGTGAACCAGCGCGGATCGAACCAGCCCCCGACCAGGCTCCCCAGCTCCGCGGCGATGGCGTGGTTGAGCAGGGTCGCGGCCAGGATGCCGGCCAGGATCGGTCCGCGACGGCGGTAATGCGCGGCCAGGCTGAGCGCCAGCAGCTGGGTCTTGTCGCCGATTTCGGCCAGGGCGACGGCGGCCAGCGAGACGAGGAAGGGGTCCATGGGCAGGGTCCAGGGGGCCGCGAGACATGGCGAAGCTGCCCGCAGACGGCCCCTTGCCGCCGGGCTGCTCCGGCCATAGGTCTCGCTGAGCCCGAAAGCCGTGCGCGCCATGGCGAGATCGCCAAGCATGTTGACGCGGCACCCACCGGCTGGCGCCGATGGCGGCTACTCCCCTAAAACCGGGGGGACCATAGCGAGGAGCGCAGCATGACGCAAACCGATTGGCGGACCCACGGCGTCAAGGTGGTCCCAGGCGACCAGCTCGACGGCAACACCGCCCAGACCCCGGGCATGTCGCGCGCCGCCGCGATCACCCGGGCCCGCACCGGCGCCGAGAAGCTGTGGGCCGGCACCGTCACCATCCATCCCGACGCCAAGACCGGCGCCCATCACCATGGCGAGGTCGAGAGCGTGATCTATGTGGTCCGCGGCAAGGCGCGCATGCGCTGGGGCGACCGGCTGGAGTTCACCGCCGAAGCCGGCCCGGGCGACTTCATCCATGTGCCGCCCTACGTGCCGCACCAGGAGATCAACGCCAGCACCGACGAGCCGCTGGAATGCGTCCTGGTCCGCAGCGGCCAGATCCCGGTGGTGGTCAACCTGGATATCGAGCCGGTCGAGAACCCGGAGCCGGTGCGCTGGATCGACGACATCCACCATGACTGAGGCGGCGGTCCTCGGGTTCTGGTTCGCCGATGGCGACGCGCCGCGCGACGCCTGGTTCACGGTCGACCCGGCGTTCGACCGCGCCGTCGCGGCGGCCCTGGGGCCGCTGCGCGACGACGCCGAAGCCGGGCGCCTGACCGACTGGCTGGGCACGGCCGACGGCGCGCTGGCCCTGATCATCCTGCTGGACCAGGTGCCACGGAACCTGTTCCGGGGCACGCCGCGGGCCTTCGCCACCGATCCGCAGGCCCGCGCGGCGGCGGTTCACGCCGTCGCCGCCGGCTACGACCGCGGCCTGGCGCCGGTCCGCCGCTGGTTCCTGTACCTGCCCTTCGAGCATTCGGAGGCCTTGGCCGACCAGGAGCGGGCGCTGACCCTGTTCGCCGGCCTCGCCGACGACCCGGCCAGCGCCGAGTCGATCGATGCCGCCCGCCGGCATCATGCGATCATCGCCCGCTTCGGCCGCTTCCCCCACCGCAACGCCGCGCTGGGCCGCGCCAGCACGCCCGAAGAGCTGCAGTTCCTGACCCAGCCGGGATCGTCGTTCTGACGCCCCTCAGTCCCCGGCTGCGGCCAGGTCTTGTCCCGCCAGCGCCCGGCGGATCAGGGCGATGGTCTCGTCGCGGCCGTAGAGCGCCACGAACGAGCCCAGGCGCGGGCCCTGCTCCTGGCCGAACAGCACTTCGTACAGAGCCTTGAACCAGGCCCGGAGCTCGGGGAACTCGGGACGCTTGCCGACCTCGTAGACCACCGCCTGGTAGGCCTCGGCATCGGCGCCGGCGGGCACCGCCGCCAGCCCGTCAGCCAGGTCGGACAGGGCCGCGCGCTCGGCCTCGGTCGGGGCGCGGTAGCGCTTGGCCGGGCGGACCAGGTCCCGGTAATAGGCGAGCGCGAACTCGACCAGCCGGGTCAGCAGCGGCGAGCGCGGCGCCTTGTGCCCGGGCCGGGCCCGCTCGATGAAGCCCCACAGCACCGCCGGATCCTCGGCGTGGACCACGCTCGCCAGGTTGAGCAGCATGGCGAAGCTGACCGGCAGGCCCGCCGCGGGCGGCTTGCCGTCATGGATGTGCCAGACCGGGTTTTCGTATTGTGCCGCCGGCGCCTCGCCCGGAAACTTGTCGAGGAAGCTCAGATATTCGTCGACCGCCTTGGGGATGGCGTCGAAATACAAGCGTTTGGCCCGGCGCGGCTGCTGGTACATGAACAAGGCCAGGCTCTCGACCGGGGCGTAGCGCAGCCATTCCTCGACCGACAGGCCGTTGCCCTTGGACTTGGAGATCTTCTGGCCGTCCTGGTCCAGGAACAGCTCGTAGCTGAAGCCCTCGGGCGGGCGGGCGCCCAGGATCCGGGCGATCTTGCCGGCCAGCTCGACCGACGGGATCAGGTCCTTGCCCGACATCTCGTAGTCGACGCCCAGCGCCACCCAGCGCATCGCCCAGTCGGCCTTCCATTGCAGCTTGGCGCGGCCGCCGGTTACCGGCTGCTCGACCAGCCGCCCGTCCTCGTCGTGGAAGGCGATGGTGCCTGCATCCGGGTCGCGATGGATCAGCGGCACCTGCAGCACCCGGCCGGTGGTCGGCGAGATCGGCAGCACCGGGCTGTAGGTGGCCTGACGCTCGGCGCCGAGCGTCGGCAGCATGACCGACATGATCTCGTCGAAGTGCTGCAGCACCCGGATCAGCGCCACGTCGAAGCGGCCGCTCTTGTACCACTCGCTGGCCGACTGGAACTCGTAGTCGAAGCCGAACTGGTCCAGGAAGCCGCGCAGCCGGGCGTTGTTGTGCGCGCCGAAGCTGTCATGGGTGCCGAACGGATCAGGGATCGCGGTCAGCGGCTTGCCCAGGTGGCGTGCCAGCAGCTCGCGGTTGGGCACGTTGTCGGGAACCTTGCGCAGCCCGTCCATGTCGTCGGAGAAGGCGATCAGCCGCGTCTTGATCTTATCGTCGGTGAGAACGCGAAAGGCGTGACGCACCATCGTGGTGCGTGCCACTTCGCC
>CAZEFK010000327.1:0-5117 GCA_964511405.1 uncultured Comamonadaceae bacterium | reverse complement strand
GCGGCCGGCGCCGCTGCCGCCGGTTGGGTGGTGCTGGCCGACCTCGCCGGGGCCCTCGGCGAATCGGCCGAGCGGCTGCGCTGCCTGCGTCAGGCCGCCGCCGCCGCGCCCGACGACGCCGGGGTGCTGAACGAGCTGGCGACGGCGCTGATGCAGCAGGGCGACCATCAGGCGGCCATTCCCCTGTTCCGCCATGCCATCGCCGTCAATCCGCCGATCGCAGCCTTGCACAACAATCTGGGCAACGCACAGCGCTTCGCCGGACCGGATCCGGCCTTGGCCCTGGACGCCTACGAGCGGGCGCTGGCGATCGACCCGGCGCTGCTGCACCCGCTGGAGTCGGCGCTGACCATCGCGTCGGAAACCTGCGATCTCGCGCGCTTCGCCGATCTCGAGCGCCGGCTCGACGCCGTGGTGCGCGGGCCGCGCTTCCCGGCCGGCCAGCTCGACGTGCTGATCAACCTGCTCTATCTGGACGTGACCCGGCCGCTGGCCGCCGATGTCCGGCAGCGGATCGCCGCCGCCCTCGCGGCGCTGCTGGCGACCGTGCCCGCGGCGGCGGGGCCGGCGGCGCCCAACCTCTCGGGGCGACTGCGGGTCGGCTATCTGTCGCCCAATTTCGGCGACCATCCGGTCGGCCATGTCATCGGCGGCGTGCTGGCCGGCCACGATCCCGAGCGGATCGAGCTGCACCTGTTCAGCCAGCGCGACCGCAGCGGCGAGGCCGCCCCCTATCACCGCTGGCTGCGCGCCACGGCGGCGGTCTGGCACGATCTGTCCGCGTGCACGCCGCAGACGGCGGCGACACACATCCGGGCCGCCGGGCTTGACGTGCTGGTCGACCTCAACGGCTTCATGCGTCACGACAATCCGGTGATCCTGGCGGCCCGTCCGGCGCCCGTCCAGCTGTTCTGGCTGGGCCATGCCGGCGGCCTGGGCATGCCGGGCGTCGACTACCTGATCGCCGACGACACGGTGCTGCCGCGCGGCGCCGAGACAGGCCATGCCGAGCGCGTGGTGCGGCTGCCGGTCTATCATTGCGCCACGCCGCACGCGATCGCGCCCGCGGCGCCCGACCGCGCCGCCTGCGGCCTGCCGGCCGACGGCTTCGTGTTCTGCGGCTTCAACAATCCCCAGAAGATCGATCCGCCGACCCTCGACCGCTGGCTCCGGGTGCTGGCGGCGGTCGAGGGCAGCGTCTTGTGGCTGAGCAATGTCCAGGGGCGGGCCTCGGTGGCGGCCAATCTCAGGCGTGCCGTCCGCGACCGCGGCCTCGACCCGGACCGCCTGGTGTTCGCCGAGCGCATGGCCGACAAGGCCCTGCACCTGGCCCGCCACGCCCATGCCGGGCTGCTGCTCGACACCGGGCCGCTCAATGCCTCGACCACGGCGCTCGATGCGCTGTGGGCCGGGGTGCCGGTGCTGACCCTGCCCGGTCCGCGCTTCGGGTCGCGCATTGCCGCGACCTTTCTTGCGAACCTGGGTCTGGGCGAGCTGGTCGTGGCCGACGATGCCGCCTTCGTCGCCACGGCGGTCGCCCTGGCCGGTGATTCGCAGCGCCTGGCGGCGCTGCGGGCGCGCCTGGCCGCCGCCTGCCGGACCGCGCCGCTGTTCGACGGCCGCCGCTTCGCCCGCTGGCTGGAAGCCGCCTATCACGCCATGGTCGAGCGCCGGCGCCGCGGCGAGCCGCCGGCCGGGTTCACCATCCAGGGCGGTTGACCGTCACCCGACGGCACCGATGTGGTAGGCAATGGCGGTGCTGGCGCGCAGCACCAGCTCGTGCAGCCCCAGCATCGGCTCGAACAGCGCCTCGTGCTCGCGGGCATAGCTCAGCGCCGCATCGCTCCGGTAGGTGGCTGGCTCCTCGCCGGCCGAGACCACCGCCGGCGGTGGATCGGCCTTGGGGAAGATCGCCTTCAGGCGGGCCACGGTGTCGGGCACATCAAGCCGCAGCAGCCGGGCGAGCACGCCCTCGCGGCTGACCCCGTGCTGCGGGCTGAAGTCGGGGATGTGGGTGGCCAGCAGATAGATGCGCTGCATGGCGGCCAGCCGCAGCACGTGGAGCAGCATCAGCGCCTGATCCGGGCGGCTGGTCCAGTGCTGGGGCAGCGCCAGGTGGTCGGCCTGGATCCGCCGGAACAGCTTGACCAGCGGCGGATGCAGGTCCAGCCGCTCGAGCAGGGCCGCGACCGACCGGAGCTCGCGGGCGCGTCCGGGGCTGCGGGTGCGGCCCGACCGGGTCAGCCACATGCCCGGATCCAGCGTGTCGATATAGGCGCTGAGCAGGTCGAGATCGCAGGCGCGCAGCGCCGCCTGGACCATGGCCATGGCTCGGCGGAAGCGCGGCGAATGCTCGACCAGGCTGGCGAACAGCTCGGGGTCCTTGGCGATGCTGCCGCCGGCGCCGGCGACGCTGTTGGCCATCATGCCCAGCTGTTGCAAGATGGCGTTGTTGGGGATGGCCCGCAGCTCGGACGGGTGCAGCCGCCCCGGCGCCGGGCCGGCGCCGTCATACTGCCGCTTGACCGGGCGCGAGCCGGTCTGGGGCACCAGGTTGGTGCCGTAGGCGCCGAGCAGGGCGGCATAGTTCGGGTCCTCGACCAGCCGGGCGAAGAACTGGCGGATGCCGGCGAAGAACTCGACCGCGAAGTCGTTCTGCTGATAGATCGGATCGCCTTCGGCCTCGGCATCGGGCGCCAGGAACACCTCCAGTACGCCGCGCATGACCGCCAGCGCCCCGGCCGGGTTCAGGAAATAGACGAAGCCGTCGCCGCCCTGGAAGCTGACCTCTTCGGTCACCGCGATGCCCTGGGTGTCGAAGGCGGCCCGGGTGACGGGCGGGCTGACATAGCGCAGGCGGTCGCCGAGGCTTGCCGGGTGGCCGCCGCGGCCGATCGATTCGCCATGGGTGTTGAACAGGATCAGGCGGACGTCGCTGAGCGCGTAGCGCGCCAGCAGGTGCGACAGCCGCAGGCGCAGCCGCTCGATGAAGAAGGTGGCCGGCATCTGGCCCAGATAGCGCCCGGAATCGGAGAAGCCGAACTGGATGCACAGCCGGCCGGACCGCCTGACATAGTTGCGGAAATGCGGGCTGCGCAGCGCCTCCTCGATGATCGCGTCGCCGCGCTCCAGCGCCGCTGCGGTCTCGAACAGGGGCGAGATCTCGACCTGGTCCTCGACCCCGAACAGCCGGGCGTAGTAGAGCGCGGTCAGCAGCGTGAAGCCCGCCTCGGTCTCGGCGATCAGGAACCGCACCGGCGTCTCGCCGTCGATGTATTTCCGGATCTGCTGCACGATCATGAACAGCCGCTTGGCCGACGCCCGCTCCTGCATCAGGGCGGCGAAGTTGACCGTGACCGGCGACACCCGGCTCAACAGGTCGTTGATCGCCGCCATATAGGTGCGGCGATGGCTTGGGTCGTCGGGGGCGGTCTCCATGCCGACCTGCTTGCCGATCGCATTGTGCAGCTGGCTGGCATTGAGCCGCACATGGATCCGCGCCAGGCCCAGTCCATGGCTGGCGACGCTGGCGCCCAGCACCGCCAGCGCCTGCCGGCGTCCGGACTCGCCATGCGCCATCGCCGGCTCCAGGGTCGCCAGCAGCTCGGTGCCGCGGGTCAGGGTGGCGCGGCGGCCGTCCTGCATCGCCTGGACGAAGGCGGCGAAGCCGTTCGGGTCGCCGCCGGCCGCCAGCAGCGCCCGGTGCGCCTGCTCGTCGGCGGCGATCGCCGCGTCGAGCCGGGCGACCAGCTTGTCCATGCCGCCGACGCCGGCCAGCCGGAGGCGCAGGCGGCGCAGCTGATGCAGCTTGATCTCCAGCCGCTTGGCGAAGCTGTCGCTCCACGCGATGTCGGAGCGGCCGTCGAGGTCGTAGCCGACCCAGGAGGCGACGGTGATCAGCTCGGGCGTGATCTCGGTCCAGCGCTCCGGGAAGTTCGCGGCGGCAACCTCCAGCACCACGGCGTTGACGGTGTCGACCGCGTCCTGGATATGGCCCAGGGCCTCGACCGACCAGGCATGCTCGTCGGCCAGGGTGAGGCCGCGGGTCGGCCGGTGCTCGGCGGCGGCGGCGGCGTCGAGCAGGGCGGCGCGGCCGGCCTCGTCCAGCGGCCGGCCGGCCCCGTCATGGCCGGTCGCCAGCTGGATCAGGGTCCGGTACAGCTCGTGCCCGATCGCGAAGGTGGGGTGCGCGGTCAGCACCAGCCCGAAGCGGGCGCGGCCGACCGCCGCCCGATAGGCATCGAAGCCGGCCTCGGCGGCCGTCTCCAGCAGCGTCCGGATGCGCGCGCGGTTGGCGGCGGGATCGGTCTCGCCCAGATAGGCGGCCAGGCGCTCGGCGCGCTGGCCGAAGGCCAGCACCGCCAGCCGCTGCATGAGCTGCTCCAGGTCGCCGAGCGTGACCTCGCCGCGATCGATCCGGCGGGTCAGGTCGAGCACGGCGGTCAGGATCGGGTTGGTGAAGGGATCGCGCTCGGCCCGCTCCAGCGCTTCGGTCAGGGCGGCGCTCAGCTCGCGGTCAAGGGCGGCGTGATCGGACGCGGCAGCGCCGAACCGGGCGGCCGGTGCCGCCAGCAGGGTCGGGCCGCTGTGGTCCAGCCGGTCGCGCAGCAGCGCGGCGACGGAGGCTGGGGCGGAGTGGTCCATGAGAGGCCTTTCGGCTGGAGCAGCCCATCCTGGCCTGCGCCATGCTGCACTGCAACTAGCGGATTTTCCGCCGTGGCCTGTCGGGGCCGGGCATAGTCGGGCGTCCTTGGAGAGGAGGAAAGACGCCGATGCTGTACGCCATCCTATGCTACCACGACGAGGACGTGGTCGGCGCCTGGACCAAGGAGCAGGACGAGTCGGTGATGACCGGGCTCGCCGCCGTCCAGGCGAAGCTGACCAACGAGGGCCGGCTGGGGCCGGTCGCCCGGCTGCTGCCGACTACCGCCGCGACCACGCTGCGCAAGGACCGCGATCCGCCGCTGGTCATCGACGGCCCCTATGCCGAGACCAAGGAACAGCTGCTGGGCTTCTACATCGTCGATTGCGCCGATCTCGATCACGCGCTCGCGACCGCTCGTGAGCTGGCCGCGGCCAATCCCGGCGGCGCCTACGAGATCCGTCCGGTTGCGGTT
>CAZEFK010000326.1:0-5190 GCA_964511405.1 uncultured Comamonadaceae bacterium | reverse complement strand
GCGTCATGTTCTCGATGCCGGGCACGCCGGTGCTCTATTACGGCGACGAGATCGGCATGGGCGACAATGTCTTCCTGGGCGACCGCAACGGCGTGCGCACGCCCATGCAATGGTCGCCCGATCGCAACGGCGGGTTCAGTCTGGCCGATCCGTCGCATCTCTATCTGCCGACGATCATGGACCCGATCTATGGCTACCAGTCCCTCAATGTCGAGGCGCAGCGGCGGTCGTCGAGCTCGCTGCTGAACTGGATGCGCCAGGTGATTGCCGTGGCCAAGGGCCAGCACGCCTTCGGCCGCGGCGAGCTGCAGTTCCTGACGCCCAAGAACCGCAAGATCCTGGCCTATCTGCGCAGCCACCAGGACGAGACCGTGCTGTGCGTCGCCAACATGTCGCGCGCGCCGCAGGCCGTCGAGCTGCCGCTGCAGCCCTGGAAAGGCCGGGTCCCGGTGGAGCTGCTGGGCCACAGCGCCTTCCCGCCGATCGGCGAGCTGCCCTACCTGCTGACCTTGCCCGGTTACGGCTTCTTCTGGTTCCGCCTGGCCGAAGGGCCCGGCGACGAGGAGCCGGTCACCCTCAGCCCCGAACTGCCGACCTTGGTGATCCCGCGCGGCTGGGCCAGCCTGACCGAGGGTTCGGCGCGCGGCGTGCTGGAGCGCAGCATCCTGCCGAGCTTCCTGCCGGCGCAGCGCTGGTTCCAGGCCAAGGGCCGGGCGGTCGACCAGGCCAACCTGGTCGGCACCCTGCCGCTCGGCGACACCCGCACGGGCGCGCTGCTGGCGCTGGCCGCCACGGACGCCGGACACCCTTACGTCATGCCGCTGGGGATCGCCTGGGAAACCGGAACGTTGGACCCGGTGATGACACTCGGCAGTCTGGCTCTGGCACGGGTTCGGCAGGGCGCCAAGGTCGGCGTGCTCTACGACGCGGCCGCGTCGGAGGGCTTCGCGCGTGCGCTGCTGGACGGCCTGGCCGGGCGCGAGCCAGGCTCGGCCGGCGACCTGGCCCTGCGCTTCGATCCGGTCGAGCCGTTGCCCGAGATCCCGGAGCTGACAGTCCGGCGCCTGGGCGGCGACCAGAGCAACAGCGCCACGGCGGTCGCCGACCGCCTGGTGATCAAGCTGCTGCGCCGGCCCGAGCCTGGCCCCAACCCCGAGGTGGAGATCACCCGCCATCTCAGCACCAGCCCCTTGGCGGTCGCAGCCCCCAAGCTCTATGGCGCCGTGGAGTTGATCGACGCCACCGGTGCGGCGACCACCATTGCCGTGGTCCAGCAGTTCGTCCCCAACCAGGGCGACGGCTGGCAGCTGACGCTCGACTACTTGGATCGGCTGATCGCCGATTCCCGAACAGAGCCCGATGGCCAGGAGCAGCCGAACGGCTATTTCGCCGAGCTGGCCCGGCGGCTCGGCACCCGCACCGGCGAGCTTCACGCCGCCCTCGCCGCGGGCGCCGGCGACTTCGCGCCCGAGCCGCCGAACGCCGCCGATCGTGCGGCCTGGCTGGCCGGCTTCCAGGCGACCGTCGACCGCGCCTTCGCCATCCTGGAGGCGTTGCCCGAACCGTCGGCGGCGGCGACCGAGCTGCTGGCGCAGCGCGGCGCGATCCGCGCCGACCTGCCGGACCGGCTAGCCCGCCCCAAGACCCGGATCCATGGCGATTATCACCTGGGCCAAGTGCTCGTGACCAAGAACGACTTCCTGATCATCGACTTCGAGGGCGAGCCGGCGCGGCCGCTGTCCGAGCGGCGCGCCAAGCAGTCGCCGCTGCGCGACGTCGCCGGGATGCTGCGCTCGTTCGACTATGCGATGGCGGTGGCCATCGCCCGCGCCCAAGCGGCGTTCGGCGAGGACCCCGAACGCCTGGAGACGCTGCTGCTGCCCTGGCTGGCCCACGCCGAGCAGTCCTTCCTGGAGGGCTACCAGGAGGGCGCGGGCCCGCTCGACACCGAGGGCCAGGCGCTGATCCGCTGTTTCGCCGTCGAGAAGGCCTGTTACGAGATCGCTTACGAGGCGGGCAGCCGCCCGGCGTGGATCGACGTGCCGGTGCGCGGCCTGTTGCGGATCCTGAGCGCGGCGGCGCCGTGAACGCGGTTCCGGACATCGACATCGTCCGCCCGGCGCTGGATGCGCTGGCGGCCGGACGCCACGGCGACCCGTTCGCGATCCTGGGGCCGCACCGCACACGCACCGGCGGCTGCGTCCGCTGCTTCATGCCGGGTGCGGCGAGCGCCGAGGTGATCGAGGCGGGCGCCACCCGGCCGATGGCGCGCATCCACGGCGCCGGCCTGTTCGAGGGGCCGTGGTCGGGCGGCGCCTATCGCTACCGCTTCAAGACCCCGTTCCTGACCTGGGAGGTCGAGGACCCCTATCGCTTCCCGCCGGTAATCGGCGACCTCGACCTGCATCTCCTGGCCGAGGGCACCCATGCCCGCCCCTATGAGGTGATGGGCGCCCAGCCCGGCACCGTCGACGGCGTCGCCGGCACCGCCTTTGCCGTGTGGGCGCCCAACGCCCGGCGGGTCAGCGTGATCGGCGACATGAACGGCTGGGATGCCCGCCAGCATCCCATGCGGCTGCGCCACAACGCCGGCATCTGGGAGCTGTTCCTGCCCGGTGTCGAGCCCGGCGCCCTCTACAAATACGCGATCCTGGGGCCCGACTGGCAGCCGCTGCCGGACAAGGCCGATCCCTGGGCGCGCGCGGCGGAGGTCACGCCGCGCACGGCGTCGCGGGTGTGGCCGCTGCCGCCGGCGGTCGCCGGCAATGGCCGGCGCTGGCAGGACCGCGCCGATCCGATGGCGATCTACGAGGTCCATCTCGGCAGCTGGCGGCGGGGCCCCGGAAACCGGTACCTCACCTATCGCGAGCTGGCCGCGCAGCTGGTGCCCTATGCCCAGCACATGGGCTTCACCCATCTGGAGCTGATGCCGGTCTCGGAATATCCCTTCGACGGCTCGTGGGTCTACCAGCCGACCGGCCTGTTCGCGCCGACCAGCCGGTTCGGCGATCCCGACGACTTCGCGGCCTTCGTCACCGCCGCCCACGACGCCGGCCTGGGCGTGCTGGTCGACTGGGTCCCCGGCCATTTCCCCGGCGATCCCCACGGCCTGCTCCAGTTCGACGGCACCGCGCTCTACGAGCATGCCGATCCGCGCCTGGGCAAGCACCAGGACTGGGACAGCTACATCTACAACTATGGCCGCACCGAGGTCAGCCAATTCCTGTTGGCCAGCGCCCTATACTGGCTCGAGCGGTACGACATCGACGGCCTCCGGGTCGATGCCGTGGCCTCGATGATCTACCGCGACTACAGCCGCAAGTCGGGCGAGTGGATCCCCAACCATCTAGGGGGCACCGAGAACTTCGAAGCCACGGGCTTGCTGCGCCGGCTCAACGAGGCGGTGTTCCTGCGCCATCCCAACGCCACCACCGTCGCCGAGGAATCCACGGCCTGGCCGATGGTGTCGCGCCCCACCGCCATCGGCGGGCTGGGCTTCGGCTTCAAATGGAACATGGGCTGGATGCACGACACCCTGGCCTACATGGCCGAGGATCCGGTCCACCGCAAATACCACCATGACCGCATGACCTTCGGCCTGGTCTATGCCTTCACCGAGAATTTCGTGCTGCCGATCAGCCACGACGAAGTCGTGCACGGCAAGCGCTCGCTGCTGGACAAGATGCCGGGCGACCGCTGGCAGAAATTCGCCAATCTGCGCGCCTATCTGGGCTTCATGTACGGCCATCCGGGCAAGAAGCTCTTGTTCATGGGCTGCGAGTTCGGGCAATGGCGCGAATGGAACCACGACACCTGCCTCGACTGGCACCTGCTGGACGATCCGGCGCAGGCCGTCGAGCATCGCGGCATGCAGGCCCTGGTGCGCGATCTCAACCAGCTCTATCGCCGGCTGCCGGCGCTGCACCAGCATGACTGCGACAGCGACGGCTTCCAGTGGATCGATGCCGGCAACCGCGACGAGTCGGTGTTCGCCTGGATCCGCCGCGGCCATGACGGCTTCGCGGTGGTGGTCGCCCATTTCACGCCGGTCATCCGGCCCGAGGTCCGCATCGGCGTGCCGAGCCTGGGCTTCTATGCCGAGCGTCTGAACACCGACAGCGGGTTCTATGGCGGCGGCAATGTCGGCAATGGCGGCGGCGTGCCGGCCGAGGCGATCCCGGCGCACGGTCATCCGTTCTCGATCCGGATCACCCTGCCGCCGCTGGCGACCCTGATCTTCACGGTCGAGAGCCTGAAATGATGCTGCTGACCCGGCGGGTGGCCGAAGGCAAGCCCTATCCGCTGGGAGCCTCGTGGGACGGCGCGGGCGTGAACTTCGCCCTGTTCTCGGCCAATGCCACCCGGGTCGAGCTGTGCCTGTTCGACGCCCATGGCCGGCGCGAGACCGAGCGCATCGCCCTGCCCGAGCAGACCGACCAGGTCTGGCACGGCTACCTGCCCGAGGCCCGGCCGGGCCTGCTCTATGGCTACCGCGTCCACGGGCCCTACGAACCCACCCACGGCCACCGCTTCAACCCGCACAAGCTGCTGCTGGACCCCTATGCGCGCGAGATCGTGGGCCAGCTGCGCTGGCACGACGCGCTGTTCGCCTATCGGGTCGGCGGCCGCACCGGCGACCTGTCGTTCGACCGCCGCGACAGCGCGCCGATGATGCCCAAGGCCCGCGTCATCGATCCGGCCTTCACCTGGGGCGAGCACCACCCGCCCCGCCATGCCTGGGCCGACACCATCCTGTATGAGGCCCACGTCAAGGGCCTGAGCTGGAAACACCCGCACATGCCCGCGGAGCTGCGCGGCACCTTCGCCGGCCTGGCCGAGCCCGCGATCGTCGACCACCTGGTCCGCCTGGGCGTGACCGCGATCGAGCTGCTGCCGGTGCAGGCGTTCCTGGACGACCGCTTCCTGGTCGACCGCGGCCTCGGCAACTACTGGGGCTACAACCCCATCGGCTTCTTCGCGCCGGAGCCGCGCTACCTCGCGACCGGCGACATCCACGAGGTCAAGACCTGCGTCAGGCGCCTGCACGATGCCGGCATCGAGGTCGTGCTCGACGTGGTCTACAACCACACCGCCGAGGGCAACCATGCCGGCCCGACCCTGTCGTTCCGCGGCATCGACAACGCGTCCTACTACCGGCTGCAGCCCGGCGATCCCCGGCACTATGTGGAC